>JAYUEQ010000189.1:0-2664 GCA_043739205.1 Thermoleophilia bacterium
AAAGAGCGAACCACGTTCGGTTCCCGATCTGAACCTGGTTCGGTTTGTGAACCAGGTTCATGAGTTTTGCTCTTAACGCTGAGCGTCGGCGAGCGCGAGTTCGCGGCGGAGCTCGACCGGCAGGCGGAACTCGACGTCTTCGTCGACGAGCCGATACGGCTCGATCTCTGTCGTGCCGCGCGCCCGGAACCAGTCGCACACACGCTCGACGAGCTTCTCGGGCGCGGATGCACCCGAGGTGACGCCGACGACCTCGACGCCGTCGACCCAGGTTTCGTCGATCTCGGTCTCGTCGTCGATCAGGTGCGATGCGACGCCGTTCGCGCGTGCGACTTCGACGAGCCGGTTCGAGTTGGACGAGTTGCGCGACCCGATCACAAGCAGTAGCTGAATCTCGCCGAGCATCTCCTTGACCGCCCACTGGCGGTTGGAGGTCGCATAACAGATGTCTTCCTTCTTCGGCGCATGGATGTCGGGGAAGCGCCGACGAAGCGCGGTGATGATCTCGCCTGTCTCGTCGACCGACAACGTCGTCTGCGTCACGTAGGCGAGGCGTGTGCCCTCCGGAAACGTCAACGCTTCTGCGTCGGTGATGGACTCGACGAGCACGATCGAGTCGGGCGCTTCGCCCATCGTCCCGACCACCTCTTCGTGACCTTCGTGGCCGATCAGGAGGACGGTGTAGCCGGAGGCTGCGTAGCGGCGGGCCTGCACGTGCACCTTCGTGACGAGCGGGCAGGTCGCGTCGATCGTGTTCAGCTGCCGGGCGGCCGCGTTCGCGTGCACCGACGGCGCGACGCCGTGCGCGGAGAAGACCACCGTCGCGCCCTCCGGCACCTCGGTCTCTTCGTCGACGAAGACCGCGCCGCGCGCCTCGAGGTCGCGGACGACGTGCAGGTTGTGGACGATCTGCTTGCGCACGTACACGGGTGGCCCGTAGAGCTCGAGCGCCTTCTCGACCGTGTCGACGGCGCGCTCGACCCCGGCGCAGTAGCCGCGGGGGGACGCGAGGAGGACCTTCCTGACCACGAATCCATCGTAGCCGGGTGTCTGACACCGGCCAGGCAGGGCGAACGCAGCACGCAGTTCGAACCGGTGTCTGACACCAGTTCGAGCTGCCTCCGCGCTTCCAAAGGTGTCAGCACACGAGCAGTGTCTGACACCGAAAACGAAGAGGCCCGCTGCTTCGGGGGGTCGTCGCAGCGGGCCTCTCGTGATTGCTTACCGCGGCTATGACCAGGAACGTGCGCCGCGGTTCGCATCGCCCAGTGCCGTCCACGCTAGCTCCGCCGATGTCCTAATGAAATGGGCCAGGAGGCCCATCTTTGCAAGGTGGGCGCGTATTGATCGGGCGGCGTACCATTTGGCACCCAGGTGAGCCAGGCAACCGAAGCGGTTCTGTTCAACGGCTTGCCGTTGCTTTTGCTTGCCGCCGCGTACGCGGCGGTGACGGGGGCCGTGTTGCCCCCGCTCTGGCGCGACCGTGCCCGCGCCCATCCGCTCGACTGGGCGGTCGTGCTCGTTTTCCCGGGGTTCGCGATGGCCTCCGGGATCTTCGGCGTGCTCGTCTTGCGTGAGCGGAGGCCGTTCGGCGGGCATATTTGGCTCTCGCTCGCCGCGGTGCTGCTGGCGTTGCTCCCGGCGCTGCTCCTCCTCGCTCGCTGGGGTGACCGGGCATTCGTCGTCGGTGGGATCGGCCGGACGAAGGAGGCGGAGGAGCGCGTCTCGGCCCGCGACCGGGAGCTTGGCGCGGTGGCCGAGCTCTCGAATGCGCTCGGCCGGGCACACGACCTGGTCGGAGTCGCGCGACCGCTCGCGCGGCAGGTCACCTCGCTGCTCGGCGTTGGGTTCGCGGGCGTCACGGTCGTCACCGGCGACAACGATCACGGCAAGGGTGTCTACGCCGAGCTGAACGGTCAGGCGGCGGAGTGGTGGGCCACGGTGAACATTGACCTGCGCAACGAGCCCTCCGGGATCGCGAGCGTCGTGTTCGACGCTGCGCCGGTGACGGTGTACGACGTTGCGAGCTCGACGCTCGTCAGCCCGCGGCTCGTGAAGCACGTCGGAGCCCAGAGCGGCGCGTGGATCCCGATGATCGCCGAGGAGCGCGTGATCGGCGTGCTCTCGGTCGCTTCGACCGATGTCAAGCGGGCGTTCTCGACGGAGGAGCTCGCGCTCCTGCAGGCGCTTTCCTCGGAGGCGGCACTTGCGCTCGACCGGTTGCGGTCAGCGTCGGCGCTCTCAGATGCGCTCGAGCGTGAGCAGCGCATCGCAGACATCGTCCGCCACATTCGCGCGGAGCTCGACCCGGCCGAAGTCGTGCGCGTCGCCCGCGATGAGCTGACCCGGGCCTTGAGCCTCGATTCGATCGAGATCACGACCGACGGAGTGAAGTTCGCGCGCGTGGCGCCGCTGACCCCGGGCGAGCAGTTCCTGGTCGACACGGTCGAGCACGAGATCGGGTCGGCGCTGCAGACCGCGCGGTTGCTCTCGGAGAACGAGCGCCGGCTTCAGCAACAAGCTGCACTCCTCCACGCGGCGCAGGTCGTGACGAGCGAGCTCGAGATCGAGACGGTTCTGCAGCGCCTGGTCGAAGAGGTGACGAAGCTGCTCGAGGCCGACGCGGCCGACTGCTACCTCCTCGACGGTGAACGCCACGTCCTG
>JAYUEQ010000190.1:0-8219 GCA_043739205.1 Thermoleophilia bacterium
TTGCCGCTCGCAAGCACGCGGCGCAGGAAGTCGGCGCGGTCGGCGTCGAACGTCGCGTAGACGTCATCCCACTCGCCGCTCGCCGGGCGCACGCTGTAGCCCGCATAGAACGGCGTGCCTTGCTCGAGAAAACCGTCGAGCTCGAGGTAGGTGAGGATCGTCTTCAGAACGAGCGGCCGCACATCGTGGCGCGCCGACAGCTCGTACTCCGAGACCGCGAACTGCTCGCCCTCCACGTGCGCGAACACGTCGTCGAGGAGGCCTGCGATCGCCTCCGACGTCGGCGTGTCGCCGAAGGCGAAGTTCTCGAGCGTCGGCACATCGTCGCGGCAGGCGAAGAGCTCGCAGATGCTCGGTGCGCCGTCGCGGCCGGCGCGCCCGATCTCCTGCGAATACGACTCGAGGCCCTTCGGCAGGTTCAGGTGGTAGACGTAGCGCACGTCGGCCTTGTCGATCCCCATGCCGAACGCGATCGTCGCGACGACGATATTCGCGTCCGAATGTGTCCACCACTCCTGCACGTCCACGCGGTCGTCGGTGTTCATGCCCGCGTGGTAGGCGCGCGCCGGCAGCCCAGCCGCGGCAAGCAGCGCGGCGACGCGCTCCGCCGTGCGCTGCAACGTCACGTAGACGATCGTCGAGCCCGGCGGCCGCTCGCGCAGGCGGTCGATCAGCGCCTGGTCGCGTTCGGCTGCCGTCAGCGGCGTCATCAACAGCGTCAGGTTCGGTCGGTAGAAGCCCGTGACGACCGAGTCGCGCTCCTCGATCCCGAAGCCTGCGCGGATGTCTTCGACGACCGCAGGCGTCGCGGTCGCGGTCAACGCGAGCACACGCTCGGCGCCGAGCTCGCGTGCGCGCGCCGCGAGCTTCAGATAGTCGGGGCGGAAGTTGTGCCCCCACTCCGAGATGCAGTGTGCTTCGTCGACTGCGAATAGCGCGATCTTCGTGTCGCCGAGTTGCGCGAGGAAACGCTCATTGTTGAAGCGCTCCGGAGCGACGTACAAGAGCTTCAGGCTGCCGGCGCGCAGGCTGTCAGAGACGGCGCGCACCTCGTTCGCATCGAGGCTCGAGTCGAGCCGCGCGGCGTCGACGCCCTGGCGCGCGAGCAGGTCGATCTGATCCTTCATCAGCGCGATCAGCGGCGACACGACGACCGTGACACCGTCGAGCATCAGTGCGGGCAGCTGATAGCAGAGGCTCTTCCCCGCCCCGGTCGGAAAGACGGCGAGAGCGGAGCGCCCGGCGAGCAGCGACTCGACGACCTGCTCCTGGCCGGGGCGGAACGCTGGGAAGCCGAAGCGGTCGGTCAGTGTCTCGAGTGCAGTGCTCATGCTCCGACGGTAGCCGCGAACCGCCCCGCGGCGGCATAGGCTGAACGGGTGACGCCGATCGATTTGATCGAGTTTCCGGCCGACGATCTCGGGCGGGCTCAGCGCTTCTGGGAAGGGCTACTCGAGGTGTCGCTCGATTCGCGGACCGCTTCCGAGGGCCAGGGCTTGCAGAGCCACGGCGACGGACCGGCGTTCGGGCTGCACGAGCGTGGGCCTGGGCCGGGGGATCGGTTCTCGCTGGCGTACTTCCGGGTCGCCGAGATGAGTGCGGCGCTCGCGCGCGTCGTCGAACTCGGCGGTGACGTCGTGCACTCTGGCGAGCGCTGGGCGATTTGCCGCGACTCCGAAGGGAGCCCGTTCGGGCTCGGGGCGTGAGGCGAAACTCTCGAACCTGGTTAAAAAGCGAACCAGGTTCGGAACAAGGGCCTTTCGGGTCGGGAAGCGAAACCCTCGAATCTGGTTCGGAACAAGAACTGAACCTGGTTCGCTCTATAACCAGGTTCAGGAGTTTCTCGGCAGGTCACCAGTCGGTGGGTTTGTAGTCCTTGAAGAACCGGCCCCAGGGGTGCTCGCCCGTGTTGAAGCCGACGATGATCGGATCGACGATGCGCGCTGCGCCGTCGACGATGTCGAGGGGCGGGGCGAAACGGTGCTCCACCGTCTTGCGCTCCGCGAATTGCGCCGGGTCTTCGTCCGTGACCCAGCCCGTGTCGACGCTATTCATGTGGATGCCGTCGTTGAAGTAGTCAGCCGCAGAGGTGCGCGTCATCATGTTCAGCGCGGCTTTCGCCATGTTCGTGTGCGGATGCCGTGTCGTTTTGAACTTGCGGTAGAACTGGCCCTCGACCGCCGACACGTTGACGATGTGCTTGTCGCGCTCCGGTGTCGCCAGCATCAGCGGCTTCAGGCGCGCGTTCAAGACGAACGGCGCGACCGCGTTCACGAGTTGCGTCTCGAGCAGCTCGACGGTGGACACCTCGTCGAGCAGCAGCCGACACGAGTTGCGGCCGCGGAGATCGACCTGCTGCAGGTCCTGGTCGAGCACGCCTTCCGGGAAGAGCCCGGTCTGCACGAGCGCGTCCTCCGGGAGCAGCGGGATCTGCGTCATCTCCGCCGCAGGCAGCAGGTTGCTCACGTGCACGGGCAACGAGTCGAGTGCAGCCTCTGCCTCCAGCATGTGGCGATAGAACTCGGGCGGGCGGCGCACCGTCTGGCACGCGTTCGAGATGATGAAGTCGAGCCGGTCGCGCGTCGTCAACAGCTGATGGCAGAAGTCCTCGACGCTCGGCGTGTGGCGCAAGTCGAGCCCGAAGATCTCCAGGCGCTCGCCCCACTCGGCGAAGTCCGCCTCCTGTGAATAGCGCTGCGCGGCGTCGCGCGGGAAGCGCGTCGTGACGATCAGTGACGCGCCGGCGCGGAGCAGCTTGATGCCTGCCTGGTAACCGATCTTCACGCGTCCGCCCGTAAGCAGCGCTACACGCCCGCTCAGGTCGGCGGTCTCCGAACGCTTCGCGAAGTTGAAGTCGCCGCACTCCTTGCACATCTGGTCGTAGAAGGGATGCAGCGTCGAGTACTCCTGCTTGCAGACGTAGCAGTGCTGGTCGACGAGCGTCTCGCGCTCCTCGTCCACCTCGATGGGCAGCTCGTAGTTCGGCGTCGTGAACACCGGCTTCGAGCGCAGCACGCGGATCCCGGTCTCGGCAAGCGTCGCCTCGTCCTCGGCGAGCTTCGCGTTCTTCTTGCGGCGGCGCAGCTCCTTGGCCGCGCGGCGGCGCGCAACGACGTCGGGGTCGAACACGTCACCCGCTGCGGAGAGCAGCCGCGTGCGCTCCTCGACGCTCAGCTCCTGCAGCAGCGTGCGGTCGCGGGCGATCTGCTCGAGCAGCTCGATCGCGGCCTTCAGCCGCTCCGCCAGGACCTGTTCGTGCTCGCCGATTGCCATCGGCGGGAGGGTAGCGAGCAGTCGGCGGCTCCAAGGTGACAGACTCGGGAGGTGGCAAAACAGTTGAGCCTCGTCGGCGTGCTCCTCGCGGGAATGCTCGCGCTGACCTCCGGCGCCGCCTCGAGCCGCGTCGCGTGCACGACGCTCGTCGTCACCAAGAGCGCCGCGTCCTACCACCACTACTCGACGATCCAGGCGGCGGTCGACCGAGCGAAGCCGTGCGACTGGATCCTCGTCGCGCCTGGCGTGTACCCGGAAAGCGTCGTGATCAAGACGCCGAACCTGCACCTGCGCGGGCTCGACCGCAATCGCGTAATCGTCGACGGACGCCACCGGCGCGGGGTGAACGGGATCGAAGTCGCGAAGGCCGACAACGTCTGGATCGAGAACCTCACCGTGCGCAACTTCGATCTCAACGCGAAGGCACACGAAGACGGCAACGAGATCTGGTGGAACGGCGGCGACGAGAGCGGCAAGGTCGGCGCAAGCGGCTGGTACGGGAACTACCTCACCGCCTACGACACCGGCATTCGCGGCAGCTACGGGATCTTCGTCTCCAACTCCGTTCACGGCGCGTGGGATCACGTCTACGCGTCCGGCTTCTCCGACTCCGGCCTCTACGTCGGCGCGTGCCCCGACTGTTACGGCTCGGTCTCGCACGCGCTCGTCGAGAACAACCAGATGGGCTACTCCGGCACGAACGCCGGTGGGCACCTGATCGTCCAGGACTCCGTGTTCCGGCACAACGGAATCGGCGTCGGCCCGAACTCGCTCCCGAACGACGCGCCTCCGCCGCAACTCGGCACCTGCGACTCCGTGAAGAATGCATCCCCGACGCCGTCGATCACCTCAACGCAGATCGCGCGCTGCACGATCTTCCGGCGCAATCGCATCTACGACAACAACAATCTCACCACTCCTGCGAACGCTCTCGTGATCCAGGAGGGCTGGGGCGTCGGCCTCTACGCCATCGGCACCTACGGCGACCTGTTCCGCGACAACACGATCTACGGCAACACGAACTTCGGGCTCCTCGCCATCGAGAACCCCGTGCCGTTCCCGCCGACGCCGGCGACGATCTACTTCCAGTTGGAGGGCAACCGCTTCGAGCACAACACAGTGCGAGACGGCAAGTACGCGAACATCGGAATGGCCGGCGGGATCTTCGGCGAGAAGAACTCCGTCAACAACTGCTTCACGGGCAACGTCTACAAGACGTCACTCCCGTCCGACCTAACGCCGTGGAGCTGTGCGAACGCGACGACGCCGAACCCCGACCACGACGCGGCGACTCAGATTCTCACGGACATCGTGAACATGCAGTCGCAGTCGATGGCCCGGCACCAGCACGGCCAGCCCGCGCCGCCGTCTCAGCCGACCATGCCGCACCCGTGCCGCGGCGTCCCCGCGAACCCGCTCTGCGTTACGTAGCGGGCGGGTCGTCGCCGGAGCGCTTGCGCCAGAACGTCAGCGCGCCCGCGGCGCCGGCAACGAGAAGCGCGATCGCGCTCTTGTTCGGCTTCTTCGTCTCCGGGTCGATCGCCGGCACCGCGTCCTTGGCCTTCTTCTTCAGGACACGCTTCCCGACCATCCACGTCACCCAGCCGACGGCGGCATTTCTGCGATTGAAAACTCCCACGAGAGCACCCTACCCCGGGTTGTACGAACCGCAAACGAAAAGAAGGGCCTCCGCTCCCTGCGGCTCGGAGCGGAGGCCCTTGGGAGAGTTGCCGGGAACCTGCGGGCGGGCGAGGTTCCCGGCGGGACGAGGGCACGTCCACCGATAAAGACACCGGCAGCGGCAAAAACTTGCGCGGCCGATTCCGCTTTACCGAAGGCTTACTTTCGGCGTTTCAACCGGGAGAGTGGTTCCCCGCCTGGATAGGGGCTAAGGTTGCGCCCGTGGGGCTAGGGGGAGCTGTCCAGCCGCTGCGGGAGCGCCAGTTTCGGCTGCTCTGGCTCGGCCAGGTCGCGTCGGGCGCAGGCGACGCGCTGGTTCCGGTTGCGCTCGCGTTCGCCGTCCTCTCCGTCAACCGCTCGGCCACCGCCCTCGGCGGCGTGCTGGCGGCGTTCACGCTCACCCGGGTCGCGTTCACCCTCGTCGGCGGCGTCGTCGCCGACCGCCTGCCGCGCCGGGCGGTGATGCTCGGGTGCGACGCGGTGCGCGCGGTCGTCGAGGCGACGACCGCCGCGTTGCTCTTCACGCACCACATGACGCTGCCGCTGTTCTTCATCACGGGCGCGATCTTCGGAGCCGCCTCGGCGTTCTTCGGGCCCGCCTCCGACGGGCTCGTGCCGCAGACCGTCAGTCGCGCGAACCTGCAGTCGGCGAACGCGCTGCTCGGGATCTCGCGCAACGCGCTCAACATCTTCGGCCCGGCGGTGTCTGGTGGGCTTGTGGCGCTCGCCGGTGCGGGCTGGGTCTTCGCGATCGACTCGGGGAGCTTCGTCGCAAGTGCGTTCTTCCTGCTGCAGCTGAAGGTGCGCACACACGAGCGTCCCGAGCCGAGCCGTTTCGTCCAGCAGCTGCGCGACGGGTTCCGTGAGGTGACGTCACGTCCGTGGGTTCGCGCGCCGATCATCGGCTTCGCGATCTCGAACTTCTGCTTCGCGGCGTTCATCGTGCTCGGGCCTAAGATCTTTCTCGACCACTTCGACGGCGCGAGCGACTGGGGAATCGTGATGGCGTGCGGCGCCGTCGGCGGGATCCTCGGCGGGCTCTCGTCGGTGCGCTTCCGCCCCTCACATCCGCTGAGCGCAGGTTTCTTCGCGTGCACACTGATCGCCGTCCCGATCGCGGCGCTCGCCGGGCCGCTGCCCGTGTTCGCGATCGCGGTGTCGTGGACCCTCGGCCTCGGCTCCGTCGCACTCTGCAACACATGGTGGGAGACGATGCTGCAGCGCGACATCCCGGAAGGCATCTACGCGCGTGTGCGCTCCTACGACATCCTCGTGTCGTTCGTCTTCATGCCGCTCGGGTTCGTCGTGTTCCCGCTGCTCGCACGCCAGCTCGGCTACGAGTGGACGCTGCTCACGGCGGCCGGGGTCACGGCGGTGACGAACCTCGTGGTCGCGTTCCTGCCCGGCGTGCACGCGGTGGCCGAGGAACCGGTCACCGCGCGCGCCGCCGAGCCGCGCGCTGCATGAGTTAGGCCTTCGCCGCTGCTTTCTTGCGGTTCGGAATGTGGATCGCGCGGCCGAGGGCTGCGAGACCCGCTTCCTTGATCGCCTCGCTGAGCGTCGGGTGCGGGGTCATCCCGTCGGCGATCGTCTCGACCGTCGACTCCGAGTCGAGCGCGACGACGCCGACCTCGATCATGTCGGTCACGTGCGGGCCGACCATCACCAGGCCGAGCAACTCGCCGTACTTCGTCTCGTGGATCGACTTGACCCAGCCGGTCGTCTCCGCCTGCATCACCGCGCGGGCGTTCGCGACCCAAGGGAACGTGCCGACCGCGACGTCGTCGCCGTACTGCTCGCGCGCCTGCGCCTCGGTCAGGCCGACGCCAGCGATCTCCGGGTCGGTGTAGATCGGACGCGGCACCGCACCCTCGACGATGTTGTCGTGGCCGAGCGCGTTCTCCGCGGCGACCTCGCCCTCGCGGAACGCCGTGTGCGCGAGCTGCCAGTAGCCGGCGCAATCGCCGACCGCGTAGATGTGCGGCACCGACGTGCGGCGGTGCTCGTCGGCCGAGATGCCCTTGCGCTTGTCGAACTGCACGCCCGCCGCCTCGAGGCCGAGGCCCTCGACGAACGGCGCGCGACCTACGGAGACGAGCATCAAGTCGCAGTCGACGGTCTCGCCGTCGCCAAAGTGCACGGTGAGCGAGTTGCCCTTCTGCTCGACCTTCGTGCACTGCTTGCCGAGCTGCAGCGTGATCCCGCGCTTGCCGAAGGCCTTCGCGAGCTCCTTCGCCGCGTCTGCGTCCTCCTGCGGAATCAATGTGTCGAGCATCTCGACGATCGTCACCTCGGAGCCGAAGCGGTTGAAGATCGATGCGAACTCGGAGCCGATGATGCCGCCGCCGAGAATCACCAGGCGTTTCGGCACCTCGGTCTGCGCGAGCAATCCCGTGGAGTCCACACAAAGATCTGATTCGAGCCCCGGGATCGGCGGGCGCATCGGGAACGAGCCGGTCGCGATGATCGCCTGCTTGAAGCTGACGTTCTCACCGCCTTCGACGACGATCGTGTTCGCGTCCTTGAACGTGCCGTAGCCCTTCACCCACTCGACGCCGCTCGCCTTGAGCAGGCCCGCGACACCGCCGGTCATCTGCTTGACAACACCCGCCTTCCACTCGTTCGCGGCGGCGAAGTCGAGCGTCGCGCCGTCGACCTTCACGCCGAGCTTCGCGAACGTGTCGTTCCCCTGGTGCAGAAAGTGCGCGGTCTGCACCCAGGCCTTCGTCGGGATGCACCCGACGCGCAGGCACGTGCCACCCAACTCGGGCTCCTTCTCGATGCATGCGACCTTCGCACCCAGCTGGGCTGCGCGGATCGCTGCGGTGTAGCCCCCGGGACCTCCGCCCAGAACGGCGACGTCGACTTCCATGTCAGCTCCTCAATTCTTCGGTTTCCGGGCGGAAGGGTACCGCGGGCTCAAGGGACGAGGACGATCTTCCCGAACTTGCCGCCTGCGGCGAACGCGTCGTAGGCCTCCTGTGCCCGCTCGAGCGGGTAGGTGGCGTGCACCGGCACGTCGATCCGCCCCTCTGCGAGCAGTGGCAGCACGTCGGCGCGCAGGCGGCGGATCACGTCGGCCTTCTCGGCGCGCGTGCGCGAGCGCAGCGTCGAGCCGTGGATGCGCCCGCGGGCGCGCAGCAGGTAGTTGAAGTCGACCTCCGCAACAGAGCCCCCGCCGTGGCCGATCAGCGCGATGCGTCCCTTGAGGTTCAGCCGCTCGAGGTTCTTGCGCAGGTTGTCGCCGCCGACGAGCTCGAGGATCA
>JAYUEQ010000191.1:0-18076 GCA_043739205.1 Thermoleophilia bacterium
TGAAGCCCGCCCAGCAGCTCTACCTGACCGTCGCACTGGGAAGCGGCCTGCAGTTCGTGACCTCGACGAGCGACCGCGGCAGTGGTTGCGTAGTGGTGAGCTCGAGCCAGCTCAGCTGCTTCCTGGACTGGTTGTCGAGCGACGTCACGACGGCCACGTTGCAGATCACGGCGAAAGTCATTTCAACGACCGGACAGACCTTCTCCGGAACGGCATCCGCGAGCCAGGGTGAGCTCAACGCCGCGGACAACACGCTTTCGCTCTCGCTGAACACGGCGGCAAATGGGACGCCCGGTGCCGACAAGTCGCCGGTTGGTCTCAACGGCGACGGTACGCCGACGAAGAAACAAGACAAGAAGAAGCCGACGGCAGAGGCGCTCTACACGCCGGCCACACGCGGCACGACAGCGAAGCTTCGCTTCAAGATCTACGACGACCAGGGCGTCGCGAAGGCGGTCACATCAGTGAAGCGCGGCTCGACGGTCGTCGGCACTGCCAGCACGGGCTACGGCCCGGTTGCCTCCGGCAGCGTCTACTACGTCGGGTGGCATGTTCCGGCGCACGCTGAGAAGGGGAACTACTGGTTCTGCGTCACGGCAGTCGATCGCGCCGGAAACAAGAGCGCACAGTCGTGCGCCCCGCTTTCGCTCCGTTAGCGCACGCGCGCCGATTACGCTGCCGTGATGACCGTCGTCGCCTGTCTCGGTGACTCGATCACCGAAGGCTCGCCATTTTGGAGCTCGCGTGACCGGTCCGGGAATCCCGAGGGCCAGTGGGAGCACTGGGCCGGGTTGCTCCATCCCGAGCTCGAGTTGCGCAACTTCGGCATCTGGGGTGAGCGCACCGACGAGATCGCGGCGCGGTTCGATGAAGCCATCGCGGGTGCCGACATGCTCGTCGTCCAGGGCGGGATCAACGACATCGCACAGGGCCGTTCGATCGACGCTGCGGCGCACAATCTCGCCGCGCTCGTCGAGCGCGCTCTCGCCCTCGACTTGCGGGTCGCGGTATGCGACGTGCTGCCGTGGAACAACGGCTGGCCCGCCAGGGCGGCCGCGATCCGTGAGTTGAACGAGTACATCCGTGGTCTCGGCATACCGCTGCTGCCCTTCCACGACACGCTCGAGGACCCGGAGCGCCCCGGCCGCATGCGCGCTGAGTGGACGCACGACGACGGCGACCATCCGTCGCTCGCCGGCTATCGCCGGCTCGGCGAGCTCGCGTTCCGCTGGCCCCTCTAGGGGACGGGGACAGCGGGCAGATGCACGACTCCGAGGCGGTCGAAGATCGCTTGGGCATCCTCGTCCGCGGCCAAGCCCGTATCCGCGCGTGCGCGCAGCGTTCGGGCGATCTCGTACTGGGCGCCGAGCTCGCGCGCGACGCGGAGGCTCTCCTCGAAGTGCGGGCGCGCTGCGTCCGGGTCGCGGCTCTGCACGGTTGACAGCCCGAGCAACCGTTCGAGCAGCGCGGTGCGCGTTCCGATTTCGCCTGTTTCCGTCATTCCCGCGAGCGTCGCGGCAGCGAGTTCCGTCGCCTCGACATGTCGCCCCTCGAGCACGAACGCCTCCGCGCGTCGCGCGTCCGACTCGAGTGACATCGATCGTGAGCCAAGCTCGGTGAAGCGGCGCGCCGCGTTTGCGAAGTGGTCGTGCGCTTCGCCGAAGCGCCCTTCGGTGGCGGCCAGCCGGCCGAGGTTCACGCCGACGAGCGCTTCGCCGATGGTGAACTTCGCGGCCCGGTACGTACGTAGCGCCGAGTCGAAATCTTCGGCGGCCTCCGCAAGGTGTCCCTGGTCGAGCAGGATCTCTGCCCGGTTGTTCGTCGCGTGCGCGCCGGTCAGGACATCTCCTGCCCGCAGCGCCGCCTCGTCTGCGCGGCGGTAATGCTCGGCTGCTTCATCCCAGGCGCCCTCGTAGTAGGCGCGCACGCCCAGGTTGTTCAGCACGGTCGCCTGGCGGTGCAACAGGCCGAGCTCCTCGAAAATCGGCAGCGCGCGGTCGAGGTACTCCCGCGCGGGGCCGCCACGATCACCTTCTGCTGCGGCGCGGATGTAATAGGCGTCGGCCAGCGCGCTCTGGTCGCTTGCCGACGCGGCGCCTTCGGCGGCGCGCTCCGCCCACGTCGCGCATTCATCGATCTTTCCCTGCCGGTAGAGCAGGATCGCCCGCTGCAGTTCGAGCGCGACCCGTTCGCTCGCCTGCAGTCCGGTTGACGCATATGCCTCGTCAATCAGTGTGAGCGCGTCGTCGTATCGCCCGCGCCGCTCGCCGACAATCGCGCGCTTGCGCGCGAGGCGCGCTGACGGGACGAGCTCGAGGCTCTGGAGGTAGGCGGCGTCCGCTTCGTCGTACCGCGCGGCAAGCTCGCGAACGTCTCCCAACGACTCGCTGACATCAGCGATGGCGACGGGATCCGTCGTGAGCTCCGCCGCAGCGGCGATCGCCCGCTCGTAGAACGTCGCGGCATCGATGTTCGCGTGCTTCGCTCGAGCGGCGTCTCCCGCCGCGACGGAGTAGCCCCAGGCCTTGTCGAACACGCCGGCTTCGAAGAAGTGCAGAGAGAGCAGTGCCGCCAGATCTTCCGCGTCGCCGGCGCGGTTCTCCACCGCTTCGCCCACGCGGCCGTGGATCTCGCGGCGCACCGCGAACGAGAGCCCCTCGTAGGCGGCTGACCGGAGGAGGTCGTGATTGAAGCGCAGCGTCCCTTCGCCTTGCCAGTCGACGAAGTCTGCGAGTCTCCGCCACCGCTCCGGGTCAGCGCTCCCTTCCTCCGGCAAGATCGCCGCCAGCAGATCGAGATCGAACGTGCGCCCGATCACTGCCGCGTGACGAAGAAGGAGACGGTCGTCAGGCGCGAGAGTGTCGATGCGTGCGGTCAACAGCGTCTCGATCGTCTCCGGCACGGAGTCGTCGCCGAGAGGTGACGCAACCAACTCGCGCATGAACAGAGGGTTCCCTCCCGCGCGTGCTGTCAGCTCGGCGAGCTCTTTCTCGGAAAGCGCCTGATCGCCCGCGGCGGCGAGGGCGAGCGACCGGGAGTCGTCGTCCGGCAGCGGCTGAAGCTCGAGCAGCATGGCGCCGTCGCCGGCGATCGCCGGGCCGCCCGGCCTCCGGGTGACACACAACAGCCACGGTCGCGCTGCGGGCTGGGCGAGACGGCGGATCAGGAGCTGCGAGGCATCGTCCAGCCAGTGCGCATCCTCGACGAGAAGCGTGGTCGGCATCAGCAACAGTCGCATCAGCATCTGCTCGAGCACGTCGTGCAGCTTGTCGCGGCGGAACGCAGGATCGATCTCGTCCACTTCGGTCGTCGCCTGCGCGTCGGCATCGAACGGGAGCGCGATCAACGGCAACCAGGGCGCGAGATCGGGCATCACCGACGAGACGAACCCGGCGAGCTTCTGCCCGGCGACCTCCGGTGTCTCGTCCGGAAGGATCCCGACGAGTGGCCGGAGCATCGCGCGCAATGGATAGAACGGCGTTGACGCCGCGTATTGCTCGCACCGAACCTCGAGCTGCTGGAAGCCGACCGCAAGCGTCTGGAGCTCTTCGATGAGTCGCGACTTGCCGATCCCCGGCTCGCCGACGAGCTCGATGGCGCGGCTCTGGCGTGCCCGCGCTGCGTCGATCGCGGCGATCAGCTGCGGCAGCTCCGTCTGGCGGTCGACGAGGCCGAGACGCTCGCGCTCGGTCGCGGCGGTCACCTCCAGCAGTCGCCCGACGGAGTGACCGGTGACGGGCTTCTCCTTGCCCTTCATCAAGAACTGCCGCGGCTGTGCGTCGAACCGCGCGCGCGAGCGTTGCAGCACGTCGCCGGTCGCGAGGATCTCACCCTTTGCAGCACGGGCCGCAAGCCGGGCGGCCAGGTTGACGGTGTCGCCCATGACGGCGTATGTGCGACGGTCACGCGACCCGATCGCCCCGGCGAACACGGGACCGCGGTTCACGCCGACCGAGATGGGCGGCCCGACACCCGCCTCGACGATGCCGCGCACGGCTCGCAGCATCCGCTCCTCATCGCCACCGGGGCTCGACGGTGCGCCCGCGACCAGGTAGAGCTTGCCGCCGTCACGATCGATGTCGGACTCGAGCCACGTGACGTCGAGCTCGGAGGTCAGCGACGACGTCACCTCCGCGAGTTGCTGCAGCGAGGTCGTCGCTGCGGTGAGGTCGCCGACAAGCTCGTCGGTGCCGCTGAACTTGATAAATCCTGCGGTCGCATGGCGGTGCTCCGCCTCGACCGCGTTCATCTCGATGGGGCGGCGAAGCGGCGGCGGAATCAGGTGGTCGATGGCGCCGGGGAAGACGGCGCTCTCCGGCCGGGGCGGAAGGTCTTCGTCGAATGCGTCGCGGCGCAAGAGGAACGCGCCGTCGCGCTCTCCGGCGACGAAGCCTGGCGGCAGTGCCTCCGCCGTGCGCTGCGACACGAGGATCTCACCGGCGCCGGCGGCATCCTCGAGCTCGAGCGTCGCAGAGGCGGACGGCCCGCACACGACGAGCTCACGGTGCCTCGCGCCGACGAGGAAGAAGTGACAGTCGCCCGAGACTGCACCTGCCGCCATCGCAAGGCGCACCGCGCCGACTGTCGATTCGAAGCTGGCCGCTTCCTCGATGCGTTGCTGCATCGCTGCAGCCGCCGTAGCGGTCCGCAGTTCGTGGTCGGCTCCGTCGAAAAAGAGCAGGAGCGCGTCACCGCGGAACTTCAAGACATCGCCGCCGTAGCGCGTAGCCGTGTCGATCAGGTCGGAATACGTCCGACTGATCAGTGTGATCAGCTCCTCGGCGCCGAGCTTGCCCTTCGCACCGAGCCGTTCAGAGAGCGCCGTGAAGCCGGTGATGTCAAGCCCGAGCAGCGAGCCGTCGAGGACCCGTGCAGCGGCGGCGCCGGCTGTTTGCTCCCAGTCGGTGGCGAGGCGCGGTAGGTAGGGACGGAAGATTGCCCCGGCCGCCGTCGTCGTGTCTTCGCCGGTCAACTCGTTGCCTCGCAAACGACATTAGTCGAAAGTCACAAGAGTTTGTGTTGAAAAACGCGTAGAAGGGCGTATGGTCAGTCGGACGGAAACAGGGGAGAGCAAGGGGTGGAGAGTGGCGCTAGCTGCGGCAAGGGATCAATCGTGGTTGAGCGCGCCGACGTGTCGGCGCGCAGGGTGAGGAGGCTGCGCCTGCGGCGGGCGGCGCTCGCTGCCGCACTGTTCACTGCCGCACTGCTCACTGCCCTGATGCTGCCTGGTCTCGCCTGGGGAAGCGGCGGGCCTGCCTACCAGGCCGGCGCGACCGTGACCCCGCCGACGATCGACGGCACGCTGACACCTGCGGAGTGGGCCGACGCGACCGCCTACAACCTCACGTTCGGCTCGATCCCAGCCAAGGTTCGGTTCGAGCACACCGCTACCGATCTCTACGTCGGCGTCACGGTGCAGGACCTGAGCCCCGGGACATCGCCGTCGATCTCGGTCTTCTTCGACAACAACCACGACGGCATCAAGGCCCGGGGCGACGACGTCTGGATCGCCCCGCTGCCTCAGGACTTCTTCTACGACCCGACCGGGTCCGGCGGTGCGAGTCACTACAACGACCTCGTCGGTGGCGGGACGAATGACACCGTGTCAGCTGGGAACGGCACTCCCGGTGCCGTCACGTTCGAGATCAGGCATCCGCTTTGCACGGCGGATACGGCGCACGACATCTGCGCGTCGGTGGGGCAGACGCTCGGCGTCGACTTCCAGTACGAGCCGACGATCGGCTTCTATGACGCGCCAGGGCCGAACACCTTCGATCCGAGCGTGACGTGGGGCGATCTCCTCCTTGCGGCGGGGGACGTCACGCCGCCCACGGTGACTGTCACGCAACCGGTCGCCGGCTCCGTCCTCAGCGGCACCTCCGTCGCGGTCGCCGCCGACGCATCGGACAACGTCGGGGTCACGAGCGTCCACTTCCAGTACTACGACCCGCCGACCTACTACGACCTGGGCACCGACACCGAGGCGCCGTACACGGCGACGTTCGACTCGACCACTGTTCCGAATACCGTTCCGCTCGGTTCCACCATTTACGCGACGGCGACCGACGCGGCGGGCAACACGACGACGGTCGGGAACGGCGTGTCGGTCCACAACACGACCGGCAGTCTTTCCGGCTCGGTCGTCGCGAGCCCCGACCCGGTCGGCGCGCCGCGCGCCGTCGACCTGACCGCCGCGGGGAACGAGGACTGGGCGATCTGGGGTTATGGCAGCGGGGGCTCCAGCACGTCGCTCGCGCCTGATGTTCGCAAGGCCGGCGGAACTGCGATCAGCAGTCTGACGAACATCGACGGAGCGCCGAGCGCACCGTTACGCGGCCTCGGCGATCTGAGCGAGCCGTTCGTTTTCAGCTGGAGCGACGGCGGAAGTCAGCCCGAGGCGGTCAGTGCCGGGGGCGGCCTCCAGCACAACGGCAGCCAGGTCGGTGTCTCGACCCTCGGGAAAGGGTTCTCGTTCGACGTTCCTGCGGATACGAGCTCGCGCACTCTGACGATCTACGTGACGACGAACAGAGCGGATGGACAACTGACCGCATCCTTGAGCGACGGCTCGGCCGCCCCCTATGTCGACACGCTGCCGCTCGCGACCGACACGCGCAGCGGCGTGTACTCGATCCGCTATGCATCGGCGTCACCCGGTCAGACGCTGCACGTCCAGTGGGTCGAGTCACTCGACAACTGCAGTGCCTTCCGGTGCGACAACGCGGCGCTGTACGCCGTCGCGCTGTCCTCCGCCGGCGCCGCGGCGACGCTCTCCACGGACGCCTCCGTCGGCATGTCCGGGTCGGATATCCCGATCGCGGGCATCCCGCTGCGTGCGTTCGAGCCGGCGCCCGCGGGCATCACGCCCGCGCCGATCAACGGCTTGCCAATCAACGGCTTGCCAATCAACGGCCTCCCGATCAATGGGCTTCCGATCAACGGGCTTCCGATCAACGGCCTCCCGATCAACGGCCTGCCGATCAACGGGCTGCCGATCAATGGGCTTCCGATCAACGGACTCCCGATCAACGGGCTTCCGATCAACGGCTTGCCGATCAACGGGCTTCCGCTGACGACGCCCGGCGGTTGGGCGGCGGCGCTTGCCGGCACATCGCTGGCGGGCCTCCCCCTACAGACGGTCACGTTGCAACAGGTCCTCGCGCTGCCCACTCCGCCGCCCGCGATCGCGAACTTGACGCTCGGGCAGCTCGATCTCTCGAACAGCACTCTCGGGCAGATGACGATCGGCGCGCTCGCGCTCGGCTCGACGCCGATCAACGGTCTCGGGCTCCCGGCAGACGCGCTCGCCTCTTTGCGGGCCTGGTGCATGAGCGTGGTCACGACCGACGCGGCAACGCGCTGCACAGTCGCCGCGATCGGCAACCAGAGCCTCTTCGCACTCGGGCTCGCCGGCGCACCGATCAATGGCTTGCCGATCAACGGTCTTCCGATCAACGGCCTTCCGATCAACGGCTTGCCGATCAACGGTCTCCCGATCAACGGCCTCGACGTTTCCGCGTCGCCGATCAACGGCCTCCCGATCAACGGCCTCACGCTCGCCGGGACACCGATCAACGGGTTGTCGCTCTCGAGCATCCTCGCCGCCCACGGGCCTGGTGGCTCGGCGTCTCCGTTCCGCGCGATCAGGATTGCCGATCTCGGGTTCCGTGACCACGTGATCACGAGCTGCGCCGCCGTCGACTGCGCCGGCGGAACGCTTGCCGATGCAGCAGGCGCCGGCGCGATCAAGGACACCGCACTCCTCACTGATCTCGGCGCCGCTGCTCTCGGGTCGTTGACGCTCGGCGATCTTCACTTCTACGGCAACCTGACGATCGGCGACCTCGAGCAGAGCCTCGTCGGCACGAACGCCACGCTTGGTGACCTGATCGGCCTGCTCGTCAATCGCGCCGACGTCGCTTGGGAGACACTGAGCCCCCGGTTGCTCTCGGTGTTCGACAACCGGCGTCCGCGGCTCAATGTCAACGCCGCATTCACGCCTGTCGGCGCCGGCCCGGTGACGGTGAAGGTGAAGCTGCCGTCGGGATTCGATGTCGTGCCCGGCACGGCGACCCTGACCACGAGTGGGCCGGCGCCGGCGCCACCGGGCGATCCGATTACAAGCGGCAACGTCGCAACCTGGAGCTTGCCGTCGCTGTCGCTCGGCAACACCTACGCGCTCCACTTTTCGGCGTTCTCGGGAACGGACGTCGGGCCGGCGCAGGCGACCGAGACGGTCACTTCAGGCGGAACGACGAACACGAGCTCCGCCTCGTTCGACGTGCGCGACAGCTTCGAGCCGAATGACAACGCCTCGGCCGAAGGCCTCCCGACGATCACCCCTGACACCGGCGTACAACAGTCGGCCATTGCAAGTCGCGGGGACGTCGACTACTACAAGATCCCGCTGCCGCCGGCAGGCACGCGCCTGCTCGTGCACCTCACGAATCTCCCCGCCGACTACGACCTCGCGCTGTACTCCAGCCAGACGACGTCGGTGCGGACCGGCGGCTCGACGGGCGCGCCGCTCCAGGACGCCACGATTCCCGACGAGTCGATCAACACACAGGGTGGAGCGAATGCGCAGCTGGCCCCGACGGCGCTCCAGGACGTCCCCGATCCCGGCATCCCGCTCGTGCAAGCCTCGGCGAACCGTGGGACCGACGACGAGGACGTCGGGATGGTCTCTCCGGGCGGCGCAGGCTATGCGCTGATCGCAGTGTTCGGCTACAACGGCGCGGCCAACTCGAAGCCGTACACCCTGCGCGTGACGACACAGGCGTCGCCCAGCCTGATGTGCACACCGCGCAGCTTCGCCAACGCAGGTGCGGGAACACCGGGCGCGCTGCCCGCTCTGCCGAACGATCTGAACACGCTCGTGCTCGTCAACGAGAAGCGCATCGGCGACACGTACGGTTCGACGGCTGAGTCGACCGTCGTGGCGGCGCTCACGCACCTCGTGGGTGACCGCAGCCTCGGCGTTAGCGGCGCGGTTATTCCGGTCGAAGCCCTCGCGCAGTCGCAGTACGACGCGTGGGACCAGAACCCCTGCAACGTGAATGCGGCGAACAGCGTCGCCAACGCTATCGCCGACGAGATCGCGCAGGTGAAGGCCGCGCGTCCGAGCCTCAAGTACGTCGTGTTCGCAGGCGGCGACGACCAGATCCCGTTCTTCCGGATCCCCGACCTCTCGCGCATCGCGAATGAGAGCGGATTTGCGAGCTCCTTCGCACGCAACGAGTACTACGGCGCGCTTGCGAGTGGCGACCTGCTCACTGACAACCCGTACCTCGACACGCGCCCCATCCCCGCGAGCGGACGCCAGCTGTTCGTGCCTGACCTGATCGGTGGCCGCCTCGTCGAGAAGCCGTCGCAGATCGCCTCCGCCGTCACGCGCTTCGAGACGTCGAATGGGACGCTCGCGCGCTCGTCGGCGTTCGTCTCGGGTTACGACTTCGTCAGCGACGGCAGCACGCTCGTGCAATCGCGGCTCAACGCCTTCCTCGGCGCAAGCCCGGCTCGCACATTGATCAACGACACGTGGTCGAAGAACGACCTGTTCGCGGCTGCGTTCCCCTCCGGTGGCCCCGCCGCGATCAACGACTGGAACGGCCACTACGACAACCATCAGGCGCTGGCGGCCAACGGCGACCGCTCGAGCCTGATCACCACCGCCAACCTGAACGGCGACTTCGCGCTCTCGGGCGGGATCTTCTTCACCATGGGCTGTCACGCGGGCTTCCAGACCACCGATGCGATCGTCGGCGCCACATCACCCGATGCGCTCGACTGGTCGGAGTACTTCGCCGGCACCGGGACGTCGTTCGTCGGCAACACCGGGTTCGGACTCGGCAACACGGATAGCGTCGCGTTCTCCGAGGAGCTGATGGCCGGGTTCGCAGGCAACCTCGACGGTTCCGTCTCGATCGGTCAGGCGCTTGCTAACGCGAAGCAGGCCTACTACCTGGGACGGACCGCATTCAGTTCGTACGACGAGAAAACGCTGTCGGAGGCGGAGTTGTACGGCCTGCCGATGTACGGCGTCGGCGTCGCGCCGCCGCCCGTCGGCGCTCCGGTTGCACCTCCGCCCGCCACGTCGCCGGACCCGGTGCGCGGCGCCTCAAACTCGACGAGCCCGAGTCAGGGATCGCTCACGGCGCTGCCCGCGACGGGCGCGCAAGTGGCGGCCTTCGACGTCGTCCCGGCCTTCACGTCGCGGTCGGGCGCACACGGCCAGTACCTCACGAACGCCGGCCAGGTGCAGGCGCCGAACTACCGCCCGTTGCAGCCGTTCGTGACGCTACCGGCCTCGCGTGCCGGCGCCACTGCGCATGGCGTTCTCCTTGACGGCTTGACGAGCAGTGACCTCACGCCGTTCAACCCGGACAACGTGCGTCCGACACTTGACCTGTCGGCGAACGAGCCGGAGCCGCAGTTCGGCGATCAGGCGTGGCCGACGAAGGTGCCGACGCTGGTGTCGTTGAACGACGCGAACGGGCTGCGTCAGAACCTGAACCTCACGACAGGCCAATTCTTCACCGACGACTCGACGCACGCGGGTGTCGAACGACAGTGGACGCACATCGCGGGACGCGTCACGTATTCCTCGAGCAGCGACTTCGCTCCGCCGACGGTCGATTCGATCGACGCATTCCTCTCCGGGGGGACGGTGACCTTCTCCGGCCGCTTCAGTGACCTGACGGAAACAGGTGCCGACGGCACGGTGGCGCTCGCGCAGGTGGTCTACGACGTCGACAACACCGGCACGTGGCGCGCCCTGAGCCTGCAGCGCGACGCCGTTACCGGCGCGTGGTCGGGCGGCGCCACCTTCAGCGGGGCGCAGGTCCAGTACTTCGTCGAGGCCTGCGACGTCGCCGGCAACTGCGGGTTCAGCTCGAACAAGGGCCGCTATTTCGACGCGCAACCGCTGCCGGCGCCGAGTGGGCCGATCACGCTGACGCCGAGCCGCGCGCCCGATACGGGCTCCTGGTACACAGGTCCGCTCTCGGTGACGGCTGCCACGAGCGGCAACGCGACGAATTCCGTTTCCGTCAGCGTCGACGGCGGCCCGTTCGCCCCGGCGGCCGGTGCTATTCCGTTGAGCGGCGACGGCAGCCACATTGTCGATGCGCGCGGTTCCGACGGCTCCGAGGCGGTGGGCGTCTTCCTGGTCGACGCACGCGGGCCGGTGATCACGCACACCGTGAGGCCCGCGGCACCGGATGGCGCGGGCGGCTGGTACCGGAGCGCGCCGACGGTGTCATTCACTTGTGCAGACGACGTATCGGGCATCGGAGCGGGCGGATGCGCGATCGACGGTCGTAGCACCACAACCGACCACGTGACGCTGGGCGAGTTGCCGACTGCGCAGTCTTTCGCGGCGAGCGCGACTGACAACGCGGGCAACGCCGGCCATGATTCGGTGAGCGGTCTCAGGGTCGATCTCTCCGATCCCACCGTGCCCACGATCTCCGGCATCCTGGCCCAGACCTATCCGCTGAACGTGCCCGCGCAGAGCGCGATCGCGTGCACGTCGAGCGACGCCGTCTCGGGACTGCAGAGCTGTCTCGTCACCGGCTACAGCAACGCCTTCGGCTCGCACACGCTGACGGCGACGGCGACGGATAACGCCGGACGCACGCGCACGAGCACGTTGACCTACTTCGTCGGGTTCGTGAGCGGCAACGTCCTGCCGCCGGTCACCGCACCGAGCGGCGACCAGGGCCTCTCGACGGCCACCGACCTGCAGGTCTTCAAGATCAAGAGCACGGTTCCGGTCAAGTTCCGCCTCTACCTCGACCTCGCGAAGACGATCCTGATGACGACGCCGCCCGCTGGATCGGTGGCGAGGATCAGCTTCGGGAAGGCGGACGGGACGACCAATTCGAGCGACACGGCGACACTGATCACGTCGCCTGCAGACGACGGCGATGCATTCCGCTGGACCGGCTCGTCCGACAACCAGTTCATCTACAACCTGCGGACCGCAGGTCAGACGTCGGGCACCTACTTCGTGCGGCTCACGCTCTACGCGTCCAACGGCACGACGGTGCTCGCGCAGTCGGCGAAGCAGTACTTCGTGCTTCGCTCCTAAATCGTCCTCGCGTACGACGACAGCGCGCTTGGCCACCGTTACGGTGAGCGCATGTCCCTCCTGCAGGCACGTGGTCTCGCTAAGAGCTTCGGTTCGCGGCTGATCCTCGACGGGCTCGATCTCGACATCGAGCCAGGCGTCCGCCTCGGGGTGATCGGCCCGAACGGCGGTGGGAAGTCGACGCTGCTCCGGATCCTCGCCGGCGAAGAGGTCGCCGACGTCGGCGAGGTCACGCAGCGGCGCGGGCTCGCCGTCGCGTTTCTGCCGCAGCAGCTCGAAGGTGACGCGCGGCACGCGCTCGAGACGCTGCGGGCGGCACGGCCCGACCTCGACGAGCTCGAGCACGAGCTCGCAACTGTCGAACGCGCGCTCGGCGAGACTGGTGGCGATCTCGACCGGCTGACCAAGCTCCTCAACCGGCAGGAGGAACTGCTCGAGCGCTGGACCGCCGCCGGAGGCCCAGGCTTCGAGGGCCGCGCCCGCGCGCTGCTCGTCGACGTCGGCCTCGAAGACGACGACCTCGGCAAGTCGACGCGCGTGCTCTCGGGCGGTCAGCGCAAGCTGGTCGGGCTCGCCGCGTGCCTCTTGCGCGACCCGGACGTGCTGCTGCTCGACGAGCCGGAGGCGCACCTCGACGTCGAGGCGCGCGAGCGGATGGAGCTGCTGATGCGCTCGTTCGACGGCGCCGTCGTCGCCGTCTCGCATGACCGCTACCTCCTCGACGAGACCGTGTCGGAGATCGCGGAGTTGCTGGGCGGCAAGGTGCGCATGTGGCCGGGAAACTACTCCGCGTACACGGTCGCGCGCGAGCTCGAGCTGCAGCGTCAACAGCAGATGTATGTGACCCAGCAGAAAGAGATCGCGCGGCTCGAAGAGGCGATCCGCCGCTTCAAGGACTGGGCGAGCCGCGTCGTCGACGAACGACACATCAAGCAAGCGCGCAACAAGCAGCGTCAGATCGACCGCATGGACAAGATCGATCGTCCCGTGCTCGAACGGCGAAAGATCGCACTCGAGCTGCGGCCACACGCGCGCGGCGGCGAGCGCGTCGTCGAGCTGGCTTCCGTGGGTGTCGAGCTCGGCGACAACGCGATCCTCGCGGGCGTCGACCTGACCGTGCTGCGGGGCGAGCGTGTTGGCGTGGTCGGCGACAACGGCGCGGGCAAGTCGGTGCTGCTCCGGGTGCTCGCCGGCGATCTCGATCCGACGGAAGGCGAGCGTAAGGCGGGACCGTCGATCCGCTTTGGACGGCTCGCGCAAGATCGTCGTCCCGACGATCCCAAGGCGACGCCGCTCGAGCTCGTGCGTCGCGCGGCCCCCATCTCGGAGGGCGAGGCCGTGTCGCGGCTGATGAAGTTCCTCTTCAACTACGAGCAGGTGCGGCGGCCTCTCGACTCACTGTCGGGTGGGGAGTGGACGCGCCTGCAGCTGCTCGTGCTGATGCTCGAGGGCGCGAATTGCCTGCTGCTCGACGAACCGACGAACCATCTCGACATCGAATCGGTCGAGATGCTCGAAGGCGCGCTCGAGACCTTCGAAGGCACCGCGATCTTCGTGTCGCATGACCGGTACTTTCTCGATCGCATCGCAGACCGCATCCTCGAGGTCGCGGATGGCGAGGTTCGTTCGTTCGAAGGCGGCTGGTCTAGCTGGCGACAGGCCGCAGCACGGCCCGAAGCAGTGGCCTAGAGACGCCGACGAAACCGGTGATGGCTCCGTCCGGCGCCCGCGTCGGCGACAACGAGCCTTCGAGCGCGATCCACGAGCCGCTCTTGTGCTGGACGCGAACGCCGAGTGGCGGCGCGTCGCCGCCTGCCTCGCGGCTCTTGAAGTACGTCCTCACCGCGTCGACATCGTCGGGGTGCACGTCGTCCGTCCACTCGCGCCCGTGCACCTCGTCGGGCTGCCAGCCGAGAATCGCCTGTACCGCGGGCGAGGCGTAGCGCACCCGGCCTGTCGGATCGAGGAGCGTGATCAGGTCGCGTGAGCCCTCGACAACGAGGCGGTGGAGCTCTTCGCTCTCGCGCAGCGCTTCGTCCGACGCCCGACGGTCGGTGACATCGACGAGGAAGCCCTGCAGGAAGATCGGCCGATACTCGTCGTCGCGCACGGCAACCGTCTCGTCGAGCACCCAGACGGTTCGCCCGTCGGCAGCGATCAGGCGGTACTCGCAGCGGAAGTCTTGACCCGCGTTGTGCGTCTTCTCGACCTCGGCGAACACCCGCTCCTGGTCGTCCGGATGCAGGCAGGTAAGAAAGAAGTCGGGCTGGAGCCAATCGGAGACCGGGTAGCCGAGCATCGTCTCGATCTGCGGGCTCATGTACTGGGTGCGCACCGGCATGCCGGTGTCGTTGATGTAGGTCGCGAGCGGGATCTGCTCGACGAGCGTGCGGTACTTCGCCTCCGCCTGCTTCAGGCGTTCCTCGCGCTCGCGGCGCTTGGTCACGTCACGGAGCGACGCGGCAAAGAGCAGCGGCCCGGGGACGTCGACGCGGGTGATCGCCACTTCGGCGGGGAAGGTGCGGTGGTCGGAACGAAGGGCAGTGATCTCGAGCCGCGCACCGATGAGCGGGCCGGTACCGGTCTTCAGCACCTCCGCAAGCTCCTCGCGGTGCTCGGGCGCGACGACGAGGTCGAGGAAGCGCTTGCCGACGGCATCAGGGCGTGTCCAGCCGAAGGTCTCCTCGGTCGCGGGGTTGACCTCGGTGATCAGCCCTTCGTGGTCGACGATCACCGCACAGTCGAGCGACGCGCGAAGCACGGCGTCCTTGCGCCCTTCGCTTGCGACGAGCGCCCGCTCGGAACGCTTGCGCCCGGTCACGTCGATCAACAATGCGATGACGCCGGTCACGGCGCCGTGCGCGTCACGAACCGGCCCCGCCGAGATGCTCACGTCAATCAGCGAGCCGTCGCGGTGCAGACGCCGTACGTCGAGATCGCGCATCGTCTCGCCCGAGCCGATGCGCTCCATATTGTCGACGAAGAACGACAGCTCGTCTTCCGGCACCGTCGGGTTGATGCGACCGATCGCCTCGTCCGCGGTGAAGCCGAAAATCTCCGTCGCTCCTTTGTTCCACGCGCGGACGCGGCCGTCGAGCTCGAAGTCGACGATGGCGACGGGTGATGCGTCGATCAGCGCGCGGTGGTGCAGGTAGGCGTTCTGGATCTCTTCGAACTGCGAGGCCTGCTCGAGTGCGGTGGTTGCCTGGTTGGCGAAGGCGCGGAGGATCTGCAGGCGCTCGGGATCGGGGTGCAACCGGTCGAGCGGATCATCGGCCCAGATGTAGCCGATGCGCCGCGCGCGGCGATCATGCAGCGGCACGAACAACCAGTCGTTTTGCCAGGCGAAAGGCCCACGGCCGTCGCGTTGCGAGCGGTAGCCGACGGGCCGGTCCGGCAGCAGCCGTCGTGCCTCTTCGTGCGGGATCAGGTAGCAGCCGGCTACATCGAACTCGGGCTGCAGGAGACGTTCGAGCTCGTCAGCGGTGATCGGGGCGCCAATGTTCTCGCCATCGGCGAAGCCGACGGATGCGGCGGTCTCGTGGAGCCCCTCGTTGCCGAGGAGCTGCACGGCGACCTTCTCGAAGCCGAGCGCCTCGGCAATCGCGTCGCAGACGTGTTGCAAGAGCTCGCGGGTGTCGGAGCTCTCGTTCAGGGAGGCGGAGACAGCGAGCAGCCGTTCGAGCGCCTCGCGATTTGCCTTCGCACGCGCCGCTTCCTGCGCCGCCTGGACGGCGAGTGCCGCGTGCTCGGAGACCGCGACGAGGACGTCGATCTCGTCACCACTCGGTTTCCGGCCGGAGATCGGCTCGTCGACCGAGAGGATGCCGAGCAGGCGGCCGTCGGCTCCGCGCATCGGGGCAAACAGAGCGTCGTCCGGGTGCCACGCATTCGGGTCATCGCTGACCGGCAGGTCCGGGGTGTAGGTCGCGAGGGACTCCCAGTTGAACTCGCCGTAGGGCACGAGGTACGCGCCGCGCTGCAAGAAACGCTGGTCGAGCAGCGGCTCCCAGTCACTGACCTGGCGGACCTGGCCGAGCAGTGCCTCGCGCGCTTCGTCGCTCCCGTAGACCGTGCTGACGGTGTAGTCGTTCCACTCCTGGCGGTACAGGTTGATCACCACCGTGCGGAACGCGAGCGAGTCCGAAACCGTCCGGGCGATCGCTGCGAGTAGCTCCGGCAGCTCTTCCCCGGTGCGCACAAGGCGTGTGACCTCCAGGAGGCCTCGCAGCCGCGAAAAGATCGTCGATTGCCGGACATCGAGAGTCGCCACCGCACTACAAAGGATCGGTTGACTTCGGGTAGCGCCCCTCCCCCAAAAGAGGGAGCTACGAAAGTGAGATTTGGCTCTCTGCCTGCTCGATCACGAGCGGATCGTGGGTCGCGCAGGCGATTGCCGCACCCGTCTCCCGGGCGAGGCGCGCGAGGAGGATTGCCACCGAGATCGCGTTCGCCCCATCGAGGCGCGACGTCGGTTCGTCGGCGAGCAGGAGCGCGGGCTTCGAGACGACGGCACGGGCGATCGCGACGCGCGCCCGTTCCCCTTGTGAGAGACGAGCGACGCGCTGGGTCGCCCGCTCGCCAAGACCCACCGACTCCAGTGCGCCGAGCGCCGCAAGCCGCCCGCCGTCCAGGCCTCGCAGTGCGAGGACGAGCTCAACGTTCTCGAGCGCGGAGAGGTGCGGCACGAGCCCTGCTTGCTGGCCGACGTAGGCGATCTTCTCGCGCCGCAGTGCCGCACGACCCGTCCGGTCGAGCGTTGTCAGCTCTATGCCGTCGATCGTGACCTGGCCCGCGTCGGGTAGTTCGAGGCCCGCGAGCAGGTGCAGCAGCGTCGTTTTCCCGGAGCCCGACGGCCCGGTGATCGCGTGCAACCGGCCGGCGTGCAGCTCGATGTCAACCGGACGCAGCGCGACGGTCGCGCCGTAGCGCCGCGTGACTCCGCGCGCCACCGCGACCGGTGTTTGTAACAGACTGTTACTAACCCCCGCGATCTTGGGAGCCGGGCGGGATAGAGCTTGTAACAGACTGTTACTTGCTGGCTCGCCGGCCCTCGTCACGACGACGCCGCCGTCCTCGAAGCGGGCCGTGGCCTTCGTCCCGATGCCTGCACGGAGGAGCAGTTCTTCCGGCAGGCGTAGCCAGCCACCGCGGCCGACGACGATCGTGTCGCTTGTTTCGCCGTCGCGGGCCCACTCCTCGGAGACGCGGCCGTCGCGGATGCGCACGATGCGATCTGCGATCCGCGCCGACTCCGGGTCGTGGCTGACGATCACCGTCGTGCACCGGTGCTCGCGCACAAGCTCGTTCAGCATCTCGTAGACCTGGTCGGCGGTTGCGGCGTCGAGCTCCCCTGTCGGCTCGTCTGCGAGGAAGAGCTTCGGGCGATGGGCAAGCGCCGCACACAAAGCAACGCGTTGCTGCTCTCCGCCGGAGAGCTGTGTCGGATGGCGGTCGCGCTTCCCCGCGAGGCCGACGCGTTCCAGCAGCTCGTCCGCTCGTCGCAGACGTTCGACCCGTTGAGCTCCGCGGAGCCCGAGCTGCAATGCGACCAGGTCGCGTGCGGTCAGTTCGGGTGCGAGCGCGCGTGCGTAGTGCTGGTCGGCGTAGCCGAGGAGCGTCGAGCGGTACCGGGCGAGGCGGCGCGACGGCAGCTTCCCGACGTCCTCGCCGTACACGCGTACGACCCCGGCCGACGGCCGCTCGAGGCCGGCGAGGACGCGCAGCAGGGTCGACTTGCCCGAACCGCTCGGGCCGAGCACGGTCAGCACCTCGCCGTCAGCAACTTGAAGTGACAGGCCCTGCAGCGCTGCGGCGTCACCTTCGGGCGTCGAGTGCACGCGGAACACGTCGCGCAGTTCGATCGCGCTGCTCATGTCGCCACCTCCGCAGCGCGCGCGGGCGCGCGACCGCGCAGCGCGGTCACGGCCGTGACGAGCAGCGCGGCGAGCAGCACATAACTCGCCGCCGCGGCGGCGAGCA
>JAYUEQ010000192.1:0-17333 GCA_043739205.1 Thermoleophilia bacterium
AGTACGTCTCGGTCACGACGCGGGCGCCGCGCCAGCCCTCGTCGACTCCGTCCCCGACCTCGGCGACCACGCCCGAGACCTCGTGCCCCATCGTCACCGGTGGCCGCGATGCGTACTCGCCGTCGTAGATGTGGATGTCGGTGCCGCAGATCCCGGCAGCGACGACGTCGAGCACGACATGACTTGCAGCCGCCTTGGGTTCCGAACGATCGCTCAGTGCGACGTTGCCTGCTCCCGGTGCAAGCTTCGTCAGGCCGCGCACAGGAGCCCCTCCACCTCGGCGAGCGTCGGCATCTCGTCGGCGCAGCCGAGCCGCGACGCGACGAGCGCGCCTGCGGCGTTCGCGAAGCGCAGCATGCGCTCGAGCTCCCAGCCCGCGAGGAGGCCGTGACAGAGCGCCCCGCCGAAAGCATCGCCTGCGCCGAGCCCGTTGACCACGTCGACCTCGATTGGCGGCACGACGACCGTCTCTCCGCCACGCGCCCCCCGGACACCATCAGGCCCGAGCTTCTCGATCGCGACGTCGATGCCCGTCGGCGCCTCACCGAGCACGGCCCACTCCTCGCGGTTCCCGACGAGCACCGTCGCGTACGACGCCGCTTCGCGGTAGAACGGCGCCGCGTCGTCGCTCCACAACATCGGGCGGTAGTCGAGATCGAAAACCGTGTGCGCGCGCCTGCCCCGGCGGCGCAGGGCGGCGAGCGTCGCGGAGCGGGATGGCTCCTGCGACAGGCCGGTGCCGGTCATCCAGAGGAGCGGCACGTCCTCGACCGCCGCCGCCGCGAAGTCCGCGTCGGTGAGCTGCAGGTCTGGCGCGGTTGGCTCGCGGTAGAAGAGCAGCGGAAAGTTGTCGGGCGGATGGAGCTCGCAGAACGCGAGCGGTGTGCGCAGCGTTTCGTCGGTGCCGACGAACGACGCATCGACGCCGAACTCTTCGAGCGCCGCGCGTACGTAGTCGCCGAAGCCGTCCGTGCCGACCTTGGTGATCACTGCGCTACGGCGGCCGAGCCGCGCAGCGGCGACGGCCACGTTCGTCGGTGACCCGCCGAGCATCTTGCGGAACGTGCGCACCTCGGCCAGCGGCACGCCGATCTGCTCAGGGTAGAGATCGACCGAGACCCGGCCCACCGTCAGTACCTCGGGGGTCACGCCGCCGATCACCGCGGCAATTCCACGTCGAAGTCGACGTCGAGCCCGTAACGCGTGCCGAGGTACCGGCTCTCCGTCAGTTCTAGCGGGACGCCCTTTGCGTCGTGGATCAACCGGCGCTCGACGAGCAACGGCTCGCCACGCTTGACGCCGAGCAGCTTCGCGTCCTCGGCGCTTGCTGCCTCCGCCGAGATCGCCGCGCGACCGGCCGTCGGGACGAGGCCGGCACCGGCGAGCGTGGCGAACACCGATGCAACCGCGACGTCCCCATCGAGCAGATCACCGACGAGCGCCGCGGGAAACACCGCGGTCTCGAGGGCCACGGGCTCGCCGTTCGCCTCGCGCACGCGACGGAGAACGAAGACGTCGTCGGTACGGAGCTTCCCGGACTCGTCCGGCGTCGCGGTTCGGCGCGTACGTTCGACGACGCGCGACGACGGATTTGCGCCGCGCCGTCGCATCTCGTCGCTGAACGAGAGGATGTGGCTGGCGGTGCGGTTGGCGCGTGCCGGCGCGACGAACGTGCCGCGGCCCGGTTCGCGATAGACGAGCCCTTCTTGCACGAGGCGCTGCATCGCGCCGCGGGCGGTCATGCGGGAGACGCCGAACTCCTCACACAACTGTGCGTCCGAGGGCAGCGGCGCATGCGGATCGAGTCCTGCGATCCGTGAGCGAAGCGCCTGCTCGATCGCGTAGTAGCGCGGGACGAACTCGCTCATGCGTCGACCGCCCAGCGCTCCGGGTAGTGCAACGGGACTCCACGGAGGCCAACGTCGAGCAGTGTCAGGTGCCAGCGCCCGAGGTTCGCCGACACGAGCCGGTCACGCTCCCCGCCGACGAAGACGACGTTGGTCGGCGCGGACAGCATCGTTCCCTGCGGATCCTCGGCGATCACCTCGACGTGTCCCGCGCTCGAGATGTGCACGATCCGGTCCGGCCGGTAGCAGGAGACGATCACACCGCCGTCGTCGGTGAACGCAATCCCGTCCGGCACGGTGCCGTCGAGCCGTGTCACCTCTTCGAGCTCGCCGGTCGCGAGATCGAAGCGGTTCACCGTTGGCGCGTAGCTCTCGACCAGCCAGAGGAAGCGGCCGTCCGGTGTCACTGCACAGCCGTTTGGGAAGTGCGGTAGGCGATCGGAGAAGAGCTCGAGCTCGTTGTCGGCCGAGAGCCGGAACACCTTGCCGTCGCCGCCTGCCCAGGTGCCCGAGTCCGAGAAGTACAGCGTCCCGTCCGGCGCGAACGCGGGGTAGTTCGGGAGCGTGAAGCCGTCGTGCAGCGTCGATACCGCGCCGTCTGCCAGCACGCAGATCGCTCCCGTCCCCGAACAGCAGATGACGATCCTGCTTCGGCCGTCGACCGCGAGCCCGAGGACGAAGCCGGGGGCGCGCGACGCTTCGACCCAGGTGCGCGCGTCGATGTCGACGCGGTAGAGCTGTCCGTCCTCGCCGCCCGCCCACAAGACACCGGTCGCGGGATCCCACGCGACGCACTCCGGGTGATCGAGCCCGTCGACGAGGACTTCAGTCGCGGGCATGGCCGACCGCACCGTTGATCGTGAGGCCGCCGTCGACGACGAGTTCCTGCCCGGTGACGTAGCGCGCTGCGTCGCTCGCGAGGAAGAGGATGGTGTCGGCGACCTCTTCCGGGGTGCCGATGCGGCCCATCGGGATTCGCTCCTCGTAGTTGCGACGTACCTCCGCCGTGTACGAGGTTGCATTGAGCGGCGTGTCGGTCGCGCCCGGCGCAACCGTGTTGACGGTTATCCCATGCGCCGCCAGTTCGAGGGCGAGTGATTTCGTCAGCGCCTCGATCGCTCCTTTGGCCGCGATGTAGGCGCCGAAGTCGGGCACGGCGAGGATGCGCGCGGCGGAGGTCACGTTGACGATTCGTCCGCTCCCGGCAACAAGCATCCGTGTCGCGGCCGCGCGGCAGCCGTAGAAGTAGCCGTGCAGGTTCGCGCGGAGCAGTCCGTGCCAGTCGTCGTCGGACGTTTCGACGAGCGGTTTGACCATGAGGCGCGCAGCGTTGTTGACCCACACGTCGATGCCGCCCCATTCATCCTCGACGCGCGCAGCGAGCAACTCGACCGTCTCCGAATCGCCGGTGTCACCCGCGACGAAGATGCCGTCGACCGGCGATCCGCCGTCGAGCGAGATCCCGGCGACGCGCGCGCCCGCCGCCGCGAAGCCCCGGGCCACGGCTGCGCCGATGCCGCTCGAAGCGCCTGTGATGACGACGCGGCGGCCGGCCATACTGAAGGGGCCGTCCATGCGGCGACTGTATAGCTGTCTAGACGGTTGAGCAAGGAGCGGGAACCCAGGCGAAGGCGCGCGCGGGGTTCGTGACGAAGATCTGCTCCGAGAGGGCGTGGCCCAGCTCCCGCTCGAGACGTGGTTTGAAGCGCGCGAACACGTAGTCGAGCCCCGGCCCGCCGCCGTAGGCGCGCAGCATTCCGCGCCGCCCGACGTCGCCGCCGAGCAGGAGCCGTTCGGCGTGGCCGCGCTCTGCCAGGTCGACGATCAGTTGCAGGATTGTCGAGTCCGGCCAGTACTTTGCGCGTCCCGGCCCGTCGAGTTGCAGCGTGGCACCGGTCGAAGCGGTCTCTGCGTGCTCGACCGCGTCCGGGTTCCGGTCGACGTGCGCGAGGATCACGGAGGTCGGCTGGACGCCGAGCGATGCGAGGCGCTCGACGAGCGCGAGTCCCATCGTCCCGTGTTGTGTGTGCACACAGACGGGTGCGCCCGTGAGCGCGTGCGCGGCGGCAACAGCTTCGAATGCCTTCTCCTCGAACGGCGTCAGGTGGTGGTAGCTCGCCCCGGCCTTGATCACGCCGCAACGGTCGGCGAGCTCTTCGACGAACCGTCCCGACAACTCGTCGATCGAGGCCGAGCGGAACGGGTCGTCGGCTGCGTAGTGGGCGTCGCGGTGGAGGCCCGTCGCCGCGACGATGTGCAGACCGGTCTCGCGGGCAACGTGCGCGAGACCGTCGAGATCGCGTCCCAGGCCGAGCGGCGTCCAGTCGACGAGCGATCGCGCGCCCGCTTGTACGAGCGTCCGTGCCTCGTCGGTCGCCTTGTCGCGGTCGAGAAACTCCTCGCCGGGCTGCGCAGGCGTGTCGAGGAAGAGGTGCTCGTGGGCGTCGCATGGGCCGAGGTCGGCTGGCGCGATGTCACCGAGAACAGTGCGGACGATCACGCGCCTGATCGTACGTTGTCGGCTTGGACCTGCTGCGGGCGGCGGCGCCGCCCGCAGCAGTCTTTCGGTCAGGCCCCAAGCGGTTCTGCGTCCGCCCCGTCGCTACCAGGAGAGTGCGGTAGGCGACACGACAGAGCTTCGTCGGCGGACATAATGACCGCATGAGCGCCACCTAGGAATCTCCTCAGGAATCGCCGTTTCACAACCGGCTCTCAGGATGGGCAGGCAGCGTGGAGCCATGGAGCTCCTCCGTTATGCAGACGTCGTCCTCGATGAGGACCGCGGCGAGGTCTCACGAGGCGGCCGGAAGATCGAGCTGACATCGACGGAGTTCTCGCTGTTGCGCTACTTCCTGCTCCATCCGCGCCGGGTCGTGTCGAAGCCGCAGCTCCTGCGCGACGTCTGGCGGTACGAGCAGGGCGGCAGTGTCAATCTCGTCGAGACGTATGTGAGCTATCTCCGCCGCAAGCTCGACTGCGAAGGGCCGCCGCTGATCAGGACGGTGCGGCAATCGGGCTACATGCTCGACTCCGAGCAAAGCTGATGGGCCGGGCAGGGTTCGAACCTGCGACCTTGGGATTAAAAGTCCCCTGCTCTACCAACTGAGCTACCGGCCCCTGTGAGGGAAGAAACAGCGGAGTACGCTCCCCCTATGGGCAAAGGGTACGCGGAAGGCAGTGCTGTCGAGGAGCGCTTGGCGGCGCTTGAGCGTGGCGACGACCTGACCAGGCAGCTCGATGCCGGCCGGGCGGCGGTCTACGGCTCGACCGAGGACGATCCTGAGACGCACTTCCTCGGCTGGCTCGAGGACGTCGACCCCGACGCACTGTTCGCCTCCGGCGACGCGTGGGGGCTCCAGACCGTCCGGCGCAAGCAGGGCTAGCCGGCCGTCAGCGGCAGGCCGAGGTACCGCGAGACCGTGCCCGCGTTGACCCGCGCGACGACCCGGACGTCGATTCGGTAGGTGCCGGGTGCGAGCTTGGCGCGCGGCAGCGTGACTCTCGTCAGGGGGCTCGCAGGCCCACCGTTGAGCTGGCCGCGGTGGGCGACGACCGGACGCCCGTCGGCGCCGTCGAGCGTCACGAGATAGAGGCAGTCGCGGTTGCAGTTGAACGACACGGCGATCGGCTGGGTGAGCGCACTGGGGTACTGGATGTCGAACGGCTGCGCGTCGGCGGTGAGACCAGGGCAGACGAAGGCTCCTCGTTCCGCGGTCGCGATCGTCGGGCGGAGGGCCGCTCGTGTCGCGTCGGAGAGCCGGTCGAAGAGCACGGCGCTCACGTCTGTTGCGCAGGCAGCGGACTTCAAGACGGCGGCGTACGGCGCGGGGGCGCCGTCGATCACCAGTGACGCGTCCGGGAACGCGTCCTTGAGCTGGGCACGATCCGACAGTGTCCAGACTCCTTTCGCGAGCGCCGGAGCGGGACGGAACGCGATCAGGCTCGCATCGAGCCCGGCAAGGCCGCTGACGGCGCCCGCGGGATCGTTGCTGCCATCGATCGCAACTCCGAGCGGCGAGCTCGGCAGCGCCGCGCGGATCGCGCCGAACGCAGCCACGTACGCCGGAGTGTCGGCTGCGAGCGGCGCCGGTCCGAGGACGAGGGCATGAAGCGTCTTGATGTTTGCAGCGAGTGCCGCTGCGTACTGCGCAAGCGCCGCGCGCGCCGTGTCGTCTGCCGGAAGCGGTGTCACATTCAGCTCGGCGATCGTCTGGATCGGAGCCAGTTGCCGCAGCGAGGCGACGAGTGTCGGATCGGGCGCTGTTGCGCCCGGCGGCCACGTCACGTTGATGCGTGTGAGGTGCAGGCCCGCCTGCGCTGCGAGCACGGACTGCGACGGGTCGGCGAGTGTCGCACCGACACGGAACGATGGGGCAGGCTGAGGGGCGGTCACGACGGTCGATTGCGTCCCGCGCTTCGCCACGGTCGAGCTCGCGCGCACGATCGGCAGCGCGTCGAAGGACGCGTGGTTTCCGGCCGAGTCGGTCGCCGTCACATGCACCGGATACGCGCCGGCGCGCTTGGGCATGCTCCACGAAAGCGTATGCCAGCCCCCGTCGACCGAGACGCGCCGCGACGGGCCTGCGCCGGTGACGACGGAGACCGTCGACGGCTTCGAGATCCAGAACGTCAACGCCCCGAGCGCGCCCGGGGCGAGCTGGAACGCGGGCGGCTGCTTCTCGTACGCGGCGAACCGCACGGCGGCATCCGCAAAACGCGAATCGGCCGACTTGAGCCGTTGCAGAAGTTGCACAACGTACTCGTGGTAGTCGAGCGGCGACGGGTCGTTCGGCAGCGCGTAGTAGCTCCAGTAGCCCGTGTCGAACCGTGGCAGCGTCGCCGCCGCGGCGCGTTGCATCCGCAGGGCGAGCGCTGCGGCGTCTGCGTCCTCCGCCGTCGTGGCATAGGACTGCAGCGAGATGACCGTTTGCAGTTGCGCGTTGAGCACCGGCAGCGAGGTGAAGGAGTAGAGGCGAATCCACGGTCCAGCCGCGACGGAGGTGAGCAGCCGCCCCGGGATCGCCTGGTATGCCGCACGCGCCTTGCCCATCAGCGACGTCGCTTCGGCCTGGACGAGTCCCGCAGTGCGTGCGAGCGCTTGCGCTGCGACGGCCTGCGCCATCCCCGAAAGCCACGGCGCGCGGCCGCCCGCATACGGGAAGGTGTACTCCCAGCCGATGCCGCCGCTCGCCTGGTAGACGCCGCGGGCGACGAGCGCATCCGCCAAGCGCTGCGATCCTTCGATGTCACCTGCCGCGACGCGGGCGTTCAGCGCGCCGAAGTTGGCGAGCGGATGGAACTCGAAGCACCGGCCGGCGAAGTAGCGGTAGACGATGCCGTCCGCGTCGGTGATGTCGGTCTTCGGTTGTGGCGCCCAGTGCTGCAGGAAGTAGTCGTCGTTCGCCTTCAACTCGCCGATCAGCGCCAGTGCGCGCGGTTCGGTCAGCTTGCCGGCGAACGACGCGATCTCCCCAAGCGCGACCGCAACGTGCTCACGTCTGCCGCCCGGCAGCGTGCGAGCGAGATAGGCAGCACGACGAATCTCCGCGCGGCCCCGCTCCTTCGTCGTCGGCGTGACGCGCGGGGTCGCAAGCGCCTTCAGTGCAGACCGTTCGAGTGGGGTGACCGACGACGCCGGAGTCGCACCAGCGAGAGTGACGGCGACCGCCGAAGCGGCGATGAGCGTGCGACCCCTCACGCAGTCACTGACGATAGCGGGCCTTGCTGGTTAGCCCGCAACCTCGCGTTCCCACTCGGTGAGCAGCGAGTCGACGTGATGCCGCTGTGCGTCGTTGAAGTCCATTCTCTTCAGGAGGCGTCGCGCTTCCGAGGGGTCGTTGTTCGCGATCGCCGCCTCGAGCCGCTCGCGCGTCGGTGTGGCCTCGCGCAGTTGGCGGCGAAGCCAGCGCAGCAGCGAGACGGTCGTCGCGGTCGTCACAGCCGTTTCTGCCAGATGCCGAGGCGCTGATCGGTGACGAAGCCGAGGCGGTCGTAGAGCTGAATCGCACCGGTCGGGTTCGTCGAGTCCACCTTCAGCCCGACGCGATCGGCGCCGCGCGCTACATAGACACGGAATGCGTGGTGGAGCAGCGCCTTGGCGAGGCCACGCCCGCGCTCGCTCTCGCGGACGACGATGTCCTTCAGCCAGCCGCGCCCATTACTTTCCTTCCAGTACAACGCGCACGCAACGAGCTCGCCGTCTCGCTCGACGAGGAACCACATCGCGGGGTCGAAATCCTCGTGCTCGGTCATGAACGTGAGCCAGCCTTCGTGACTGCGCGCGACGTAGCTCTTGTCCCAGCCGGCGTACTGCTCGTCGAGCAGTGCGTGCACGCACTCGCCGTCCGCTGGGGTGTAGGCGCAGACAACGACACCGTCGGGCCACACGGGGTGGGGGAGATCGTCGTCGAGGGGTCGCCACATACGCAGGATCTCGCGGTCGAGCGCGTAGCCGTTGCGCTGCACAGCGTCGTACAGCGGTACATCGTCCTGAACGGCAACGACGCCAAGGTGCCGGAAGCCGTGAAGGCGTGCCTGCTCCTCGAGGTGGGCGATCATCGCGTCGCCGACCTCCGGATCCTTGGCCGCGTGCACGAAGTCCTGATCCTCGTCGAGGCTCGCGTATCCGACGATCGCGCCGTTGTCGACCGCCACCCACGTGCCGGTCGATGGCATGTCCCAGCGCTGGCGCAGGAATGCCGGTTGCTCGGCGGAGATGCCAAACGCCGCCCGGCTTCGTGCAGCCAGCAGCTCGAACACCGCTTCGAAATCGTCCTCGATCGTCTCCCGGATCTGGGCCACGGAGCAACGGTACTCTGCACCGAGCGCCCCCATCGTCTAGTGGCCTAGGACTCCGGCCTTTCACGCCGGCAGCACGGGTTCGAATCCCGTTGGGGGTATTGCATAGCCCGGGCGGTTAGCTCAGCTGGGAGAGCGCCTCGTTTACACCGAGGAGGTCGGCGGTTCGATCCCGTCACCGCCCATGTCAGCAGTCTGCCCCGATCTGCCCCGAGAGGTAGATCCGAGAAAGCTGCACGCCACCAACGCGCGGCTCAGAGACCGTCAGGTCCGTCGTCGGGTCGCCGGAGATAGGCGATGCGCCTTCGACGCGAACCGGCAGCTCGGCCGAGCCGTTCGGTGGGACGCAGACGGCCGCGTCCACGGACACCTCGTTCTCACCTGCGACGACCCGTGACCCACCGACCGTCAAGGGGCGCGAGCTCACGCCGCTCGGGGCGAACGCGGAGACCGTCACGCTGCGCATCACACTCCGGTCCTGCCCGGGATACGCGTAGACGCGAAGGTGCGCGACGACGCCCGGCTTCGTCCAGCCGTCGTCGTAGAGGCCCGTCGTCGTCCAGTCCGCGCGCCACGGCAGCTCAGGATGGACGAGAAAGACGTTGCGGTTGTTCGTGGCAACCGTGCCCGCAATGTGGAAGCGCGCATCGGCAACTGCCTGGAGCACGTCGCCGGGAGGCGACATGTTCGCGCGACCGACCCGGTCGAAGCTCAGCGCCAGCTTCGGGAACGTGCTCGGCGTCCACTCGAACTCCGCGGGAATCCCGGCGGTGCGATCGGCCGAGACGTTCCAGAACTCCATGTCCCACCAGTAAGCAGCGCTCGACCAGTAGTCGCCCGGAACGACCGGGTACGGGATCATCGTCACGTCGGCGTCGCGCCCGACGATCTTGTCGACCCAGGCGAGCTGCAAGCTCGGGTCGGCGGTCAGCGGCCTGCCGGCGGTGCCGTCGACCCGGAACAGGCGCGCCACGGCGTAGCCTGTCTCAGCGGTTGTCAGAAAGAGCGCAAGCACGGCGAGTGGAACGACAGCACGGCGCCCGAGTAGCACGCCGGCTTCGGCCACCGCGGCGGCGGCGACCAGCGAGAGGATGACGAGGAACAGGCGCGCGCCCGTGAGGCCACCGAGCTCCCGCCGCAGGTAGCCGTCGATGATCGAGACCGGAGTGTCGACGTTGAACTTGTCGAAGACCGGTAGCGGCGCGGCTGCGAAGCCGATCACGAGCACCCCGACCGGAACGAGGAGCTTCCAGAACGGTCGCTCCCACGATGCGAGCGCGGCCGCAAACGCAATCGCGAACATCGGCGCGAGATAGAAGATGTAGCGGTCCCGTACGAGACCGCCTCCGAAGCGAACGTTGAATGACGCCACCTCGAGTGTCAGTGCCACGGTCGTCAGCAGCGCGAGCGTCGCGAACACATCGCGCCGGAGCAGCCACGCGCCGCCGACGATGAACGGCACGACGCCCAGACCCAGGGCGACGGCCGACAGGTGTGAGAAGAACGACGGCACGATCGCAGCCGGCAGCGGGTTGCTGCCGGTCGTCGAGCTGTAGGTGCCGAGCGGGTTGTGCCCGACCGCGAGGGCGACGAGAGCGAGGAGCGCACCCGCGGCGTAGACGCCCACCAGCACGCGGTGCTCGCGCCAGCGGCGCGCGGCCATCAGCGCGAGCACGACTGCCAGAGCCAGCAGCTGGGTGCGCGCCGTGATCGCCACCACAAGCGCAACCGCCGCGAGTGCGTCGTTCCGCCTCGACGGAGACGTGATCGCTACATGGAAGGCGAGCAACGCCCAGAGGAAAGCGGGGTACGCGACGATGCCGGTCAGCAGAAACGACGCGAGCACGAGCCATGGCACGGCGACGGTCAGGGCTGCCGCCAGGATCGATGCCCAGACGTTGCGCGTGACACGCAGCGCAAGCACATATGCGGGCAGCGCGGCGGACGTGATCACGAACGCGTTCAGCACATGTGCGCGATGCAATCCCTCGGCGACCGTCCCGCTCGCGAAGACAGGCGCGAGCACCAGCGGATAGAGCTGGTTGAGGTTCGCGATCGCCACGTCGTGCACGCGCGGAAGCGGCGAATACGATCGGCCGACGCTCAGCGCGAGCCGCTCATACAGCAGTTCGTCCGTCATCACGAACCAGTCGGCGACCCGGCTCGTTATCCACGCGAGCGCTCCTCCAAACATCAACCAGAGTGCAAATGCAGGTGCGAGACGCTTCATGAACCCCCCTCTTTACACGACCCTCAACTGACCTCGCTACGGTCCCACGGTTCGCCCGCCCAGGGATACCAAAAGGGAGGATCTGCCTGTGCCGAAGCCCGCACGCTTTGCGCTTCTCGCGCTCATTGCACTTCTGGCCGCTCCGGCCGCGACGGCCCTCGCCGCTCAGAAGATGCCGATCGGGTTCTTCGACGACCCGACGTTCCGCTGGTCACCGACGCGCGCCGAAAATCTCCGGCAGGCAAGTGTCGCCGGCGCGTCAGTGATCCACACGACTGCGACGTGGGCGAGCATTGCGCCCACCAAGCCGGCCAATGCGGCAAACGGCGACGATCCCGCGTACAAGCTCGCCGATCTCGACGAGCTCGTGTTCCAGTCCGGCATCTACGGCCTGCGCGTGATGATCGACATCAACGGAACGCCAAAGTGGGCGAACGGCGGGAAGGCACCGAACGTGATGCCAACGCGCCTCACCGATCTGACTGCGTTCGCCAAGATGCTCGCGACCCGGTACAACGGCCACCAGGGGCACGGAACTGTCGCGCTCTGGTCGGTGTGGAACGAGCCGAACCTTCAGCTCTTCCTAACGCCGCAGTACGTCGGCAAGACGATCGTCGGCCCTGCGAACTACGCGAAGCTCTTCAAAGCTGCGTACGCAGGCATCAAGTCGGGCAACTCGCTCTCGAAGGTCGCGATCGGCGAGACCTCTGCGCGCGGTCGTGACAAGCCGCTCGCGGGTGTCAGCGCGTCGGTTGCTCCGGGAACGTTCGCGAAGTTCCTGGCGAAGGTGCCGGGACTGAAGTTCGACGCGTGGGCGCATCATCCGTACCCGACGTCGCCGAACCTGCCGCCGACACAGAAGGTGCGGTATCCGAACGTCACGCTCTCCACGTTGCCGACGTTCGAAGCGAACCTGAAGACGTTCTTTCATCGCAGTGTTCCGGTGTGGATCACGGAGTACGGTCACGAGACCAAGCCGCCGGATCCGCACGGCGTGTCGTACGCAACGCAGGCGAAGTACGCCGTGCAGGCGCTGACGATCGCGAAGAACGATCCGAACGTGCAGATGTTCATCTGGTTCGTGTTCCACGACAGCGCCGGCAATCCGTGGCAGAGCGGGCTGTACGCCGCGAACGGCAGCCAGAAGCCGGCCTACGACCCGTTCGGGGCGCTCGCGCGTCTGGTCGACGGGACGATGAGCACGATCGTTGCGGGCTCGTCGCCGCGCGTGACGATGTACATGCCGTACCTCGCGTACTACTCGCAGCCGGGGGCGGAGATCGGGTTGACCTATGTCGTTCGCGACGGCAGCAACACCGTTGCGGTCGGCCAGCCGGTCTCGGCGCTCGGCGGCGACCAGTCGATCACCTTCACGCCGGCCTTCACACCGGCGAAGGGCAAGACCTACACGGTGATGGCAACGGCCAACGAGCCGAACGGCCACACCGAGACACGCACCGCGCTGATCAAGGTTTCCTGATCGCGTAAAGCACGCCTCGGCTCTCGTCGGCGACCCGGTCGCCGACGAGAGCCGACGGCACCTCAGGCGCGCAGCAGTCGGAGCACGACCGCAACGGCGGCGACCGCCGCCGCGACGCCGACTGCGGCGAGCAGAACTCCCGACGACGCCGAAATGCCCGCCGTCGCGAGCAGCATGAAGTTGACGAGCAAGGCCGCGGCAACGAGCGCGCCGAGCGTTCCGACGCGCCGGAGGACGAGTGAGCGCTCTGCGGCGATGCGCGCATCGTGCTCGATCGACCAGCTCGCAAGCTCGGCGGCGAGCAAGAGCAGCACGCCGATCGCAGCTGCCCAGCCGTCGACGACGTCGTTGCCCTCGCGTGCGAAGAGATAGCCGCTGCCGACGAGCAGAATCGACCACGGGATCGTCGCCGGCCAGCGCAAGACGAGCCCTAGCACGAGCAGCACGAGCCCGAGTGCGCCCACGCCGGCGCCCGCCGACGCAAACCTGCCGCCGTTCGTTGCGACGTAGGCGATCGACCCGCCGAGAGCCGCAAGGGCGCCGAGCGCGGTGATCAGACGCGCGCGTGCCGGGCGTAACGCCTGAATTCCCGCACCTCCTCGAGCACAGCCTGCAGCGGGGTGTCGTCGCGCCACTCGGCGACGGCGACACCCGCGCTCTGCAGGCGGTGGCGGAGCGCTTCGCGGCGCAGCGTCCAGATGTCATAGGCAATCGAGTCGAGACCGGATGCCGGGCGCGGTGTGAACGGAACGGGTGAGACATCGATCACCGTGAGGTCGTAACCGCGTGCACGCAGATCGAGCAGGGCGCCGACCGAGCGGCCGTCGAGCAGCGGGGAGAGCGCGATCACCATCGCGTTCGGCGGCAGGGTGCGCCGTGGGATCACGTCGATCTCTTTCCAGTAGTACGAGAGCACGATCTCCGTGTCGAGCAGCGCGTCGACGATCCGGTACAGCTGCACGGTCCCCATACCGGGCACCAGCCAGCGCAGGATCCCGCCGAAGGCGATCAATCCCACGCGGTCGCGGCGTCCGACGTACGCGTCGGCGAGCGTCGCCGTTGCGCGCACCGCGAGATCGAGCGTGCCTTCGCCGCCGCTTCGCGCTTCGGCGAACGAGTCGACGAAGAGGATCACGTCGGTGTTCCGCTCGGGGTGGCTCTCGTTTACCCAGAGCTCGCCGCGGCGCGCGCTCGCACGCCAGTTGACTCGCTTCAGCGGATCGCCCGCAGCCCACGGCCTGATGTCGGCGAACTCGATTCCCTCGCCCTTGTGCCGCGAGACCTCGTTGCCGCTGAATACCTGCGTCTCCCTCGGCTGCAAGACACGCCGGAGCACGTCCTCGCGCGGATACACGCGGAGCTCAGGACGGGTTGCGGCGGTGGTCTCCCAGACGAGCAGGCCGAGCGGGTCGTGGGCGCGCGCGTAGGCCGGCCCGAGCACGTGGCCGCCCCAGCGAGCTGCGCCGAGGCTGAGCTCGAGCTCTCGGCGTTCGCCTGCCCGGAGGTGCAGGGCGACCGGGTTCTTGCCGTCGCGCAGCTCGATCCCGTCGGGCAGGCGAAGGTAGAGGTCGAGCCGGTCGACCGGCGTCGCCGACTCGACGACGATCCGTGCGCCGACCTGGTCGCCCTCGAGCGCACGCTCTTGATCGAGCTCGACATGAATCTGGAGGCGCGGCGCTGTCGCGAGCGCGAGCCCAGCGGCGAGCGCGAGCAAAAACGGTGCGGTCAATGCGACAAGCTCGGGGCGGGCGAAGACAAGCGCAGAGAGCAGTCCGGCCGCCGAGAGCCCGGCATAGCCCGCGAGCTTCGGCGTTGCCCAGCGCCTCACGTCCGCGTAGTGAGGTCTTCGGCCGCCGGCGTCGGCACGGTGTCCAGCCGCTCGCGTACGACGTCTTCGGCCGACACGCGCTGCACCCACAGCTCGGGCCGAAGCGTCAGCCGGTGCGCGAGCGCCGGGACTGCGATCGACTTGACGTCGTCCGGCGTGACGTAGTCGCGGCCCTCCAGTGCGGCGCGGCAGCGCGAGAGCTTGAGTAGCGCGAGCGAGCCGCGCGGTGACGCCCCGACCTGGATCGACTGCGCATTACGGGTGGCCGCGACGATGTCGATCATGTAGAGCCCGACAGGCTCGGACACGTAGACGTCCTCGATCGCCGCCTGCATCGCGAGCAGCGTGTCGCGATCGACGAGCGGTCTGAGCTGCAGCTCGTCGGTCCGACGCTCGGCCCGGTTCGCGAGCATCTGCCACTCGTCCTCGCGAGCGGGGTATCCCACCGAAACGCGCAGGAGGAAGCGGTCGAGCTGCGCCTCCGGCAGCGGGTAGGTGCCTTCGTACTCGATCGGGTTCTGCGTTGCGAGGACGAGAAACGGCGGGCCGAGCTTGCGCGTCTCTCCCTCGGTCGTCACCTGCCGCTCCTGCATCGCCTCGAGCAGGGCGGCTTGCGTCTTCGGCGGGGCACGGTTGATCTCGTCTGCGAGGAGGAGGTTGGCGAAGATCGGTCCCGGTCGGAACTCGAAGTCGGCATCGCGCTGGTTGAAGACCGACGAGCCGGTCACATCCGACGGCATCAGGTCGGGCGTGAACTGGATCCGGGAGAAGTCCATCGAGGTGACCTGTGCGAACGAGCGCGCCATCAGCGTCTTCGCAAGCCCGGGGTAGTCCTCGATCAAGACGTGGCCGTCTGCGAGTAGCCCGAGCATCAGCAACTCGAGCGCGCTGCGCTTTCCGAGCACGACCCTCTCGACCTCGTCGAGAACGCGGTTGCTGAGCTCGCCGACCTCGGTCAGGTTCACCGGCCCATCCTTTCAAGGTCGCTGACCAGAGCGCGCAGGTCCGTCTGCTTGATGCCTGGGGCAAAGCGGTCTTCCGGCTCCGGCCGGTCGGGGCGGAGCAGCTCCCACCAGCGGCCGAGCGTGTCGGGGCCTGAGGTCTTGCCGCTGCGCTCGAGCCGGGACTGCGCGATCTCGCGTAGGTGCGGCAGCAGGCGGAAATGCAGGTCGTACGCGGTTGCGGTCGCGAGTGTGACTTCGCGTTGTGTTCGCTCCAGTTCCTGGAGTGGCTGCTCGCGCTGACCGGACTCGGAGAGCGCACGATCGAGCTCGGATCGCAATCGTCGCGGCACCGCGTCGCCTGCCGCCGCGACGATCCCGAGCATCAACAGCCCTCCGAGCAGGAAGACGTAGATGTGCAGCGTCACGTTGCGAAGGTTCGGCTGCGCGAGCGCGACATAGCCACAGATCAGCGACGAGAGAACGAACAGCACGATCAGGTCGAGAAGGTGGCGCCTCATGCGTGCGCTCCCTTGAGATCGTCGCGAATCTCGCGTAGCGCGTCGATTGCGTCCTGCTTCATCGCGGCGTCGACCTCGTGTCGGCTGAACTTCGCCTGCTCGAACAACCACGTCAGGCGGGCGACCGCGTCGCCGCGCGAAGTAAGCCCGAGCAGGATCCGGCGCAGGTACTCGACGGGCGTCTCACTCGGCCGCCGCTTCAATCCATTGCGCGCGAGCACCGTCTCCATCCTCGCGTACGCGGCGATCACCGCGCGCCGCGCGTCGGGCTCCGATTCGAGGTCGTCGATCGCGTCGCCGATCGAGGCGGCCAAGTCATCGGCCACCGTCTGCTCGCGGTCGAGCGGAATCGCGGTGCGCCTCTTGCGCGAGTGCCAGGCGTAGTAGAGCCACCCCCCGCCGACCGCGATGACGGCCAGCGAGATCCACAGCACGGCGTACTCGAAGTGCGGCTCGACGGTGGCGGCATGCCCGTTCGCGCCGTGCGTCGGCTTCTTCTTCCCGCCCAGCCCGTTGAGGTGCGGAACGCGGAAGTTGTGGTGATGGCGCTTGAGGTAGATGACGACGAAGGCGAGGGCGCCGAAGAAGAACAGCATCCCGATGCTCTCGAGCGTGCGCTGCCGGTAGCTCTTGCGCCCGACTTCGCCTTCACGGGCCTGCATGATGAAGCCGTAGGCCGCGACCGGGATCATCAGGACGAAGACGATCAGGAACGCGGTGAACGCGTAGCTGACGTAGCCGGGCGTCGGCGCGGCCTGCGACTGGTGCCCCAGGCCGCTGCGGCTTGCGAACGCCACCACCCCGAGCAGCGCAAGCAGCCCGAACGCGACGAGCGCCAGACGAATGCTGCGGCCGGTGGCAGGGGGCTCCATAGGCTCTGAAACGTAGACGTGGTAGGCGGGGAGTCGCTGTTACGCGATCGTTAGTCTGGCGCCGTGGCAGCATTGGACGGGAAACGGGCGATCGTCACCGGCGCGTCGAGCGGGATCGGCGCTGCCACTGCGCGGGCGCTCGAGGAGGCCGGCGCACGGGTCTACACCGGCTCGCGCTCCGCGGGCAACCTCGACGTGACCGACCCGCAGAGCTGCGCGCGGTTTGTCGATGCTGCCGTCGCGGAACTGGGCGGCCTCGACATTCTCTTCAACAATGCCGGCCTCTCGCGCGGGCGTGATCCGGTGTGGGAGTCGCTCGAGGAGGACGAGCGCGAGGTGATCGAGACGAACGTGCTCGGTCTGATGCGGATGACGCGCCTCTGCCTTCCGCATCTCATCGAAGACGGCGGCGGTCACATCGTCAACATGGGCTCCGTCGCCGGGATCTGGTCGTACGCGAGCGGATCGTCGTACGTTGCGTCGAAGTTCGCGGTGCACGGCTACACGCGTGCCCTCCGTGACGATCTGCAAGGCAAGCCGGTGCGTGTCACGAACGTCGCCGGCGGGATCGTCGAGACGAACTTCTCGAAGGTGCGTTTCAAGGGCGACGAGGAGAAGGCGAACGCGGTCTACGCGAACGTCGCACTCGGTGGCCCGCTGAGCGCGGAAGACATCGCAGACTGTGTGTTGTTCGCTGTGACGCGCCGCCCGAACGTCAACATCGACGAGATCGTCGTGATGGCGCTCGCGCAGGTCTCAGGCGGCAACGTCTTGCGGGACTGAGCGCCGCTCCAGCGTTCGTACGTCGCGCGAGAG
>JAYUEQ010000193.1:0-19846 GCA_043739205.1 Thermoleophilia bacterium
GCGGTAGCGCGGGCGCGACCAGCCGAAGAACGCCGACCGCTCGCCGTTCGAACTCATCGTCGCCCCAGATCCGCGCCAGCCGAAGCAGCACATGCGCCATCATCGAGTTCCCGGACGGGAGCGGGTTGTCGTCGAGATCCTTCGTCCTCGCGACGAGCTGCTCGCCGTCGCGCGGGGCGAGGAAGAAGCCGCCGTGCTCGTCGTCGGCGAACAGATCGACCGCGAGCAACGCTAGCCGGCGCGCTTCCTCCAGCCAGCGCAGCTCGCCGGTCGCTGTGTGCAGCTCGATCAAGCCGTGCGCGACGTTCGCGTAGTCGTCGAGATACGCGGCGCCGCTCGTTCGGCCCGCGCGCCACGACCGCAGCAGGCGTCCATCCTCGGTCGAAAGCTCGCGGAGGAGGAACTCCGCGACGCCGCGCGCTGCGTCGAGCCAGTCCGCGCGCTCGAGCCGGTAACCCGCTTCGGCCAGCGCCGCAACCGCGAGCCCGTTCCACGACGCGATCGCCTTGTCGTCGCGAAGCGGCTGCGTACGCCCGGCGCGCTGGGCGAGCAGCCGCAACCGCGTCTCGCCGTCGAGCTCGCCGCGCAGCACGTACCGGCCATCCTCGAACGGCTGGAAGAGCTCCTCGGGCGCGCCCTCGCCGGGCGCCCAGGTGAACGTCAGGCCCTCGACGCCGTCGGTGTCGGCGTCCTGCGCGGAGGCAAAGCCGCCGCCCCCCAGCGCAAGCTCGCGCAGCACGTAGTCGAGCGTCTGGTCCGCGACGAAGCGGTAGCGCTCGTCGCCGAATCGCTTCGCCGCATGCAGGTAGACGGAGGCGAGCTGCGCGTTGTCGTAGAGCATCTTCTCGAAGTGCGGGACGAGCCAGCGCTCGTCGACGGAGTAGCGGTGGAAGCCGCCGCCGACGACGTCATACATGCCGCCGAGCGCCATGCGGTCGAGCGTACGGCGCGTCATCTGGTCCTCGCCGCGACGCAGCAGGAACTCGAGCACCGGCGCGGGCGGGAACTTCGGGGCGCGGCCCCAGCCGCCCCACTCCGGATCGAAGCCGTTCTGCAGGTTGCGCTGCGCCTCGTCGAGCAGCTCGGCGGTCAGCGGATCGTTCGACGCTTGCAGGTGCGCGGCGGAGCGAATGTGCTCGACGAGCTTCACGCCTGAGCGGTCGATCTCGTCCCGCTGCTCCCGCCACGCATCCGAGAGCGCGAGCAGCACCTGCTTGAACGACGGCAAACCGTGCCGCGGCTCGGGCGGGAAGTACGTGCCGCCGAAGAACGGCTCGCCGGTCGGCTTCAGGAACACCGTCATCGGCCAACCACCGTGGCCGGTGAGCGCAACGACGGCGTCCATGTAGATCGAGTCGAGATCGGGACGCTCCTCGCGGTCGACCTTGATGCTGACGAAGTTGTCGTTCATCACACGCGCGGTCAGCGGATCCTCGAAGGACTCGCGCTCCATCACGTGGCACCAGTGGCAGGCGGAGTAGCCGATCGAGAGCAGGATCGGTTTGTCCTCGTCGCGCGCCTGTGCAAGCGCTTGCTCGTCCCACGGCTGCCAGTCGACCGGGTTTTGCGCGTGCTGCAGCAGATACGGCGAGGTCTCTTGGGCGAGGCGGTTCACCGGGGTAGCGTAGGTGCGCGATGCGCCACTACGACGAGGTCGAGCTCGGCTGACACCGAGTCAGGTTCAGCCTGGATCCGAACCTGGTTCGCTCTTCAAACCAGGTTCGAGAGTTTTCGAGCCGTTACTCGACTTCCGAGAAACTCTTCAACCTGGTTTAAAAAGCAAACCAGGTTGAGCGCCGGCACCGAATCAGGTTCAGCCTTAGAGATCGAGCTGCCAGCCCTGCACCCGCTCGACGACGTCGAACCCGAGGTCCTCGTACGCCCCGATCGTCTCCTCGTCGTCGCCCCACGAGTCGAGGTCCGCCGGCCCTGGGCCGAGCACCGCGCACGCCGCGATCAACAGTGACGCGTAGGCGTCCGGCGAACGTCCTTCCGGCAGCACTCCGGGACCATCGATCAAACGCTCGGCGACGAACACGCGGCAGAGCCCGACCACCGGCAAGCCGACGACCACGGCACCCTCGGGCGGCTCTGCGAGCGGCGAGACGTGCTTGTGCCCCCAGACGCCCGCGTAGGACCGCGCGAGCACCTCCGCATAGTCACGCTCCTCGAGGAGCGACGGCTCGCGCCCACGGATCGGGACCTCCTCCGCGTGCATGCGAACGTACGCGCCGGCGCGGACGAAGCCGTGTGGGGAGAGGTCGTCGTTCGTGTGCACCCAGAGCAGCTCGGCGCCCGCCTCGCGGGCCGCGTCTTCGTCGCCGCGCGCGAACGACTCCAACTCGGCGACCGGCCGGCCGTCGACCGATATCTCTACGGTCACGGCCAAGGCGCTGAGCGGTAGAGCGACCCTTCGAGGCGGCGGCTGAGCAGCTCCTCGACCCAGCGCGAGATCGAAACAAGCGCGTCGATGTCGATGCCCGTGCGCACACCCTCGCGTTCGAGCTGCCAGACGAGGTCCTCGGTCGCGACGTTGCCCGTCGCCCTCGGCGAGAAGGGACAGCCGCCGAGACCGCCCACCGACGCATCGAGCAGCGTCGCGCCACCGGCGAGCGCGCCCCACGCGGAGGCGTACCCCGTGTTGCGCGTGTTGTGCAGGTGCGCACCGACGGGCTTACCGAGGATCGAGATGCGCTCGACAAGTCGCTGAACACGTCGCGGCGTCGCGACGCCGATCGTGTCGGCGAGAACGAGCTCGTCCGCCGCGTCGAGGCGCTCGCACAGGTCGGCGACCACGCCGGGATCGACCTCGCCCTCGAACGGACAGCCCCACGCGCACGAGACGGTCACCGTCGTCGGCACATGCGCAGAAGAGACGATCGCGCGCACGCGCTCGATCGCCTCGTCGAGCGACGCGTTCCCGTTGCGACGGTTGAACTCATCCGTCGCGGCCAGCGTGCAATTGACGCGATCGAGGTTCGTCTGCGCGAACCGCTCGTAACCGCGCTCGTTCAGCACGAGACCCGAGAGCTTCGCTCCGCCCCGCTTCGCAGTCGCGACGACCTCCTCTGCGCCCGCCATCTGCGGGACGCGGTCGTCGCGGACGAACGAGACCGCTTCGATGCGCGGCACCCCCGCTGCGGCCAGGCGCGAGACGAGCTCGGCGCGCACCGCCGGCTCGAGCGTCTCGGGCTCGTTCTGCAGGCCGTCGCGCGGCCCCACATCGCAGATCGTCACATTCATCGGCCGTAGTTTGTCCCGATGCACGGACGAGCGGGCGCTCCTACCGTTGGAGCGTGCACCCGTCTGCATCTTTCAGCGCCATCGTGCGGGTTCGCCTGGACGACACTCCCGGCTCATTTGCCCGATTCGCGGCCGCCGTCGGTGAGGCCGGCGCCTCACTCGGCGCGATCGACCTCGTCCGCGTCGAGCGCAAGACGAAGGTGCGCGACGTTGCGCTGCTCGCGGCCGACGCCGCGCATCTCGAGGACGTCGTCGCAGCCGTCCGCGCAGTCGAAGGGGTCGAGGTGCTGCACACCTCGGACCGCACGTTCCTCTTGCACCTCGGCGGCAAGATCTCCGTCGTCCCACGCTCACCCGTCAAGACGCGCGACGATCTCTCGATGGCGTACACGCCCGGCGTCGCACGCGTCTGCAGGGCGATTGCCGACGATCCCGACAAGGTGTGGTCGTTGACCACGAAGCAGCACATGGTCGCCGTCGTGACCGACGGGTCGGCGGTGCTCGGTCTCGGCGACATCGGCCCCGAGGCTGCCCTGCCGGTGATGGAGGGCAAGGCGATGCTGTTCAAGGAGTTCGGCGAGCTCGACGCCTTCCCGATCTGTCTCTCGACGCGGGACACCGAGGAGATCATCACTATCGTCAAGGCGATCGCCCCGGGCTTCGGCGGGATCAACCTGGAGGACATCGCCGCGCCGCGCTGCTTCGAGATCGAACGCCGGCTGCGCGAGGAGCTCGACATCCCGGTCTTCCACGACGATCAGCACGGCACGGCGATCGTCGTGCTCGCCGCGTTGCTGAATGCGTTGCGTGTCGTGGGAAAGACTCTCGAGGACGTGAAGATCGTGACCACCGGCTGCGGCGCGGCAGGAACGGCCGTGACGAAGATCCTCCTCGCCGCCGGTGCCCGCACGATCGTCGGCTGCGACGAGCACGGCGCGCTGTACCCCGGCCGAGCGAACCTGAACGCCGCCAAGCGCGAGTACGCGGAACTGACGAACCCAGCGAATGAGCACGGAAGCGCCGACGAGGTGCTGACAGGAGCCGATGTCTTCATCGGCGTCTCGGTTCCAGGTGCGGTGACTCGCGCGGGCATCGCCCGGATGACGTCCGATGCGATCGTGTTCGCGCTCGCCAACCCTTCCTCCGAGGTCGAGCCCGAGGAGATCGAGGACCTCGCGACGGTGATCGCAACAGGCCGCTCGGACTATCCGAATCAGATCAACAACGTGCTCGCATTCCCGGGCGTCTTCCGTGGCGCGCTCTCCGTACGCGCGCGCTCGATCACGTCGGAGATGGAGCTCGCCGCCGCGCACGCGCTCGCCGCGGTCATCCCGCCGGATGAGCTGTCAGCCGACTACATCATCCCGAGCGTCTTCGACCGGTCGGTTGCGCCGTCCGTCGCGCGTGCGGTCGCGGACGCAGCAATCGCCGCCGGTGTGGCGCGAGAGGGCGAACGGCTCGAGGTCTAGGCCGGTGCAGGCGCGGGCGAAGGCACCGGCACGACGTCGACCGGGTCGCGCGGCCGCGCGGGTAGCAGCGCGACGACGAGGCTCGTCGTCGCGACACCGACCCACTGCCAGCCGGTGAGCGTCTGGCCGAACTTGAAATAGCCGACGAGAATCGCGCTGATCGGGAACGCCAGCTCGGCGATCGTGGCAGCGACCGCGGGCGTTACACGTAGGCCGTAGTAGTAGAGACCGAGGGCCACGAAACCCGTGACGACGGCGAGCAGCGCGATGTACCACGAGTCGTGCCGCGACGCGAACGCCGGCGAGCCGAGCACGAGCAGCGCGAGCGCGGCCGCAGGAAGACCGAAGGCGAAGCGCAGCGTCGCGACGTACTCGAACCGCATGTCGCGGGCAAGGTAACGGCCGAGCACCGTGCCGAGCGCCCACAACGTGGCGGCACCGAGCGCGTACAGCGAGGGCCTGAGCCCGTGCACCGTCGGGTGAAGCGGATGCGGAACGCCGATCAGCCAAGCACCGACGAGCGCGGGCGCGAGGTAGAACGCGAACCGCGCGCGAGGCCGTTCACCGAGAATGATCCCGGCAGCAACGACGGCGATCACCGGCTGCACCTTCTGCAGGACGACGGGGGTCACGTAGTCCGTCCCGACCTTGAACGCCTCGGTGAAAAGGATCGTCGCGACGGCAGACGAGCCTGCGCCGATCACGAAGGCGGCGACCACGTGTCTCCAGCCCAGCCGGAGCAGTGCCGCGATCGCACCCATGAGGAACGGGAGCGTCAGGGCAACGAGCACCACGTGCTCGCCGAACACGATCGTCGCGGGGGTCGTCGACTTCGCGAGCGGCTGCCGGATCCAGGCGTCGAGGCCCCATAGGGCGGCCGCCACCGCAACGAGTGTGATCCCGGTCGATCTCCGCATCGCTCGCAGCCTAGTCACGCGTGCGGCAGTGCCGCGATGCGACCGAGCCAGGCGGCAACGCGCGGCCGCCCGTCGAGCGACTGGTAGCGGCGCATCAGGCGGTGGATCTCATAGTCGTCGTCGGGAAGCTCGTCGTCGCTCGCGTACTTGAGGAACGGGTACGTCGCGATGTCGGCGACCGTCAACTCTCCGAACAGATAGTCGGCGCCGTCGAGGAGCGCTTCGAACCGGTCGAGCGAGCGCTCCAGGCGAGCGCCGGCACGTGCGCGGCGCTCTTCGTCTTCATCGGTGAAGAGCACGCCGAGCGGATGCATCCAGACACGCTCGAACCAGTCCAGGAAGATCTCGACCTGCGCGCGTGGCCGCGGCTCGGTCGGCCAGAGGCCTGGCGCGATCCGTTCGACGATCGCAAGGGAGCCGACGACAATCTCGCCGTCGAGCTCCGCCACCGGCACCCGCCCCTGACCGCTGACCTCCTTGACCGGCGAGCGGTCGTAGGCGCTGACGTCGACCCACTCGACGGGGACGCCGCTCACGCCCGCCGCGATCGCGACGCGCTCGACGTTGGTCGAGTACGGGATCCGCCAGACGCGCACGAGCCCCTACCTCTACCCGGTGGGAACCGGTGCCGTCGGCTCCGGGGTGTCGCCTTCGTCCACGACGAGCTCGCGGCGTACGCCCGCGCCGGTTGCGTACCCGACGAGCCCGAACGCGACGATCACCGCGAGCGTGCCGAGGGTGTACAGCTCGAACTTCCCGCGCGAAAGCCCCCACGAATCATGGAAGTTGTAAGGAACGTTGAAGACCTTCTCGAGGACACCGGGGAAGATCGCCACGAAGCTACCGAGGACGATCCAGGCCGTCGTGAGAACCGTCGAGATCCAGATCCCGGCGCTTCCGAACGGCACCGTGTACGGACGGCGAACGTACGCATGCGAGTACCGCAGCTTCAGCACCGCCGGGAAGATCCAGAGGTACGAAAGCAATGTGGTCGAGATCGCCATGTAGAGAACGACCGTGAACGCCGCCGACGTCGACTGGTTCTTCAAGAGCTCGATCGCCGCGATGCAGAAGAGCGACGAGGCGACACCGGACATGATGTTGACGCGTACCGGCGTGCCGAAGCGCCTGTTGAACACGCCGAACCACGGGAAGAACGCACCGTCGTACGCCGCGGCCGCCTGAATCCGGTCGGAGCCGATCATCCAGACGGCGCCTGACGTGAGGAGCGTGCCGACGAAGCAGATCGTCATCACGATCAACAGGAAGTGGGCAGCCCCGCCATACGCGCCGTGGAAGGTCGTGGTGACAGCGTCGATGAAGCCCGAGATGTTGGAGATCGCCTTCGCAGGCAACACGAGCAAGATGCCGAGGATCGGGACGACGTAGAGGGTGACGCCGATCAGGCCACTCCAGAGCACGGCGAGCGGGACGTCCTTCTCGGGGTTCTCCATCTCCTCCGCGGCGCCGTTCTGAAGCTCGAAGCCGACGTAGTTGAAGAGCAGCACCGGCACGAGCGCCAGGAAGATCGAGCGCGTCGGCGAGAGATGCGAGACCGGGAAGCCGTGCACGCCGTGGCGGAACGCGTACACGACGAGCGTCAGGGTGAAGAACCCGAGCACGAAGATCCGCATGAAACCGCCGACATTCGGAATCCACTTTCCGTGCTTCAGCGAGACGATGGCGACGATGATCGAGAGCCAGACGAACCCGAGCTTGAACACGAAGTCGCCGGGCGACGCGGTACCGATCTTGAAGATGTTCGCGCTCCAGGCCGCCGTCGCGGTGAAGGCGAGCGAGCCGCCGACCCAGAGGGGATTCGTGATCCAGTAGAGAACCGCAGCAATTCCCCCGTGCAGACGTCCGAACGCGAGCTTCACCCATTCGTACGGGCCGCCCTCCATCCTGAACGCGCTCCCGACCTCGGACATCAGCAGCATGTAGGGCGCGACGAAGACGATGGCCAGCACGATCAGCCAGAAGAAGCCCTCTGGGCCGTTGTTTGCGACCGTGCCGAGCGTGTCGAGTCCGACGAACGCGCACACGGTGAAGAAGACCATGTCGAAGCGGCGCAACGACTTGATCAGCTTGCTCTTCTCCGCAAGCGCGAAGGCTGTTTGCTCGGAGACTGCCATCAGGTCCCTCCCGGCGTCGAGTTAGGTGATGCGCTTCCAGGCCTCGGTGAGGACCTCACCGAGGATTCCCACGATCTGCCCGAATTCCTCCTGGTCCGCCACGAGTGGCGGGGAGATCTGAACCACGGGATCCCCGCGGTCGTCGGCCCGGCAGATCAGCCCTTTCTCGAACAGTGCCCCCGAAAGGAAGCCGCGCAAGAGCGTCTCCGACTCCTCGTCGTTGAACGTCTCGCGGGTCTCCTTGTTCTTGACGAGCTCGAGCGCCCACAGGTAACCGGTGCCGCGCACGTCACCGACGATGTCGAGGTCGAGCAGCGACTCGAGCTGCGTCCGGAAGCTGTCCTCCGTCACCGCGACGTGCTCGACAATCTGCTCGCGCTGCATGATCTCGAGGTTCTTGAGCGCGATCGCGCAGCCGACGGGATGGCCTCCGAACGTGATGCCGTGCGAGAACATCGACATCCCGGTGCTGAACGCGTCGTACACCTTGTCCGCTACCAGCACTGCGCCGATCGCCGCGTAGCTCGACGAGAGCCCTTTGGCGCAGGTGATCAGGTCGGGCTTGATGTCGTACTTGATGCTCCCGAACCACGCGCCCGTGCGGCCGAAGCCGGTGATCACTTCGTCTGCGCAGAGCAGGATCCCGTAGCGGTCGCAGATCGCGCGAACGCCCTGGAAGTAGCCCGCCGGCGGGGTGAACGAGCCACCGGCATTCTGCACCGGCTCGAAGATCACCATCGCGACGGTGTCCGGCCCTTCCTGCTCGATCGTCTCCTCGAGATCGTCGAGCAGGAACTGCGTGAACTGCTCTTCGGTCTCGTCGGGCGGGCGGTGGTAGCGGTTCGTGTTGCGCACGTGCGCGACGCCCGGAACGAGCGGCTCGAACGGCGCGCGCAGCGCGGGAATGCCGTTGATCGAGAGCGCGCCCATCGTGGTGCCGTGGTAGGCCGTCTGGTGCGAGATCGCCTTCCAGCGCTTCTCGCCGCGGGCCGAGTGGTACTGGCGCGCGAGCTTCCACGCCGACTCGACCGCCTCGGATCCGCCCGAGACGAAGAACGCGCGATTGATGTGCTCCGGCGCGAGCTCGGCGAGCTTCGTCGCGAGCTCGATCGCGCGCGGGTGAGCGTACGACCAGTTGGTGTAGAACGGCAGCTCCCGCATCTGCTCGAGCGCGGCCTGGCCGATCTCCTCACCGTGCGAGTAGCCGATGTTCACGGAGAACAGCCCGGCGAGCGCGTCCAGGTACTTCTTGCCCGTGTCGTCCCACAGGTAGCAATGCTCGCCGCGGACGATCACCGGCGGGTCGTAGCCGTGCATGCGCGTGAAGTGCAGCCAGAGGTGGTCGCGTGCTCCGGCGCGAAGGTCGGTTGCCATCGCGCGAGCATACGTTCTAGTCATCTATGCAGCCAGGAGAACCCGCTCAGTCGTCGATGCCGTGGTCGAGAACCCGCTCGGGCTTGATGCGAACGATCACCCGGTCGACAGGCGTATGGAACGGCTTCCCCTCGTAGCGCTGGGACAGTTCGCCGATGTGCTCGTTCGCGCCCTCCTCGTCCAGCTCGACCGGGCCTTCGACCTCGAAGTACTTGTAGGGATCCATGTTGTCCCAGACGCTGATGCTCACGCGCGGGTTCGCGCGGAGGTTCCGGCCCTTGGCGCGTTTGTTCGTTGTGTTGAAGACCACGTTCTCGCCGTCGGTATCGACCCAGACGACACTGGTCTGCGGGTGGCCGTCCTCACCGATGGTGGCGACGACGCCGAAGTGATGCCCCTTCAGCAGCGCCTTGTGCTTCTCACTGAGCTGTGCCATGCGCGAGCTCCTTTCAGAGGAACGACTCCGGCGTCCCGCTCGCGGGACGCCGGAGTCAGTGGTCGCCGCGTTATTTGACGGTCGTCGCGATGTTCGCGATCTTTCCGCTGACGATCTTGGCCTTGATCGCCGCGACCTTCGCGGCGACGCCCTTCGGCGCCTTCGTGGAGAACTTCCCGATGCCGACGCCTTCGTCCTTGAGACCGTAGACGGCGTCCTGTCCTCCCTTGAAGGTGCCGTCCTTCGCATCTTTGATCGAGTTGAACACGGCGGTGTCGACGCGCTTCAGCGCCGAGGTGAGCACGTAGGTGCCGAGGTAGCCCTGGTCGGCGTCGACGCCGACGCCCCAGATGTTCGCGCCCTTCGCCGCGTCGAGCGCTCCGAGGCCGCAGCCTCCGGCGACCTGGAACACGACGACGGAGCCGCCCGCGATCTGGTTCAGGGCGACCTCCTTGCATTTCGCCTGGTTCGAGAAGTCCTGCGAGTAGCCGTTGATCAGTTTGACCCCGGGGAACGCCGCCTTCGCGCCTGCCTGGTAGCCGGCGATGTAGCGATCGACAGGCGGCTGCTTCTGGCCGCCGACCGACGAGACGGCTTTGCCGCCGCGCGCCTGGGCGGCGAGACCGGCTGCGTAGCCCGCGAGGTAGCCCGCTTCCTGCTCCTTGAAGAGCAGGCCCTCGACGTTCTTGAGCCCGCCCTCGTCGGCGTTCGAGACGTCGACGATCGCAAAGTGGGACTTGGGGAACGCCTTGGCGACCGTCTTTACCGCATCGATCTCGGTGAAGCCGACGCCGATGATCAGGTCGTAGCCCTGCTTCGCAAGCGCGGTCAGGTTCGGGATGTAGTCGGACGGCGACTTCGAGGTGACGACGCGCGTCTGCACCCCGAGCTCCTTGGCTGCGCGCTGCAGGCCGACGTAGGCGAGGTGGTTGAAGCTGCGGTCGTTGAGTCCGCCGGTGTCGGTGCTCAGACCGACCTTGAAGCCGCTGCTCGCGGCCGTCGTCGTGGTGGTCGCGCCGGCTGTCTTCTTCTTCGAGCCGCAGCCCGCAGCGAGCACGGCCAGCGCCAGGGTCAGCAGGACGAACGGGATCAGTCTCTTCACGGGCCCTCCGGAGGTTTTAGACTGTGGGACGAAAACCGTGACCGATTCTACTTCTCATCTCGCGCTCGGTGTCGTGATGCGTGCGCGGAGCGGGCACCTCGAGCTGCTGCTCGCGGACGGGGTGCTGCCGGGCGCAGCACTCGCGGCGGGCGAGCCGCTCGAGGCGGCACTCGGGCGGGCCGTCGACGTAGGTGCGCTTGCACATGTCGAGCAACTCGAGACGCGCGTGCTCGACGACGGCAGCATCGCAACGGCGTACCTCGGGCTCGTCTCGGCGGAGGGCTCGGTCGAAGGCGACTGGCGGGCGGTGACCGACGTTTCCCTGCCGTTCGTCGGAGCGGCGCAGGCGCGCCTGCGCGCGAAGCTCTCCTACACCAACGTCGGGTTCGCACTCGCGCCGGAGACGTTCACGATCTCTGAGCTGCGCGAGGTGTATGTCGCCGCGCTCGGCCACGACGTGTCGGCGACGAACCTGCAACGCGTGCTCGTGCGCCGCGGGGTGTTGGAGCGCGTCGGCGGGCGCCGTGCTCCGGGCCGAGCCGGCGGCAGACCGGCAGCGCTCTTTCGCTTCGCCTCGGACAGGCTCGAGGTGACGGACGAGTTCGCGGCGCTCCGGCCGCCGCGCTGACTCGAAAGGTCACCACCGGGGTCAGACCCGGGTGGTGGCGCAAAGAGACAAGCGACCCGCATGGTTGAGCCACCTTTGCGCGGCCGTTCGACCGCCGACTCGTCCTGGCGGGACAACCACCGGGGTCAGACCCGGGTGATGGCTCCCCCGGACACGTCCTCGAGGATCGCGCGCCAGTGGCTGAAGAGCATCTGGTGCGTGTCGTCGACCAGGCGCAGCGTTGCGTTGGGGAGCCGCCGTTCGAAGTCGCGGCCGATCGACGGCGGGCACACGGTGTCGCGCTCGCCCCACCACAATGTGACCGGCGCGCGCACGTCCGACAGCTCGAAACCCCACGGTCGCCCGAGATAGGCGAGCTCGCGCGCCAGCCAGAGCCCACCGTCCCGGAACGACTCGAGCCGGCCGCGCGCGTATGCCTCGTCCGTTGCGGCGTCGCCGGTCGGCGGCACCGGGCGCCTGCCCCAGGTCTCGAGCCCGCGCGCAGCGATCCGCGGACTGAAACGCGCGAGCCGCATCACGCTCTGCACGTCGCGCGGCAACTCGCGCGCGCGTTCGGGCGTCGGCATCGACCCCACGAGCGCCGCGCGCGTCACACGCTCCGGTGCGACCGCCGCAACCGCCAACGCGTGCGGTCCGCCCGCCGACCAACCGACGACTGCGAAGCGGTCGACCGGCAGCGCCGCGACGACGTGTTCCGCCCAGGTGCGCAGCGTCCGCCCGGGCGCGGCCGGGCCGGAGCGATCGACTGCGAGCAGCCGAACCCCAAGCGTCGCCGCGATCGAATCGTCGGGATGCCGCGAGAGCCGCGAGTCGCCCCCTCCGTGGAGGTAGACGACGGGCGTGCCGGCCGGATCGCCGACGTCGTCGATGCTCAGCGCACCACCAGAGTGGCGTGCATCCCGAGCTTCCGGTGATTGGCGACCGAGCACCAGAACGAGTATCGCCCGCGGACGAGCTTCAGCGAGAGCTCACCGCGCGCGCCGGGAGCGACGACGCCGATCCCCGCTATGTGCCGCGACCCTGCCCGCTGCACACGCAGGTCGTGCGGGTCCTGGCCGAAGTTCGCGAGCTCGATCACCACCGGGCCTGCCTTCAAGCTGGCGCGTGAGAGTCCGAACGAGAACTCCTTCGCAACGACCTGCAGCCGCGTGGGCGCGGCTCCCTGGAGCGCCAGGACGCCGACCGCGAGCGCAAGCAGTTTCATTTGACCAGCGTCGGACGAGCGAGCTTTGCCGCCCCAGGGATGATCCGCGCTGCATCGAAGCCCAGCCATTGCTCGAGGAGCGACGCGTACACGGCACGGAAGTCGGACGTCGCGGTCACGTTCCCGTCCTGGTCGAGGCCCGACCCGAGGCCCGGAAACTCACCGATCTGCTTCCCGGCGGCACGCGAGCCGATCAGGAACGCCGTCCCCGCCGCGCCATGATCGGTGCCACCCGATCCGTTCTCCTTCGCGCGGCGGCCGAACTCCGACCACACGAGTGTCAGCACCCGGTCGGCGACGCCCCGCGCCTCGAGGTCGCGCTGAAAGGCATAGAGCGACGCCGCGGTCGACGTCAACGCGGGTGTCAACGCGGTGGCCTGCGATGCGTGCGTGTCGTACTCGCCTGTCGCCTCGAGCGCGACGCAGCGCAACGGCAGGCCGGCCGCAACCATGGCAGCGAGGCCCTGGAGTTGCTTCGGGAACGAGTCATCTGAGGTCGGATACGCGACAGGCGGCGTGATCGCGCTCGTGCCGTTGAACGGGACGAGTTGGCGTCGCAAGCGATCTGCTTGGGCCGTCACGTTCGTCACCGAGCGGAACGCGGGGTCGTGTGATGCGACGCCGCCAAGCGCCCCGACCGCGTCGAGCATCCGTGTCTCGACGTCACCCCAAACGCCGGGCACCCAGAAGTCGTACTGGTCAGGCCCGTCGATCGCTGCGACCGGCACCTTCGCCGTCGCGAGCGTGGGCTGCAGCTGCCCTGTCAACGACAGCCCTTGGAGTGGGTTGTCCGGGGTGCCCGCCGCGTCCAGGTAGCGCCCCATCCAGCCGGTGAGCAGCGACGTCTCGGTCGCGCCGACCTCCCAGAAGTGCCGCGAGGTGAAGTGCGACTGGTCGGGATGGTCGTACCCGATCGCGGGCAGCACGCTCACCTTGCCCTCGCCGTGCAACTGCGCGAGCGGCGAGAGCGCGGGATGCCACCGCAGGCGGTCGTCCTCGGCGAACGCCGAGCCACCGCTGACGGCGAGCAGAGGGCGCAGCTTGCGGTAGAGCGGGTCGCCGTCCGGATAGAGCATCGACAGCGCGTCAGCACCGCCCTGCAGGAACACCGTGACGAGAATCGGCGAGTTCGGGCTCGACGCAGCGGCCGCGATCCCCTCGTCGAAGAGCTGCAGACGGCCCGCGCCGTACACCGAAAGCGCAAGCCCGAGCGAGCGCGCGACGAAGCTGCGGCGCGAGAGACCCGTGCCCGCCGGCATCGGCATGCCGGCCTCGATCCTCGGCAGCCCTCGGCCTGCAACCGCGCGAAGGACATCGGCGCGTGAGCATTCGTCGCACGAGATCCGGCTCATGAGGTCTGCACCTCCGGTGAGACGGCGATCAACTGCCGCAGCGCGTTCTCGAGGAGCACCGGATATTGCTGCTGCTTCCATCGCTGCCCGCCCGCATCGGCGAGCGCGGCCTGCGCGAACCGAAGCAGCGCTGCACGCGTCGCATCCGTCAACGCAGGGTTGTTCCAGAACGCGAGTGCCTTCGTCAGCACGGTCTGGGCGTCGGAGATCGCCGTGCCCTTCGCGGGATCGAGCTTGCGATCCTGGAGGATCCGCTGTACCGCGATCCAGCGGCCGCGGTAGGTCGCCGTGTCGAGCCAACGCGCGTCGTCCCAGCCCGCGACGTTCGGCGGATAGAAGAGCTGCTGACCCGTCAGCGAACCGATCCACGCCCAGTCGGTCGTGGTGATCCCTGCGCCGATTCGACGCAGCAGGCCGGCGAGATACACGACCGGCGGCTTCACCATCCGCGGCCCGTCGTACACGACCGGATGCTGCAGGATCGCCTGCAGCACCGGACGAACCTGCGTGCCGCGCCGGTAGATCGCCTCCAGCGAGGCCTGCGTCACGCGGTCCGGAGCGACCGGCACGAAGTAGCTCCAGAGCTTGCGAACGAAGAACGACGCGTGCAGTGGGTGTGACACGCAGAGATGACAGGCGGCCTGCCAGTCGTAGCGGCCCTGCTTGCGGAACACGACCTTCATCCCCGCGTCATGGTCATGCGGATCGAAGTGAAAGTTGTAATCGCCGAGGCCGGGCTTCCAGTCGTTCTGGAAACCGGTCAGCGACCGCGCCTGCTCACGCACGTCACGCTCGGTGTAGGCGCCCCGGTCTGCGCCGAGCGTGAAGAGCTCCATCATCTCTCGCGCGTAGTTCTCGTTCGGCGCGTCCTTCGAGTTCTGCGTGCCGTTGAGCCAGAGGAGCATCGCCGGATCGCGCGTCACGTCGATCAGCAACTGCTGGAACGAACCGAGCGAATGACTGCGAAGGAGCTGATTCTGACGGAGCATCAACTTCTGGCTGCCGACGCCGTCGTTCGAGGTTGCGAACCAGTCGTGCCACACGAGAGTCATGCGCTCGACGAGCGGTCGTGAGGTGCGCACCATTCGATCGAGCCACCAGCAGTGGTCGTGGCCCCACGCGTCTGCCGGCGCGAGCGGCCGCCCCTTCGAGTCGTGCGGTGCGGGCCCGACGAACTTCTCGCGTCCCGGCGAGACGAGCGAGGTGACCGCGCCGTGCAACCCGAGCTTCGCGAGCGCTTCGGCCTCGCCGGGCCGCGGCCCGAAGCCGGCCCGCCACAACAGCCGTTCGGCTTGCGACGCGTCGAATTTCCCCCGATAGACAGGCACCCCCATGCACCCATGGTCGCCGGGGTCGCCGGGAGCGGCCATCCCCGAAAAGGGGATCTACGCCGCTGAAAGCAAACGCTTTACAAGCAGAACCCGTGCTTCTCCGAGCCCGTCGTAGTCCTCATCGACGCGCTCCACTTCGAAGCCAAGCGCCTGGTGAAAGGCCACCGACCCCTCGTTGACCGGCGAGGTCACGGCGCGCACAACGGTGCGCGGTGCGACGGCCGCGAAAAACCGCTCGTATAGCGCGCGGCCAAGCCCGGAGCCGCGCCGCGCCGGGTCGACCCCGACGAAGTGGATGTACACCTCGTCGGCGTAGGTCTGCGAGCGAAAGCCACAAAGGAATCCCGCAAGCCCCTCGTCGTCTTCCGCAACGAACGACGTGTCGCGGAAGTGGACGAAGAAGAGCTTTGGGAGCATCGCTGCCATCGGGCGTCCGCCCCACCACTGATCGATGACGGCGATCACCCGTGCGTAGTCGGCGGGCTCTGCATGCCTCACGAACATACTGTGAGCGTAATGCGCATCCTCGTCCTCGGCGGGACCCAGTTCCTCGGCCGCCACGTCGTCCACAACGCGCTCGCACGCGGCCACGAGGTGACGCTCTTCAACCGCGGCCAGACGCGCCCCGAGCTCTTCCCGGAGGTCGAGAAGCTGCGCGGCGACCGAGACGGCGATCTCGGCGCGCTCGCCGGCCGCGACTTCGACGCCGTGGTCGACACGAGCGGTCGCGTGCCGCGGTTCGTTTCCGAGACACTCGATGCGCTCGGCAAGGTCGGCCACTACACCTTCGTCTCGACGATCAGCGTGTACGCCGACCTCTCGACGCCGCCGACCGAGTCCTCTCCGCTTGCCGAACTGGAGGCCCCGACCGAGGTGTGGGAGGAGGCCTATGGCGCGCTGAAGGCGCTCTGCGAGGACGTCGTGCGCGAGCGGTTCCCGGACGCGTTCATTCCGCGCCCGGGGTTGATCGTCGGGCCGTGGGATCCGACCGGGCGCTTCACGTACTGGCCGGTGCGGCTCGCGATCGGCGGGCCGGTGCTCGCGCCCCTTCCCCGGGATGCCAACACTCAGGTGATCGACGCACGCGACCTGGCCGAGTGGATCCTGCGCGCCGCCGAGGAGCGCGCGGGCGGCACCTACAACGCCGTCGGGCCGGTGCTGACGCGCGAGCATATGCTCGAGACCTGCCGCCGCGTCGCGGCCTCGGACGCCGAGCTGGTCTGGGTCGACTCCCACTTTCTGCATGCGCAGGGCATCGGCGAATGGATGGAGCTGCCGCTGTGGCTGCACGACGCGCAGTACCAGGGAATGCTGTCGGTCGATTCGGCGCCGGCAGTCGCGGCCGGGCTTCGCACGCGCCCACTGGAGGAGACCGCACGGGCGACGCTCGAATGGGCGCAGAGCGGTCATGCGGCGGCGGAGTTCCCGGCCGGCCTCGATCGCGAGAAGGAACGAGCCGTGCTCGATGCCTGGGAGCGGACCGTAGACTCGCCCGCGTGAACCGCCTCGAAGGCAAGCACGTCGTCGTCACGGGTGCCGGGACCGGGATCGGCCGCGCGATCGCGCGCCGGCTCGCTGACGAAGGTGCGCGCCTGACGCTGTTCGCCCGCGACGAATCGCGCCTGCGCGACCTCGTGGTGGGCGCGGCGACGAAGTCGGTGGACATCCGCGACTCGGGCGCCGTGCAGGCGGCCTTCGATGAGCCGCTGGACGCGCTCGTCGCGAACGCAGGGGTCGGCGGCCCGAACGCGCCCGGGGACGGCGACCGCTGGGACGACATCCTCCAGACGAATCTCTACGGCACCTACTGGTGCTGCCGCGCCGCCGAGCCGCACCTCGCTGACGGCGGGCGCATCGTCGTCACCTCCTCGATCCTCGCGCGCATCGGCGTCCCGGGCTACACCGCCTACTGCGCTTCGAAGGCCGGGCTCCTCGGCCTGGTGCGCGCCTTTGCGGCCGAACTCGCTCCGCGACGGATCCAGGTGAACGGCATTTGCCCCGGCTGGGTGAACACCGAGATGGCGTGGGACGGCATCGACGCCATGCCGGGAACCCGCGAGGAGGCGTTCGAAATGGCGATGCGCGAGGTGCCTCTCGGGCGCATGAGCGAGCCCGACGAGATCGCGGGCACGGTGGCCTGGCTGCTCTCCCCTGACGCCATCGGCGTCACCGGCCAGGGGATAGATCACAACAACGGCGCCTGGATGATCTAATCTCCCCCGCGTGCTCGAACGTGACTACCTCCGCCGCGGTGCCGCCGAGTTCGTCGGCACCTTCGCGCTGATCTTCGTCGGGGCGGGTTCCGTTGCCTTCGCGCGCACCTTGACCGACATCGCGCTTGCGCACGGCCTCGTAATCGCCGTGTTCGTCTCCGCCCTCGGCTTCATCTCGGGCGGCCACTTCAATCCGGCCGTCACGCTCGGCTTCCTCGTCACGAAGCGGATCGCTCCGATGCTCGCCCTCTGGTACTGGCTCGTCCAGTTCGGCGCCGCCGCGGTCGCAGCGCTACTCCTCAAATGGGTGCTGCCGGCAGCGATCGAGAACCAGGCGCATCTCGGCGCACCATCGCTCGGCGGCGGGATCGCCTCCGGCGCCGCCGTGGTCGTCGAGGCAGTGCTGACCTTCTTCCTCGTCTTCGTCGTCTTCGCGACAGCGGTCGACGAGCGGGGCGCGTTCAAGCAGATCGCCGGACTCGCGATCGGCTTCACGATCACGCTCGACATCCTGATGGGCGGCGTGCTGACCGGTGGGATGATGAACCCGGCGCGTGCGTTCGGCCCGCAGCTCGTCGCGGACAACTGGACGCATTTCTGGATCTGGTACGTCGGCCCGTTCGCGGGCGCGGTGATTGCGGCATCGCTGTACGAGCTGCTCTACCTGCGGCCCGCGCGGCCCGAACCGGTCGGACCGCCGGAGACCGGCGTCGAAGAACCGGGCATCGGCGAAGCAGCGATCTCGTAACGGATGCTCGCGACCGTTTCTCTCGTGGTTGCCGCGCTGTCGACCGGGAACCAGATCGGTCTCGCGGTCGTCGGTGGCGCGTTTATCCTGTTCGCTCTCGTCTCGTCGTTCGTCCTTCCCGCGCGCTACCCCGGCTTCCCCGGCCGCCACGTGGGCTGGTACGTCGCCGCCGGCCTTCTCTTCTTCGTCGCGATGATCTCGGCGGTGCTTGTCTTCGGCGTGGAGAAGAAGGAGGCGAAGGCGGCTGAGGTCACCACAACGGCTGCGGCGACGACCACCGGAGCCGCCACGACCACGGCGGCCACGGGCACGTCCCAGGGCGACGCGGTCGCCGGCAAGAAGGTCTTTGCCGCCTCCGGCTGTGGCGCCTGCCACACGTTGAAAGCTGCAGGATCGAACGGCACCGTCGGGCCGAATCTCGACCAACTGAAGCCGCCGTACGACCGTGTTGTGCACCAGGTCGAGGTCGGCGGAGGCCCGATGCCCGCGTTCAAGAGCACGTTGAGCGCGAAGCAGATTCAGGACGTCGCGGCGTTCGTCGTCGCCTCCACGCACGCGTAGTTTTCGTCGCGGCGAAAACGTCCCCAGAAAAGACGAAACCCGCTCGGGGGAGGAGCGGGAATCGCCGCAGTTACGTCAGTCGCCGGTTATCAGGGGGAGCCGGCAAAGAGCATCCTGATCAACCGGACCTACCCTGTGCATCGCCCGGAAGGGTGATCTGCGCGGGAGCGGTCGGCGGGGAAACGGAGAAGGAGGGATTCGAACCCTCGAGGCAGGGATTTCCCCACCTAACGCCTTAGCAGGGCGCCGCCTTCAGCCACTCGGCCACTTCTCCGGGATCGCGCATCGTACCGAGTTCGCTGGAACACGAAAGCCCGCGCGAGGCGGGCTTTCGGTGAGGCGGAGGGAGAGGGATTTGAACCCTCGATGCACCTTTCAGCACATACACGATTTCCAGTCGTGCTCCTTAGACCGCTCGGACACCCCTCCGGGTGAATTGAGCGGAGGGGAGAGGATTTGAACCTCCGATCCGCTTGCACGGATAACGGTTTTCGAGACCGCCGCATTCGACCGCTCTGCCACCCCTCCAGCGGAGAAGGAGGGATTCGAACCCTCGATGGAGCCATTCAGCCCCATAACGCCTTAGCAGGGCGCCGCCTTCAGCCACTCGGCCACTTCTCCGGATTGAGAGGACAGGCTAACCGAAGAAATTGATGGTCAAGACCATCAAGACGAACATGAGGATCGAGGCGATCACGAACACGCTCAGACCGTTCGGGCCGGGGAAGTCTGGCCTCTTCTTCGGCGCGAGGAACGAAGCGCTCAGGGCGAAGGCGATGAACACCGCCGCCACGACGATCAGCGCGACTTCGTGGCCTGTCGACAATCCCTCGGCGAGCATGCCCCGAGTCTACGCGCTCGCGAGGAGCCGCTCTTCCCTCCGCCGCCGCTCGCGCGCCAGCCCCCAGGCCAGCGCGCCGAGTAGGACGAGCGGGGCGGCAACGATGAGCGCGTAGAGGACGATGATCCCTTCGAGCGCGAGGAAGTTGCCCGCGTTATGAAGTAGGCGACCGAAGCGGCCGCTCTTGTGCGGCACGACCGCGAACGCGTCCTTGTTCGTCGCCAGCGTCAGCTGGATGTCGGCGGTTGCCGCGTACGCGGCGGTGTGGCTACGCGACTTCAGCGACGCATGA
>JAYUEQ010000194.1:0-1598 GCA_043739205.1 Thermoleophilia bacterium
TCCCGGCCCACAACGGCAGGCAGAGATTCTCGCGCGACGCCTTCTCCGTCTCCGGGAAGTCGCCCTCGGAGTAGCCGAGGTAGCGCAGCGCGGGCTGCAGATGCAGCGGCGGCTGGTAGTAGACCGCGAAGCCGATGTCTGCATCCTTCAACGCCGCAGCAAGACGGTCGCGCTCGGACGAGCGGACGCAATACATGTGGTAGACGTGACCCGCTTCGTCGACGGGAGTCTCGACGAGCCCGCCGAGCAGCTCGGTGTACCGCGCGGCCGCTTCGCGGCGCTGCCGGTTCCAGTCGTCGATGTGCTTGAGGAAGATGCGGAGGAACGCGGCCTGCATGGCATCGAGGCGGGAGTTGTAACCGACGTACAGGAACTCCTTCTTCGACTCGGACCCGTGGAAGCGCAACATGCGCAGGCGCTTCGCGAGCTCACTGTCGTTGACGGCGATCAGGCCACCGTCACCGAGCGCAAAGAGATTCTTCGTCGGGAAGAAGCTGAACGTCGACGCGATGCTCGTCGCGATACCGCCCGCGCCGAACGCCTGCGCCGCATCCTCGATCACCGGCAGGCCGAAACCGCTCAGATCGGGTGCGGGTCGTCCGAAGAGATGGACCGGCATGATCGCCTTCGTCCGCTCGGTGATCTTGCGCTCGACCTCCACGGGGTCGAGGTTGAGCGTCACGGGATCGATGTCTGCGAACACGGGAACGGCGCCGCGCCGCGCGATCGCCTCGGCGGTCGCGTAGAACGTGAACGCCGGGCAGATCACCTCGTCGCCGGGGCCGATGCCCATCGCGTCGAGCACCAGTACAAGCGCATCGGTGCCGTTGGCACAACTGACCGTGTCCTGCGTGCCGAGCAGCTCTGCCGCTTCGCGCTCGAAGGCCTCGACCTCTGGGCCGAAGATGAACTTGCCGCTCTCCAGGGTGCGCGCAAACGCCTCCTGCAGCTGCGGAATCAGCGGCGCGTACTGCGCTTTGACGTCAACGTGGGGGATCGACATCGGCAGAGGGCATCGTAGCCGCGCGACGGAGGCGCAGTACCCAATACGCCACGGCAGCCACGATTCCCACTACCACGGCGATTTCCACGTACCGGAAGTCGTGATGGAGCGTCGTCCAGTTCGAGCCGAGCCCCCAGCCTGCGCCGGCGAGCGCCACGCACCAGACCGTGTTCCCGACCAGAGTCAGGACGTTGTAGCGGGCGAAGGGGCTCTCGAACACGCCCGCCGGGATCGAGACGAACGACCGTGCGACAGGCGTGACCCGACCGAGCAGCACCGCCCACGCATCCCAGCGCTCGAACCAGCGCTCGGCCCGCTCCAAGCGGTCGGGCGTGAGATGGAACCATCGCCCACGCCGCTCGAGAAACCCACGCCCGCCGCGATCGCCGATCCACCAGCCGAGAATCGCCCCGAACTGGTAGCCGACAACGCCCGCGAGCACCACGGCGACGTACGCCGAGAAGCCGGTGCCGTGCCAGCCGAAGACGTCGACGCGATGGGTGAGCGCGCCCGAGGCGAGCGCGCCGCCGTAGACCATCACGAGCTCACTGGCCGCGGGGAACACCGCGTCGATCAGCATCAGGATGAAGATCGC
>JAYUEQ010000195.1:0-3823 GCA_043739205.1 Thermoleophilia bacterium
TCGCGTACGCGGCGTCGGCGACCGCGCACTTGCACGGCAATGAACCGCCCGACGGCTGGGAGGACCGCGCGCGCGCCGAGTTTCTCGAGGGGTATCGCACCTCGGTCGATCCGCACCTCGTTCCCTCCGGCGCCTCGATGGATAAGCTGTTGCGCGTCTTCGAGCTCGAGAAGGCCGTCTACGAGTTGCGCTACGAGCTGAACAACCGGCCGGACTGGGTGAAGATCCCGGTCGCCGGGATCGTGCGCATGCTCGAGGAAGAGGTGCCCGCCTGACGTCTACGGGACCGCCGGAGCAGCGGGCCGCGGCCGCCGGCGGGGGTGGCGGGACACAGGCGCGCGCGTCTGCCTTCGGCGAACTGGACATCTGGCTCGCGCGCGCGGGACGACACGAACAGCTCTACGCGAAGCTCGGCGCGCATCGCACCGAAGGCGGCGTGCGGTTTGCCGTCTGGGCGCCGAACGCGAAGTACGTGAGCGTGGTCGGCGACTTCAACGACTGGGACTCGGCCAAGGATCAACTGCAGCCCGTCGACTCCACCGGCATCTGGGAAGGCATCGTCGAGAGCGCGACCGTCGGGCAGCACTACAAGTACCACCTCGACGGGCGCGAGAAGGCCGACCCGGTCGCGTTCGAGGCGGAGGTCCCGCCGCAGACCGCGTCGGTGATCTTCGAGTCGGAGTACGAGTGGCGCGACGGCGACTGGATCGAGGCACGACACGGTCAGGAGCAGCTCGAGCGCCCGATGACGATTTACGAGCTGCACGCACCCTCGTGGCGGCGCAGTGAAGACGGTGGTGTCCTCGGCTGGCGCGAGCTCGCTGACCAGCTGGCGCCCTACATCCGCGACCTCGGCTTCACGCATATCGAGCTCCTGCCGGTGATGCACCACCCGTACGCAGGCTCGTGGGGATACCAGGTCACCGGCTTCTACGCGACGGCGTCGACGATGGGGTCACCCGACGACTTCCGCTACTTCGTCGACCACATGCATGCGAACGGAATCGGCGTGCTCCTCGACTGGGTGCCCGCGCACTTCGCCACCGATCCGTGGGCGCTCGCGCGCTTCGACGGGACGGCGCTCTACGAGCACGACGACCCACGGCGCGGCGAGCATCCGGATTGGGGCACCTACGTGTTCAACCTGGGACGCGCCGAGGTGCAGAACTTCCTGCTCGCGAACGCGCTGTTCTGGTTGCGCGAGTACCACGTCGACGGGCTCCGTGTCGACGCTGTCGCGTCGATGCTGTATCTCGACTACTCGCGCAAGGACGGCGAGTGGGTGCCGAACGCGTTCGGTGGCCGCGAGGATCTCGACGCTGTCGCGTTCCTGAAGGAGTTCAACGAGCTCGTGCATGCGCGCGAGCCGGGCGTCATCTCGGCGGCGGAGGAGTCGACCGCCTGGCCCGGCGTGTCGCGTCCGACCTACGTCGGCGGGCTCGGCTTCGGGTTCAAGTGGAACATGGGATGGATGCACGACACGCTGGGCTACTTCCAGCACGACCCGATTCATCGCCGCTTCCACCATCATGAGCTGACGTTCTCGCTCGTCTACGCATGGAACGAGAACTTCATCCTCCCGCTGTCCCACGACGAGGTCGTGCACGGCAAGGGTTCGCTGCTGTCGAAGATGCCAGGCGACCGTTGGCAACAGCTCGCGAACCTGCGCGCGCTCTACGCCTACATGTGGTCGCATCCCGGCAAGAAGCTCTTGTTCATGGGCCAGGAGATCGCGACGCCGTGGGAGTGGAACCACGCCGATGAGATTCCGTGGCATCTGCTCGAGCACGTCGAGCACGCGGGGATGCGCGATCTCGTGCGCGACCTGAACCGGATCTACCGTGAAGAACCGGCGTTTTGGGAGGTCGATTTCTCACACGAAGGCTTCCGCTGGATCGAGCCCAACGACGCGATGAACAACGTGTTGGTCTTCGCACGCGTTTCGAAGGATGGGGAGCGGCAGGTTGTCTGCATCGCGAACCTCGCACCCGTCCCCCGCGAGAGCTATCGCGTCGGGCTGCCGCTCGCCGGCGACTGGGCCGAGCTCCTGAACACGGATTCGGCGTTCTACGGCGGGACCGGGGTCGGGAACATGGGCAAGGTCACCGCCGAGGCGACTCCGTGGCACGACCAGCCGTACTCCACGGTGCTGACGCTGCCGCCGCTCGCCGTCGTGTGGCTGCAGCCCGCTACCTCGGAGTGAGCGAATGAACCTGACCCCGCGGTTGCGGGGTCAGGTTCGGTTTCACTACTTCGTCTTGAGGCTGTCGCGCAGTGCCTTCGCGGCGTCGTGCGCGGCCGTGAGCGACTGCTTGACCGCATCGCGCTGAAGCGAGAGCGCCTGGTTTGCCTGCTGGAGGAGCGTCTTCAGGTCGGCCGAGCCGCCCTTCGCCGCGCGGAGCGCGCCGAGATCCGACTTGAGCTGAGCCCAGTCCGCATCGACCGCGGGCCTCAGAGCCTGACGGTCCGACAGCACCTGCTTCCAGTCGGCCTGGAGGGTCGCACGGGCGGCCTTCCGGTCCGTCGTTCCCTGCAAGGTCTGGACGTCGGCCGTGATCTTGTCGGCGTCTGCCTTGACCCGGTCGTGCAGTGTCGTGGCGTCCGCGACGAGCTTTTGGACGTCGGCTTTGACGGCCGCAGCGGGATCGGTGTCTGCCCGCGCGACATTTGCGCCCGCTACGCACGCAAGTGCGACCGCAGCGAACAGGAGCATGGTTTTCATACCGCCCTTCATCGGGCCACGGGCCGCGAAGGCCGACCCCGAACGAGGGATGCGCGCGATCGTTTTACCTGGTGCTTACGATTTCGCGCGCCGGAGGAATGGCGTCGCTCGCGGCCGGGTACCGTTGCCGGGTGGCGATCCAGGTCTGGCAGCGGCCCTTCGGGGCCGTTCCGCTCTCCGGGGGAGCGGTGGAGTTTCGCGTCTGGGCGCCGTCGGCGTCCAGCGTCTCGGTGCGCGTCCGCGGCGGAGAGCACGAGCTCATGCTCGTAGGCGAGGGCATCTACGAGGCGGAGATCGCTGCGGAGCCCGGCGACGACTATCTCTTCGTGCTGGACGGCAAGCGTCTCCTTCCCGACCCGTGCTCACGCCACCAGCCGGAGGGCATCCGTGGGCCCTCGCGGATTGTCGATACGTCGCGCTTCGAGATCGCCCCGGGCCCCGAGCTGCGGCTCGAGGAGCTCGTTCTCTACGAACTCCACGTCGGCACTTTCACTCCCGCCGGGACGTTCGATGCCGCGATCCCACACCTGCATCGTCTGCGCGAGCTCGGGGTCACGGCGATCGAGCTGATGCCGGTAGCCGCGTTTCCCGGTGAACGCGGCTGGGGCTACGACGGTGTCTATGTCTCCGCACCGCACGATGCCTACGGTGGGCCGCACGGGCTCGCGCGCTTCGTCGACGCCGCACACCGCGACGGGCTCGGCGTCGTGCTCGACGTCGTCTACAACCACATCGGTCCCGGCAGCGATGCGCTCGGTGCGTTCGGCCCGTACTTCACGGATGCCCATCACACGTTCTGGGGACAAGCGATCGACTACTCGCTGCGCGGTGTGAGGGAGTGGGCGATCGGCAACGCCGAGTTGTGGACGCGCGAGTACCGCATCGACGGTCTGCGGCTGGACGCGGTGCACGCGATCTACGACGACTCGCCGCTGCACGTGCTGAAGGAGCTGCGCGAGCGCGTGGACGGTCTCGTGACGAGCGAGATGGGCCCGGACGATTTCCGCCCGCTCGAGGAGTGGGGCCACGACGCGATGTGGCTCGACAACCTCCACCACGAGCTGCACGTCCTCCTGACGGGGGAGCACGAGGGGTATTACG
>JAYUEQ010000196.1:0-2463 GCA_043739205.1 Thermoleophilia bacterium
CGAAAGATGTCGTCAGGGTCGTAGTGCCGTCCGGCGAGCAACCAGTCCGCGAGCAGCACCGCGAACAACGGCACGAAGAACGAGCCGAGCAGGTAGAGAAACGGCTGGTAGTTGCGCAGGTCGATCAGGAGTGCGCCGACCGTCGCGCTTGCCGCTACGCCCGCCACGAGGATCCGCTGCGGTACGCGCGGCACGAGGTTCTGCAGGCTCACGGCGCCGGAGTACACATTGGCGAAGGCCTCGTCGCTCTCGTCGACCGTCAGCGCGAGGAGTGCAAGCACGCTTGCCGCTCCGCCCGCCGCGATCGCAGTCAGGAGCGCAGGCGCGTCGCTGATGTGGCGTGAAAGTGCGATCACAGCGCCGAGTGCAAACAGTGGCACGGTCGGGATGAAGTAGCCGAGGCCCGCACTCCAGAAGCCCGCCGCGCGCGAGCGGGAGAAGCGCGTGTAGTCGGCGACGAGCGGCGTCCAACTGATGACCGACGCGAGCACGAGGTCAAAGCCGGGCCAGAACGCGTGCGCGCCATGGCGGTGCCACAACGAGACGGTGTGCTGCCCGTGCAACGACCACCACGAGAGGTAAACGAGCGACACGACGACGATCCAGATTGCGAACTTGCGCACGTACTTACGCACGAAGCCGACGGGGCCGAGGAAGGCGAGTCCGGTCGCGATCGCGCCGAAGAGGATCTTCCAGAACGGCACGCCGCCGAACCCGAACAGTTGCTGCGAGAGGGCACTTGCGCCGGTCGCGATGACGATCAGCTCGAAGACGGACCACCCCAGGCACTGTGCGATGTTGAGCGCAGTCGGCAGGTACGACCCGCGGCGGCCGAGGGGCGCGCGCATCAGCACCATCGTCGGCACGCGCGCATCGGCCCCGATCAAGCCGCCGAGGCCGAGCAGCACGTTGCCGACGACTGCCGCCGCGACGGTTGCGCCGAGCGCGACCGGCAGTGAGAGCCCGAGGCCGAACTGCGCCGGCGGGAGCACGAGGAACGCGCCGGCGACGATCACGAGCAGCGAGACGGAGAGGTTCGTCCAAAGCAGGAGCCCGTCGAGGACGCCGAGCACGCGAAGGCGCTCGGGGACGGGGTCGATGCCCCAGGCTGGCGTGTCGGATTCCGGCATTTGCACTCCCTTCGCCGGCATGACCCGGATCAGGTTTTGCGGGTGTGTTCTCAGCCGCTGGGCCTCTGCCCATGGCACCCCGGTGGCGTCGCGGCAGCCTAGTCATTTGGCGAGCACTGACGTAGAGGTACCTCTACGTCAGACCCCTAAAGGGCCACGAGCCTCGTGGCCGTGGCCTTCCAGCTCGCGACCAGCAAGTCGCCCTCCCGGATCTGCAGCCGCTCAGCCGACTCGGCCGTGATCTCTGCCGTCACAGCGCCGACGGTCACGCGCATCCGGTTCGCCACGGGGACTACGCTCAGCACCGCTCCCTGAATGTGGTTCTGCGCCGAGTCGGACGGCAGCGCCCGCGACAACGTCACGTCCCACGGATAGACGACCGCGGCGACCTCGCCGACCGCGTCGTCAGTCGACACGATGACGTTGCGGTCGTCGAGCTCCACCGCCGTGAGGGTGGCGGCGCGCCGTGCTGTCCCGTGGAGCACGTTGCCGCCGGCGAAGCGCGCAACGAACGGCGAGACCGGCGCGGAGATCAACTCGTCGGCGCGTCCGATCTGCACTAGCGCGCCCTCGACGAGCACGCCGACCCGATCGGCGAGCGCGGCTGCGTCGACGAAATCGTGGGTGACGACAATCGCGGGCAGCCCGAGCTCGCGTAGCGTGGCGCGTAGTTCGACGCGCACCGTGTCGCGCGTGTGCGGGTCGAGCGCTGCGAGCGGCTCGTCGAGGAGCAGCACCTGAGGGTTGCGCGCGAGCGCGCGGGCGAGCGCGACCCGTTGCCGTTCACCGCCGGAGAGCTCCCGCGGTCGTGCCTCCGCGAGGTGAGCAATGCCGAGCCGCTCGAGCACGTTCCCGGGCTCCCCGCCGAACGCCACATTGCCGCGCACGCTCAGGTGTGGAAACAGGGCGTGGTCCTGAAACACGAACCCGACCGAGCGCCGCTCCGGCGGGAGGGACGACCAGTCCTCACCGTTCACGTGAACGTGCCCGCGCGCCGGAATGAGTCCTGCCACGGCCCTGAGCAGTGTCGACTTGCCGGCTCCCGACGGCCCGACGACGGCGACCGTTTCGGCGCCGACGTCGAGCGCTACGCGGAGCTCGAACGTGCGGAGCGGAACGGCGATGTCCAGCCGAAGCTCAGCCATTTGACCACCAGAAGGAGGATGAACGAGAAGGCGACGAGCAGCGCGCCCATCGCAAGGGCCACGTCGAAGTTGCGCGCGAACTCGGCGTAGATCGCGAGCGACAGCGTCTGCGTGACGCGCTGCAGTGAGCCGGCGAACATGATCGTCGCGCCGAACTCTCCGAGCCCGCGCGCGAACGAGAGCGCGAG
>JAYUEQ010000197.1:0-8950 GCA_043739205.1 Thermoleophilia bacterium
GAAGCTCGCCGTCCTGATGCCCCAGGGCCGGTTGATCGGCCCGTTCAGTAGCTCCACGCCGCGGTCGGCCAGTTCCGCGCACATCGCGTCGACGTCCTCCACTTCGATCGTGAACTGCGCGCGGGCACCGCTTTCCCGACTCGCGACCGCGACCGGCTCGATCAACTCGACCGCAGCCGAGGTCTTCAGCAAGTTGATGAGCGTGTTCTCGAACTTGAAAACAGCGGAGTTCTCATCTTCGTACATGACCGGCAAGCCAAAAGCGCGCCCGTAGAACTCCTTGGCTGCGCCGAGCTCCTCGACGAACAGCGTGATTGCCCCGATGCCACTCGGCCACGACCCCATGTCTTGCTCCTTCCTTGGACGTTTACTCCATTAGCGGCGAAGGAGCCGGGCGAACAGTGAACGGCGGGCCGGAGTCTTCCTCGCCGCCCGCTCGCGCTCGAGATCGGCGCTCGCCCACGCGCGCTCACGCATCCGGCGCGTCGCATAGCGTGGCTTCCAGATCACCGGCCGCGGCAATCAAGCGCCCTTCTGTGCTTCGAGTCGCCGGTCGCCGCCTCGCGGCTCGGCCGGATGATCCTCGAACCGGTAGCGAACGAGCGGGTTCTTCGCGGCGCGCACCTCGTCGAGGCGACGCACGGGTCGATCATGCGGCGCGTCGTGCAGCAGCTCAGGGCTCACTGCTGCCTCGTGCGCGATCGCGAGCATCGCGTCGATGAACTCGTCGAGCGTCTCCTTCGCCTCCGACTCGGTCGGCTCGATCATCAGCGCCTCGGGAACGATCAGGGGGAAGTAGATCGTCGGCGGGTGGAAGCCGTAGTCCATCAAGCGCTTCGCGACGTCGAGCGCGCTGACGCCGTGCTCCTTCTTCAACAACCGCGCACTGAGCACGAACTCGTGCATGCACAGACGATCGAACGGCAGGTCGTACGCGTCCTTGAGACGCGCAAGGATGTAGTTCGCGTTCAGCACGGCGACCTCGCTCATCTCCTTCAGCCCCGGGCCGTAGGAGCGGATGAACGCGTACGAGCGAACGAAGACGCCGAAGGGCCCGCTGAACGCGCGCACCTTGCCGATCGTCTTTGGGCGGTCGTAGTCGAGGCGGAACCCTGCGCCGTCTTGCACGACCACGGGGACGGGCAGGAACGGCTCGAGGATGTCGCGCACGGCAATCGGCCCGCCGCCGGGGCCGCCGCCGCCGTGCGGTTGGGAGAACGTCTTGTGCAGGTTGATGTGCACGACGTCGAAGCCCATGTCGCCGGGACGCGAAATGCCGCACACTGCATTGAGGTTCGCGCCGTCGTAGTACATGAGCGCACCGACGCCGTGGAAGATGTCGCGGATCTCCTCGATGTTCTCGTCGAAGAGACCGAGCGTCGACGGGTTTGTGAGCATCAGGCCCGCCGTGTGCTCGTCGACCTTGCCGCGCAGGTCGTCGACGTCGATGTTCCCGCGCGCGTCGGTCTTCACCGGTGTCAGCTCGTAGCCCGCCATCGTCACGCTGGCGGGATTCGTGCCGTGCGCGGTGTCGGGGATCACGATCTTCCGCCGCTGCTCGTCCTCGCCTTTGTCCCTGAAGTAGGCATGGAAGAGCATCAGTCCCGTCAGTTCGCCCTGGCTGCCGGCGGCCGGTTGGAGCGAGACGGCGTCGAGCCCGGTGACCTCGCGCAGGATCTCCTGGAGATGCCACTCGAGCTCGAGTGCGCCCTGCGCTGCATCGTCCTCGACGAGCGGGTGCAGGTTCGCGAAGCCGGGGATCCCGACGATGCGCTCGTTGACCCGCGGGTTGTACTTCATCGTGCAGCTGCTGAGCGGATAGAAGCCCGTGTCGATCCCGAAGTTGCGCGTCGAGAGCTTGGTGAAGTGCCGCAGCACCTCCGGCTCCGCGAGCTCCGGCAGGCGCGGCGGGCTCTTGCGCGCGAGCTCGCGTGGCACCTCGGGCACCGGGAGATCGGGCTTCGGGACGCCGATGCCGCGGCGGCCTGCCTGCGACTTCTCGTAGATCAGCTTCATGAGAGCGCCTCGACGAGCCGATCGATCTCCTCGACAGTGCGTTTCTCCGTCACGGCGATCAGCAGTGCGTCGTCCAATCCGGCGTAGTCCCGCCCCAGCGGGTAGCCCGCATAGATCCCCTTAGCGCGCGCCGCAGCGAGCGCTTCGCGCGCGGGCCCCTTCGTCCGCACCGCGAACTCCTTGAAGGTCGCGGTGTCGGGGAACACTGCCTCGATTCCTGCGGCCGCGAGGTGCTGCTTCGCGTAGCCGGCGAGCGCCATGCAGGTCTCCCCCAGCTCGCGTAGCCCGTTCGGCCCGAGCAGGCTGAGGTGCACGAGCCCGGCGAGCGCCAGCAGTGTCTGGTTGGTGGTGATGTTCGAGGTCGCCTTCTCGCGGCGGATGTGCTGCTCCCGGGTCTGCAGCGTGAGCACGAACCCGCGGTCGCCGTTCGCGTCCACCGTCTCGCCGACGATGCGTCCCGGCAGGCGCCGGATGTAGTCGTTGCGCGCGGCGAGGAAGCCGTAGTGCGGGCCGCCGTAGCTCATCGAGTTGCCTGCCGACTGTCCTTCGCCGATCGCCATCGCGCAGCCGTACTCACCTGGCGCTTCGAGGACGCCGAGTGACACCAGGTCGACGTGCGCGATCGGCATCGCCCCCGCTTCGTTCGCGGCGGCGGCGAGCTCGGGCGCGTTCTCGAGGTTCCCGAAGAAGTTCGGATGCTGGAAGATCACCGCGGCCGCATCGACTGCCGCCTCGCGGACGCGATCAGGATCGGTCACACCACCTTCGTGGGGCACCTCGACGATCTCGAGGCCGAAACCCGGCGCATACGTCTTGATCACCTGGCGAACCTGCGGGTTCGTCGCCTCGGTGACGACGATCTTCGTTCGTCCCGTCGCGTGCTTGGCGACAAAGCAGGCGTCCGCGGCGACGGTCGTCCCGTCGTAGCCCGAGGCATTCGAGACATCCATGCCGGTCAGTTCGCAGATCGCGGTCTGGTACTCGAAGATCGCCTGCAGCACGCCCTGGCTCATCTCGGGCTGGTACGGCGTGTACGCGGTCAACAACTCGCCGCGTTGGAGCACAGCGTCGACGACAGCAGGGACGTAATGGTCATAGATGCCCGCGCCGAGGAAGCAGACCTCGTCGACGATGTTCTTGCCCGCGAGCTCCTCCATGTGCCGCTGGAGCTCCGACTCGGTGAGCGCCGGCGCGATGGCGAGCTCGCGGTCGTAGCGGACGGCCTTTGGGATGTCACGAAACAGCTCGTCGATCGATGAGACGCCGATCGCCGCGAGCATCTGCTCGCGGTCGGAATCGGTCAAAGACAAGTAGCTCACGCGTCGTCCAAAACCTTCTTGTAGGCCGCAACGTCGAGCAGTTGCTCGAGCTCGTCGGGGCTCGACATCCGGATGCGGATCAGCCAGCCGTCGCCATAGGGATCCTCGTTCACGGTCTCCGGCGCGTCGACGACCTTGGCGTTCACCTCGAGCACCTCTCCGGAGAGCGGCGAGATGAGGTCGGACACCGCCTTCACGGATTCGACTTCGCCATAGGAGCTGTCCTTCGAGACGGTCGAGCCGACGTCCGGCGCCTCGTAGTGCACGAGCTCACCGAGCGCGTCCTGCGCGTACCAGGTGACGCCGAGCACGGCTTCATCGCCGTCGATGCGCGCCCAGTCGTGCTCGGGGTGGTACTTGAGATCGTCCGGATACGACTCAGTGGTCGCCATTTACGCGCTCGCTTTCTTGTAGAGGGGCTTCTTGGCAACTTCCGCGCGGCGCGGCTTGCCCCGCACGTCGATCACAAGCTCGGTGCCTTGCGCGCCGGCCGCGGCCGGGACGTAGCCCATCCCGATCCCGACCTCGAGCATCGGCGACTGCGTGCCGGATGTGACCTCACCGCCGCCCTCGATGCTCATCCCTTGGCGCGGGATCGCTTTCTCGGTCATCACGAACGGGACGAGCTTCTGCGTCGGTCCCTGCTCCTTGACTGCGCGCAGCCGCTCGACGCCCGTGAACTCCGTATCGAGCGCGCACGCCCAGCTCAATCCCGACGAGACGGCATCCCACTGCGGGCCGATGTCGTTGCCGTGCAGCGGGTAACAGACTTCGAGGCGCAGCGTGTCGCGCGCGCCGAGGCCCGCAGGAGTGACACCGCGCGCGAGGATCGCATCCCACAGCTCACCCGCATCATCGGTCATGCAGCCGAGCTCGACGCCTTCCTCACCGGTGTAGCCGGTGCGGTTGATCATCACCTCGACGCCGTCGAGCTCGCCCATCTCCCAGGTGAACGCCGGTGCGGGCGCCAGGCCGAGCTTCTGGAGCGCGTTCGGCCCCTGGACTGCGAGCAGCGCGTAATCGTGGGAGACATCGCGCACGTCCGAGCCGCGCAGCTCGTGATCCTTCAGCCACCGATAGACGGCATCGGAGTTCGACGCATTGGCGACGATCAGGAACCGGTGCTCGCTGAGCCGGTAGAGGATCAGGTCGTCGATGATCCCGCCGTCCTCGTTCGTGAGCAGCGTGTATTGCGCCTCGCCGGGCTGGAGCCTGTCGACGTTGTTTGACAGCAGTCCCTGAAGCAGATCGCGCGCCGTCGGCCCTTCGACCTCGAGCTCGCCCATGTGTGACACGTCGAAGACGCCTGCGTCCGTCCGCACGGCTTTGTGCTCCTGGATCACGCCTGTGTACTGGACGGGCATCTCCCAGCCGGCGAAGGGCACCATTCGGGCCCCGAGGGCGACATGACGGTCGAAGAGGGGCGTCTTCCGCAGTGTTTGCATCCGGCGCGATGCTAACCACCGCCGAACCCCCGGGCGTCAGGGTGCTCCCCGATGGCCCGAAAAGACGAAGCCCCGCCAGCATCGCTGACAGGGCTTCTACCTACCGGGAGGCGGCGCTCCTAGAGCTCATTCGTCACGAAGGAAGGACGGAACGTCCAGGGCGTCGCCGGCGTCGAACTGCGGCGCGCGACTTCCCGACGTGCTCTCGCCGACGGCCGCCCGGGCGCGACGGCGGCGCTGGGTGCCAAAGCCCGTCGCGATCACGGTCACCCGCACCTCGTCGCGGAGGTTCTCGTCGATCACCGCGCCGAAGATCACGTTGGCGTGCTGGTCGGCGGCGCCGGTCACGACCTCGGCCGCCTCGTTGACCTCGAAGAGCCCGAGGTCAGGCGGGCCGCTGATGTTGAGCAGGATCCCGGTCGCGCCTTCGATCGACGACTCAAGGAGCGGCGAGCTGACAGCGGTGCGCGCGGCCTCGGCCGCACGGTTCTCGCCCTGGCCGCTGCCGATCCCCATCAGCGCGGAGCCGGCGTCGCGCATGATCGTGCGTACGTCGGCGAAGTCGAGATTGACGATCCCCGGCACCGTGATCAGGTCGGTGATGCCCTGCACACCCTGGCGCAGGATGTCGTCGGCGAGCTTGAACGCATCCGAGAGCGGCGTCTTCTTCTCGACCACCTGCAGCAGCCGGTCGTTCTCGATCACGATCAGCGTGTCGACCTTGTCCGCCAGGTCGGCAATCCCCTGTTCCGCCTGCTGCGAACGCCGGCGGCCTTCGAACGCGAATGGCCGCGTGACGACGCCCACCGTGAGCGCCTCGAGCTCGCGTGCGATCTCCGCGACGATCGGCGCACCACCGGTGCCGGTGCCGCCACCCTCGCCCGCGGTGACGAAGATCATGTCGGCGCCCTTGAGCGCCTCCTTCAACTCGTCGCGTGTCTCCGTCGCGGCTTCGCGGCCTACGGCCGGATCCGCACCGGCACCGAGCCCGCGCGTCGCTTTCGCGCCGATGTGGATCTTCACGTCGGCCTCGCACATCAAGAGCGCCTGCGCGTCGGTGTTGACGGCCACGAACTCGACTCCCGTGAGCCCGGCATCGACCATCCGGTTGACGGCGTTCGTGCCGCCGCCGCCGACGCCGACGACCTTGATCACGGCCAAATAATTGCCAGAGCGATCTCTCATCGCGGTGTCCTCATAACTGTCAGGGTGCCTCGACACTCAAGCTTAAGTGCAGGGTGGGGCTGTCGAGCGGCCTTCTTCTTCGGGAGGGTACGGGTGGTTTCCTGCCCTGTCAACGCGGTGCCGGCAACGCTCGACCCACGTAACCCTCAACCTCAACCTCCGACTTGAGAGTTGAGCGAGAGCACGGGACGCTCGGGAACGCTGACGTCGAGGTAGCCCCCGCCGGTGGTTGCGGCGGCTGTGGCGCGCAGGATCCGACGCGCGATCGCGAGCTTCAGCTGCAAGTCGCCGTGGTCGCCGAGGCGCACCTCGAGCCCGCCGCCGAGCACGAGCGTCAGCTCTTTCCCCCCACGGACGAGGCGGACGCCCCCGGGCAACGGCGCGCCCTGCAACGGCGCAAGCGCAGTCGCAGCGGCGTTCGCAGGGGCCGGGAGAGCCTCACCGACCGTGACGTGGACGTCACGGGTCACCCAGAGGCGCGGCAGGTGCGAGAGATGCGGGTGCGCGAGCGGCCGGATCACGCGCCCCGTGGCCGCAACGAGGTAGGCATCGACGCCGCTACGGAGCACGAGCACCGGCTGCTCCGGGCGCAAGACGATGCGCAACGTGTTCGGGAAGGCCCGGTCGTACTTGAACCCGCGCACCCCGGGCAATGGCGCGATGCGCCGGTCGAGGGCGTTGCCGTCGATTTTCAGCAGGCTCTGCCCCACCTCACCGGCGAGCGCCGCCTTGACCTGTGCCTGGAGCGTCGCGTCTCCCCCACGAATCTCGATCGTGCGCACGGCGAAGATCGCTGTCTCGCGCGCCGCGATGTACCCGCCGATCGCAAGCGCGAACAGTGCTATCCCGATCAGGACCGAACGGCCCGACGGCGCGAGCCGGGTCAGCTGTAGCGACGGCATAGACCGGCGCGCGGGCAGTACCGCGGTACGGGAAGTCGACCTCTTACGGGCTGCCACAGGCGACTCTTCGCCGCCCCACTCGCTTCCCCTACAGCGGCGGGAGCGAGATCGGCCCGAGGAACTGCACCTCGTGCTCGAGCTCGGCGCCGAAGCGCTCGTGCACGCGCATGCGCGCCTCGACCATGACGGCGATGCAGTCGGCGGTCGTCGCGCCGCCCGCGTTCTCGATGAAGTTCGCGTGGCGCGGCGAAATGACCGCGCCGCCGATCTGGTGGCCCTTCAGCCCGCACTCCTCGATCATGCGACCCGCCCCCGGGCCTTCGTCCGGGTTCTTGAAGACGCTCCCGAAGGTGCGCTTGTTCGTCGGCTGGCTCGCTTTACGCTGCTCGAGCAGCCTCGCGGCCGTCTCCTTCACCGCCTCCGGCGAGCTCGGCTCGAGGCGGAAGCGCACGTGCGCCACCACCGCGCCCGGGGCGAGGTTCGAGTGGCGATACGAGAGCTCGAGGTCCGCGACGCAGACCGTTCTCGGTCCCGAGGCGTCGACGACGACGACGTCGATCATCACGTCCCGCCATTCATGTCCGTATGCGCCGGCGTTCATGCGTACTCCCCCGCCCGCGGTGCCGGGGATCGCAGAGGCGAATTCGAATCCGCCGAGCCCTGCCGCCCGCGCGCGATGCAGGCCCACCGCGTTCGTGGCGCCGCCGCCCATGACGAGCACGTCGCCGTCCACCTCGGCGACGGCGAGCTCACCAGACAGCTTGAGGACGAGCGCCTCGACGCCGTCGTCGTGAACCAGGACGTTCGAGCCGAGTCCGATGACCTCGACCGCGTGCTGCCGCGCGTCAGCCCACTGCAGCAGCTCATGCAGTTCCTCGACCGTTTCAGGCCGGGCGAACCAGCGCGCCGGCCCGCCGGTTCCGATTGTCGTATACCGCGCGAGCGGTACGTGCTCTTCCACGGGCAGGACGGTAGACGAACGTCAGCGTCAGCGATGAACGCTGACGGTCACGACGGCGCTCACCGTGGAGACCTGCCCATAGCCGTCCGTCTGCACCGCCGACAGCTGGTAGGTGGCGGCCGACAGCGAGAGCGTGATCGACCACACGCCTCCGACGACCGTCGCCGTGGCCGTGCCCTTCCCGTAGGACAGCGTCACGGTGGCGCCGGCGACTCCGGTCCCGGTGACCGTGACGGCCGGGCCGCTCGAGGCGGGAGCCGAGATGGTGGGTGCGGCGGGCGGCCCGACGATCGTGGTCGAGATCGACGCCGTCGACGCGCTCGAGAGCCCGGAGACGCCATCGATCTGCGCTGCGGCGAGCAGATGGGCGCCAGGCGCCAGCGTGAGCGTCGCCGACCAGGTATTGCTGCGGCTGCACGCTGCGGTCGCGACAACCGAGGCTCCGTCGGATACCTGCACCGTGTTGCCGCTCACGCACGAGCCGCTGACGGTGATCCGCTGGCCGCTCAGCGCCGGCCCGGAGATCGTCGGAGCAGCGGGCAGCGGGTAGACCGTTACGGTCGCCGAGCGCGACGCCGCGCTGACGAGTCCGAGCACCGGCTCGGTTTGCGTCGCGGTCAGAGTGTGTGCGCCGCTTGCGAGCGTGCCCGTCCAGCTCCAGACGCCGCCGGTGCATGAGAGCGCCCCATTGAGGAGCGTCGTGCGGTCGTACAGCGCAACCCGGTTGCCGGTGACGCAGGTGCCGGAGACCGTCACTGCCGGGGCGCTGATCGCGGCGACCGACAGCGTCGGCGCCGCCGGAAGCGTGATCACCATGACCGCGATCGAGGGGCTTGAAGTGCTGACGAGCGTGGAAACCGGGTCGACCTGCGTCGCCGACAGGGTGTGCGAGCCGCCCGCGAGCGTCACGGTGAACGACCATGCACCGCCCGTCGCCGTGATCTTGGCGCTCGCGATCAGCGTCGAGCCGTCGTAGAGGTAGACCGTGTCCCCGAGCACCCCGGTGCCCGAGACGGTGAACGTGACGGGCATGTTCGCGGCAGTCGTGTTGATCCTCGGTGCCGGCGTCGGGTTGAACACCTTCACGACGACGCTCCGGGACGGGCCGCTCGCGATCCCGGT
>JAYUEQ010000198.1:0-4147 GCA_043739205.1 Thermoleophilia bacterium
GCTTCTGCAAGCGCTCGCGCGTCTGCTCGACGCCGAGGCCCCGCTCGGGGAACGTCAGCGCGCCGGGCCCGAAGACCGGCCGCTTCTGCACGAACCGGCGATAGGCGGCAACGAGCGCCATCGCGATCCCGAACGAGAGGAACGAGATCACCACGCCGTTGGCATGAGAGATCGCCTTTCCGACGACGGCGCCGACGATCGAGCCCGCGAGGCCGATCGCGAGCGTCAACCAGAGCGGCATCGGATCCGGGCCGGGGATCGCAAGCCGCGCGAGAGCCCCCGTCCACAAGCCGGAGAGGAGGATCGCGAAGAAGAAGCTGAGGGTCATACGGTCGTCGCAGTCGTCGACGAGAGCGCAACCAGGTCGCGCCGCAGACTCTTGATCTCGTCGCGCAGCTTCGCGGCGTACTCGAAACGCAGCTCCTCGGCAGCCTGGAACATCTCGTCCTCGAGCGTGATCAGCAGCTTCTCGAGCTCTTCGCGATTCATGCCTTCGACCTTGTCCTTGCCGCGGCGGCGAGAACGCGGGACGTTCGGCGAATCGAGCGTCAGGAACTCCGCAATGTCGGACACGCCCTTGGAGATCGAGATCGGCTCGGTGCCGTGCTCCTCGTTGTAGGCGATCTGAATCGCGCGTCGGCGGTTCGTCTCGTCGAGCGCGCCCTTGATCGCCTCGGTCATCTTGTCCGCGTACATGAGCACCTTGCCGTCGAGATTACGTGCTGCGCGGCCGATCGTCTGGATCAATGCCGTCTTGCCGCGGAGGAAGCCTTCCTTGTCCGCGTCGAGGATCGCGACCAGCGACACCTCGGGGAGATCGAGGCCTTCCCGCAGGAGGTTCACGCCGACGAGCACGTCGTAGTCGCCGAGGCGCAGCTCGCGGATGATCTGGATGCGCTCGAGCGTGTCGACTTCGCTGTGCAGATAGCGCGTCTTGATGCCCGCTTCGAGCAGGTAGTCGGTGAGGTCCTCCGACATCTTCTTCGTCAGCGTCGTGACGAGGACGCGCTCGCCTTTCTCCTCGCGCTTGCGGATTTCGTTCAGTAGGTCGTCGATCTGGTTCTTCGTCGGACGCAGCTCGACGTCCGGGTCGACCAGGTAGGTCGGCCGGATCAACTGCTCGGCGACGCGCGTCGACTGCTTCAGCTCCCACGCGCCCGGCGTGGCCGAGACCAGCACCATCTGCGGCACCTTCTCGAGGAACTCGTCGAAGCGCAGCGGCCTGTTGTCGATCGCGCTCGGCAGGCGAAACCCGTAGTCGACCAGTGTCTGTTTGCGCGAACGGTCTCCCTCGTACATTCCACCGATCTGCGGGACCGTCTGGTGGGACTCGTCGATGAACACGACGTAGTCGGACGGGAAATAGTCGAGCAGCGTGTGCGGCGCCGAGCCGGGCGGGCGCCCCTCGAGGATGCGCGAGTAGTTCTCGATGCCGTTGCAGAAACCGAGCTCCTGCATCATCTCCATGTCGTACTCGGTGCGCTGGCGAATCCGGTGCGCCTCGAGCATCATCCCCTTCGACTCGAAAAGCTTCACCTGCTCGTCCATCTCGTGACGGATCTCGACGAGGGCGCGCTCGATCGTCGGCCGAGACGTGACGTACTGTGTCGCCGGGAACACGGTGATGTGGTCGAGCTTCGACAGCACTTCGCCGGTGAGCGGATCGAAGTGCGAAATCGACTCGACCTCGTCGCCGAAGAACGACACGCGGTACGCGGTCTCCGAGTGCGCAGGCTGGATCTCGATCACGTCGCCCTTGACCCGGAACCGGCCGCGGCCGAGCAGCGTGTCGTTGCGCGAGTACTGAATGTCGATCAGTTTGCGCAGGACGAGATCGCGATCAGTCGTCTCGCCGACGGCGAGCGAGACGAGGCGCGACTCGTACTCCTCGGGTGAGCCGAGGCCGTAGATGCACGACACGGACGCGACCACGATCGTGTCGCGCCGTGACAGCAAGCTTGCGGTCGCGGCATGGCGAAGGCGATCGATGTCGTCGTTGCGCGATGAGTCCTTCTCGATATAGAGATCCGCCTGCGGGACGTACGCTTCGGGCTGGTAGTAGTCGTAGTACGAGACGAAGTACTCGACGGCGTTGCTCGGGAAGAACTCGCGGAACTCGTTGCAGAGCTGCGCTGCGAGCGTTTTGTTGTGGGCGATGACGAGCGCCGGCTTCTGAACCTGCTCGATGATCCACGCCATCGTGGCCGTCTTGCCGGTGCCGGTGGCGCCGAGCAGGGTCTGGCAGCGCTCGCCGGCGCGCAGCCCGTCCGAGAGCGTCGCGATCGCACCGGGCTGATCGCCGGTCGGGACATACGACGTCGATGTTTTGAGCGGCTGCACGACAGGGACAGGGTATCCCGCATGACTCTTCTGACGACCCGCAGCTGCGGACCGGGGCGGCGGAGCGCGGGGTAGTCCTGAGCCCCCGATACCCTGCCGGTCGTGCGCCGGCTGGGATTCCTCGTCGCCGTGGCGGCGTTCGCGCTAACGGCTCAAGCACAGGCCGCAACGCTGAGTGTCGCGCCGCGGAATTTCTCGCCCCATCGGGCGGTCCTACGCGTACAAGCGAGGCTCTCGTTGGCGCGACAGGTCGGGATCCGGCTCGTGACCCCGGGCGGCCGCGCGATCGGGTGGATCGACCCACCGTCCCGTCGCCGGATCCTCGCGGTCGGGTGGGACGGCCGCATCGGAGGCGAGAGGGTGCCCGACGGCAACTATCTCGTTCGGCTCGTGTACCGCTCGGCCGTGCTGGCGAGCGCGCCACTGCGTATCGACACCCATGCGCCCCAGTTGCTCGACCTGCATGCCGACAACGGCTCAACCCCGTTCGCAGGTGACGGGCCGCTACTGACGACAATCTCGCCGAACGGTGACGGTTTTCGCGACAAGGTCGACGTGACATTCAAACTGCGCGAGCAGGCAACCGTAACGATGGATGTGACGCGCACCGTCAAGGTGCCGAAGCCGTTCTACACTCTCACGGCGACATTCGGCCGCGGCACGCACACGATGTCGTGGATTCCCGGAACGAATCTGAACCCGCGCACGTACCTGATTCGCTTCACCGCGGTCGACGCGACCGGCAACAGCCGAACCTACGGCGCACCGAACGCGTATGTCGGACGGTACGCGCGCGGCGTCGTGGCGCGCCTGCAAGGCATCGACACCGCATTCACGAAACCGGGCTATCTACCCGGCGACCTCGCGCAGATCCACATCGCAACCGACGAACCCGCGTTGACGTATCGCGTGTTCCACTCCGGGCCGGAACAGGTCGTCACCTATGCGGACAATCAGTTCGCTGGGGTCGACACCGGACTCGAGCCCGTACAACTCGACTGGTCGCGATGGCAAAGCCGACCACACACGATCTCATTCCGCGTGCCGACCGTCGCGAGCGGCCTCTACTACGTGCAGTTCGGTGGCGCAGATGGACGCATCGGCTACGCGCCGTTCGTCGTGCGGCCGACCACGCTCGGCCTGACGAGCCGCGTGCTTGTCGTCCTTCCCACCAACACCTGGCAGGCCTACAACTTCCAGGACGTGAACGGCGACGGCTACGGCGACACGTGGTACGCCGGGCCGCCGAACCGGACTGTCGACCTATCCCGCACCTACATCGCGCGCGGTGTGCCGCCGCGCTTCTATCGCTACGACCTCCCGTTCCTGCACTGGCTCTACTGGTCGGGGAAAAACGCGGAGTTCATTTCCGATTCGGAATTCGACCAGATCGCAACCGGCGACGACCTCGCACGCGCATACGACCTCGTCGTGTTCGAGGGGCACGAGGAGTACGTGATGTCGCACGAGTACGACGTCGTTCAGCGCTACCGCGACCTGGGCGGCAACTTGATGTTCCTCTCGGCGAACAACTTCTTCTGGAAGGTCGACAAGAAGGGGCAGGCGCTGCAGAAGATCGCGATGTGGCGCGACGCGGGACGACCGGAGGCTGCGCTGATCGGTGTGCAGTACCGCGCGAACGACGATGGCCAGCGGCAGGGCCTGTACAGCGTGCAGAGTGCCGCGTCCGCCCCGTGGCTGTGGGAGAACACTGGTCTGACCGACGGCGCGACGTTCGGGCAGTTCGTCGGCGGCTACGGGATCGAAATCGACGCGACGACGCCGGACTCGCCGCCGGGCACGTTGA
>JAYUEQ010000199.1:0-12133 GCA_043739205.1 Thermoleophilia bacterium
GATCTTCGACTGCGGGAGCTCGATCCAACTGGACGGCCCGAAGGTGTCGCCGGCGCTCAGCATCTACGCAGGGCCCCAGCGGACGACGGTCGCAGCCCATGTGTAGCCGGTGCCTGCGGCGAGCAGCAGCACCGCGTCGCCATCGCGCACCCGCCCGTCGCGCACGGCTCGATCGAGCCCGAGCAGCGAGTCGACCCCGCTCATGTGGCCTGTATCGTCGAGGTACACGGCCTGATCTTCGCGCATTCCGAGCTCCGAGAGCAACGCAACGAACATCGAGCGCTTCGTGTGCAACGGGCAGACGAATGCGATCTCCTCCATGGTGAGGCCCGAGCGCTCGACCGCGCCGCGGGCCGCGGCGACGAAATTCGGGAGCGAGACCAGGTCGAGCCCGCCCTTCATCGACTGCGGATCGGCGACATCGAGATAGGGGTAGCCATCCGGGTCGACGGAGCCGCCGCGTGCGATCTTGACCTGGAGCGAATAGGAACCATCCGTGATCGCGTGGGCGCCGAGCACCTCATTGCAGTCGGCGTCGCCCCTGAGCAAGCCGGCAACCGCGCCGTCACCGAAGTTGAACATGAAGCGCGAGCGCTCGTTCGCGTAGTCGAGCAAGTAGGACTCGCGGCAGGCCGCGACGACGAGCACGTTCTTCAGCTCGATCTCCGCGCGCAGCAGATCGCGCGCGATGCGCAACGCGATCGGGGTGCCGTGCGAGACGCTGTCGTACTCAAGCGCGAAGGCGTTCGTCGCGCCGATGCGATGCGCGATGTGCGGCGCCGACTGCCAGACCGCGTAGTCGCGCCACATCGACCCGTAGTACATGACCACGTCGATCTCCTTCGGATCGAAGCCGGTCTCCTCGAGCAGCTTGTCCGCCGCGCGCACCGAAAGGTCCGAGACGTGCTCGTTCTCTGCCGCGATGTGCTTCCCGCGCAGCCCGAACTTCTCCACGATCACGTCTTCCGGGATGCCGGACCGCTCGGCTACTTCGGCAGCGGTCATCCACCGCTCCGGAAGGTACGAAGCGGTTGCGACGAGCCCTACCGTCCTCACGCGTCGGCCTCGAGGATGCAGCGGATCAAGCGTTCGAGCTCGGTGGTGACGCGCTTCGGCATCGGCCCGTCGCCCCAGAGGATCCAACGCATGCCGATCATCTCGCCAAGGCCCATCAGGGCGTAAGCGGCCACTTCGGGGTCGAGCTTGGCGATCTCACCCGCGGCGGATGCTTCCCTGAGCGCCTCGATGTATCCCGCCGACAGCTGGTCATAGTGGTAGCGGAGCATCTCGGGCGAGACGAACTCCGCCTGTCGAATGATCCGATACAGCGTCGGGTGCTCGGCGGTGAAGCGGAAGTACGCGTTGAAGCCGCCGAGCTCTGCCTCGAGCCGCGTGCTGCCCTTCGACGAGCCTTCCTTCATCGCGTGGCGCACGCGGCGGTTCAGGTCGCGCACGAGCTCGTCGAAGATCGCCTTCTTCGAGTCGAAGTAGAGGTAGAACGTCCCCGCGGCGACACCGGCAGCGTCGGCGACCTTGACGATCGACGCGTCGTGGTAACCGAGCTCGCCGAAGACGCGCTCCGCGGCGTCCAGCAGCCGGCGGCGCGTGTCGATGCCGCGCTGCGAGAGCGGGCGGCCGTCGACATTCGTCAGCACGTCGTTCATGCAGTCACCTTCAGTTGCGCCTTCTGGATCTTCCCCATCGAGTTGCGCGGCAGCTCGTCGACCACGTGGAACGCCTTTGGCACCTTGAAACGCGCGAGCCGGCCGAAGCAATGTTGACGAAGGTCTTCCTCCGACACGGGCGGGTCGAGGACGACGAACGCGATGCACACCTCGCCCCACCGCTCGTCCGGCACGCCGACGACGGCCGCATCGGCGACCGACGGGTGCTCGTGCAGCACGGCTTCGATCTCGGCCGGATAGATGTTCTCGCCACCGGAGACGACCATGTCCTTCAGGCGGCCGAGGATGCGGTAGTTCCCCTCGTCATCGCGCTCCGCGATGTCACCGGTGAGCAGCCAGCCGTCACGGAACGCGTTCGCCGTCGCCTCGTCGTTGCGCCAGTAGCCGGGAAACACGTTCGGCCCGCGCACGAGCAGCTCGCCCTCGTCGGAGAGGTCACAGGTCACGTACGGGTACGGCTTGCCTGCGTAACCGGCTTTCCGCCGCGCATCCTCGGGCGCCAGACAGAGGACGTTCGGCGCTGCTTCCGTCAACCCGTAGCCCTGAACGATCGCGACGCCTCGATCGGCCCAGACGTCGAGCAGCGCCTCGGGCATCGGCGCGCCGCCGACGACGGCAAGCCGCAGCGTCGACAGGTCGGCGGACGCGAAGCGCGGCTCGTGCGACATGAACAGGTAGTTCGCGGGGACGCCCATCGTGGTCGTGATCCGCTCGCTCTCGATCAACTCGAGAGCGTGGGCTGCGTCGAATCCCGGCTCGATCACCACCGTTGCACCCTTCCACCAGCCGAGGATGGACTGCACGTTCCAGCCGCCGCAGTGGAACTGCGGCAGCACCTGCAGGATCACGTCGTCCTGACGAATGCCTGTTGCGAGATCGAACGAGAGGTTCGTCCAGAAGCAGTTCGCGTGGGTGAGCAACGCGCCTTTCGGCTTGCCCGTCGTTCCCGAGGTGTAGATCAGGAGCAGCGGATCGTCAGCGTGCGGTGAAACGCCGGAATCTGGTTCGCTTCGGGAATCAGGTTCCAAAGCTGGGCGAACGGATGCGATTTCCATCGCGGCCTCGGCCAGCTTTCGATACTCGTCGGCGATCAGGAAGACGTCCGGTTCGGCATCATCGAGCTGGTAGGCGACCTCCGCCGGCGCGAGCCGCCACGAGATCGGGTGCAGGATCGCGCCCGCCTTGGCGCACGCGAACATCAGAGCGGCGTGCTCGCCCGTGTTGCCGGTGAGCGTCGAGATCCGCGCGCCGTGCGTCAGTCCGGCGGCGAGCTCCTCGGAGCGCGCGTCGAGCTCGGCATACGTCCAACGCCGCTCGCGCTCGACGATCGCGGTGCGCTCGGGCGTGATGCGCGCGCGGTCGCGAAGCATCCTGTCGATTGTCAGCTGGCTCATTGCAGGAACTCCGAGATGATCCTGACGCACGCGTCGGGCTGCTCCCAGAAGAAGAGGTGGCCGGTATTGTCGATCCGCTCCACCTCGGCTCCGGGGATTCGCTCCGCGAGCACGTCCGAGTTGCGCGGATCGACGACGTTGTCCTCCGTGCCGGTGACGATCAAAGTCGGCGCCGCGATCGTCGCTTCGATCCCTGCGAATCCCAGCCCGGCAGCGGCCTGGGCCTGCCAACCGAGCGGGTCAGGCGGGTTCGCGACACGCAGGTCGAAGAGCTTCTGAATCAACTCGGCCGGTGCATCAGCTGCGAGAGCGTTCTCGACGAACCGGCGCAATGCCACCTCGGGAGCGAGCGTCGCGGCCTCGGCAAAGAGCCGCACCGTCACGTCGGGCATCGGCACCGTGGCGGCGCCGCCCGGGGTCGTGCAACAGAGGACGAGCTTGTCGACCCGCTCCGGCGTTCCGGCGGCAACTTCCTGCGCGATCATTCCGCCGAGGCTTGCGCCGAGCACGTGCGCGCGTTCGACGCCTGCCTCGTCGAGCACCTGCAGCGCGTCGTCGGCCATCAGCCGCGCGGTGTACGGCCCCTCCGGCTTGTCAGAGTCGCCGATTCCGCGGTTGTCGAACCACAGCACGCGGTAGCGCTCCGCAAGCCCCGGCACGAGCGGCTCCCAGCTCCAGCGGCCGTACCCGAGGCCCTGGATCAAGAGCAGCGGAGCACCGTCGCCCCGCTCCTCCCACGCGATCCTCACTTGTGCATCGCCTCCTGCAAGCGCTGCAGCGTCTTTGGCCGACGAACCTGGCCGATGCGCGCGAGACCGCCGGGGACGAAGAAGACCACGAGGATGAACAGCACGCCGAGCACGAACAGTGGCTGCTCGAGTGGCGTGCGCAGGACGTGCGGGAGCGACGACACGGCATGCGATGACGACGCGTCGCTCAGCCGCTGGTTCGCCCAGGTGTAGAGGATGCCCCCGATCAGCGCACCCCAACGGGTCCCGGTGCCGCCGATCACCACCATCACGAGCAGTGTCAGCGTGAAGTTGGCAGACGTCACGTCGGGCGTCGCGCCGCCGAGCAGCAGCACGTAGACGACGCCGCCGGCGGTCGCGAGGAACGACGCCAGCACGAACGACATCAGCTTGTAGGCGTACGGGCGGAGGCCGAGCACCTCGACGCGCAACTCGTTCTCGCGGATCGCCTGCCAGATATGCCCGGGGGACGAGCTCACGGCCCATTGGATGATCACGAAGACAACCGCCACGTACCCGAGCGCGAGCCAGTACAGGTGCTTCGTATTGAAGATCCCGACGAGCCCGGCAGGCAGCTTCGTGTAGTCGGTGCCGAGCCCTTCCTCGCCGCCGGTCCAGCCGTGTGGATTCTTGAAGGCGAGAATCGACCCAGCCTGCGCGAAGGCGAGCGTCACCATTGCGAACGCGATCCCGCCGACGCGCAGCGAGACCGCGCCGAGGACGAGCGGCACGATCAGCCCGACGAGCGCGGTGAACGCCAGCGCCACCCAGAAGCCCCAGTGCCACTTCGTGATCGCGATCGCGACGAGATAGACGCCAAGCGCGAAATACAAGGCGTGCCCGAACGAGAGCAGCCCCGTGAATCCGAAGAGCAGGTCGTAGGTCATCGCGAGCCCGCCGAACACGAGGCAGAGCGCAAGCAGCTGCAGCGTGCCCGGCGTATTGATCGAGCTCTTGAAGACGTACGGGATATCGACCGTCAACTTCGGCACGAGCGCGAGAGCTACGAGAACGATGGCCGGAACGACGATACGCCTCATGCGAAGCTCCTCGACAGCCCGCCCGGGCGAATCAGCAAGACGATCCCGAGCAGCAAGACGACGCTGAGATCGCCGAGCCCGGACGATGCGTAGTAGTTGGCGTACTGCTGAACGAGCCCGACGACGATCGCGGCGATCGCGGTGCCACGCAGCGAGCCGAGACCGCCGATCACGACCACGATGAAGGCGAAGATCAGCAGCGACGTCCCGCGCGACGGATCGACCGTTCCGAAGTAGACGTTCGACAGCACGCCTGCGATTGCGGCCGCGACGCCGCCGATCGCGAAGACGAGCGTGAAGGCGCGCCGCACGTCGATCCCGAGCGCGGTCACCATCCCTCGGTTCTCGACGCCTGCGCGGATGATCAGTCCGTAGCGGGTGTGCCGCAGGAAGGCGTTCAGCCCGACGAGCACCACGATCGCGGTGACGATCTCGATGAAGCGGTCGTTCGGGATCGACGCACCGAGCACGGACGTCGTATCACCGAGCCAATGCGGAGCGGGGACTGCGCGTGCGTCGTTGCCCCAGATCGCGACGATCAGCGCGGTGGTTGCCAGGCTGAGCCCCACGGTCACGAGCACCTGCTCGATATGCCGCTTGTAGAGCGGGCGGATCAGCACGAGCTCGACGAGCGCAGCAAAGACGCCGCCGGCGACGAGGCCGACGAGCGACCCGATCAGGAACCGCGGCAGCACCGCCACGCCGCCGAGGCGCGACTCCGTGAACCACATCGCATACGCGCCGACCGCGAGGAACGAGCCGTGCGCGAAGTTGAGCACGCCCATCAAGCCGTAGATCAGTGACAGCCCGGAGGCAACGAGGAAGTACATCGCGCCGAGACCGAACCCGGTGATCGTGAGCAGCACAAAGGTGCTCATGCGTGACCTACTCCGAGCAGGCGGTGCACGAGCGGCTGGTCAGCGAGCAGTTCCTTCGCGGGCCCGACGTGGACGACGCGCCCGGTGTCGAGCACGACCGCGTCGCGCGCGACGCGCTGGACGACGCCGAGATTCTGTTCGACGAGCAGCACGGTCGTCAGCTCCGAGACCCGTTCGAGCACGCGCGCCACCTCGGTCACGAGCAGCGGAGCGAGTCCCTTCGTGGGCTCGTCGACGAGCAGCACGCGGTTGTTGTTCAAGAGAGCGCGCGCGATCGCGACCATCTGCTGCTGGCCGCCCGAGAGCGTGCCTGCCAGTTGCTTGCCGCGCTGCTTCAGCTCGGGGAACAGGTCGTAGACGAGCTCGTAGCGCGGCTCGGGATCACGCTCGGCAAGCCGGAGATTCTCATCGACGGTAAGGCTCGCGAAGACGTCTCGATCCTCGGGCACGTACCCGACGCCGCGTCGCACGATCTTGTGTGTCGGCGTCGAAGTGACGTCGCGGCCGTCGAGCTCGATCGTTCCTCGGCGGTCGACGAGCCCCATCAGCGCGCGCAGCGTCGTCGTCTTGCCGACGCCGTTGCGACCGAGCAGTGCGGTTACGCCTCCCTCGGGCACCTCGAACGAGACGCCCTGCAGCACGTGTGCCTGGCCGAGGTGGACGTGCAGGTCGCGAACCTCGAGCAACGGCATCTAGATCGGCTCCCCGAGGTATGCCTGCTGCACGGTCTCGTTCCGCATGATCGCCTCGGGTGTGTCGACTGCGAGCAGGCTTCCGTGGTGCAGCACGGCGATGCGCTGCGCGAGGCCGGTGACGACTTCCATGTGATGCTCGACGAGGAGGACCGTCTTGCCCTCGTCGACGTGGACCGAGCGAATGAGCTCGACGAGCTCCGGCACATCCTCCATGGACACCCCCGCCATCGGCTCGTCCAGCAGGATCACGCGCGAGTCACCTGCGAGGACCATCGCCAGCTCGAGCTTGCGCTTGTCGCCGTGGGCGAGTGAGCCGGCGGGCACGGCGCCCCTGCCGCCGAGCCCAACCCGGTCGAGCGCCCACGCAGCCTTCTCGACCGCTTCCCGCACCTGCGAGGCCCGCCGCCAGATCCGCATCGTCCCACCCAGAGCGGCCTCTGCCGCCAGCCGCACGTTCTCGAACGCGGACAGCAGCGGGAACACATTCGACACCTGGAACGTGCGGCCGATCCCCGCCCGCGTGCGGCGGAACGGCGGCTGATGCGTCACATCGACGCCGGCCAGTTCGACCGAGCCGCTTGTCGGCCGCATCAGGCCAGAGACGAGGTTGAAGAGCGTCGTCTTACCGGCCCCGTTCGGGCCGATCACGGCGAGCAGTTCGCCCTCGCGGACCTCGAGCCCGACACCGGAGAGGATGGTTGCCCCTCCGATGTCGAGCCCGAGGTCCTTCGTTGCGAGGATCGGGGTTGCGCTCACGCGCGGTGCTTTCGGCCTTAGCCGCGCATCGCCACGACAGGCGGTGCCGTGGCATAGGTGTTGGCTGTGCCGAGGAGCTGAGGCACGAGATGGCCATTCTTGCTGACGAGCTTCACCCGGAACATCGGCTGCAGCATCGCGTGATCCTGCGGCCGGATTACCTGGATGCCCTTCGGTGCGAGGAACTTGAAGCCCTCGAGTGCGGTGACCATCTTGTCCGGGTCATCGCCCCCCGCGGTCTGCAGTGCGTGCACGATCATCTGCGCCATCACGAAGCCGTCCGGCGTGAAGATATCCGGCACCTGACTGCGCTTCCGCATTTGCGCGACGAGCCAGTCGTTCACCTTGCTCTTGGGTGCGGTGTAGACGTAGTGCGACAGGAAGTGGATCTTTGTCGCCTGGTCGCCGAGCGTCCCCCACGTCGCACGCTCTGCGAGACCGGTGACGATCTGCGTGCTGCCCGAGAAGACGTTCTGCTGGTCGAGCGCCTTCCACATCGCGCCCGCCGTCGTGCCGGCCCACGCGACGAAAATCAGGTCGGCGTTCGCGTTCTTCGCCTGCTGTGCGAACGGCGTGAAGTCGGTCGCAGTCAGCGGCACCGAGACCTCGGTGACAGTGTGGCCCTTACCGCCGAGCACTGCCTTGACCGCGGCGAAGTTGCCGTGGCCGAACACCGAGTCCTGATCGAAGACGACGACCTTCTTGCCGGCGCCCTGGAGGAACGAGTTCGCGGTGTTGACGTCCTGCAGGGTCTCGCGACCTGCGCGGAAGGTGTACTTGTTGACGCCGGTAATCGCATCCGAAGCCGCCGGGCCCGAGACGTAGAGGATGTGGTTTTGGGCGGCGAGCGGGGCGACCTGCAGGGCGATGCCCGACGAGTCGGTGCCGCCGATGATCTTGTACCCCTGGCCGATCAGATCCTTCGCCGCGTTGACGGCCGTTGCCGCATCCGTCTTGTCGTCGACGTAGGTGACGTTGATCGACTTGCCGTTGACCTTGTTCGTTCCGTTCGTGGCATACGAGAGCCCGTACTTGAAGCCCTCGACCTCCTCGGCGCCATAGGCGGCGAGCAGACCGGTGCGGGAATAGATGATCCCGACGTTGTACGACGACGCGGCTGAATGGTGCGACCGAGCTGCGACTGTCGCTGTCCCGCCGAGCAGCACGAAGAACGCTGCCGCGAGCAGGACCTTGGTAAAGCGGTGGCGCATGAAGATCCTCCTGTGAGTGAACCCCGGAAACCTGAGACCCGATTCAGGTGTGAGCTTGTGGCAAATGCGTAGACGTGTCAAGTCGGATTTGGTTGGGGCCTCCGGGGCGCCCGGGACCGAACGGTGTCTGACACCCCTGTAAGGGCGGACCCGCGCCGAGCTCCGAAAAGGTGTCAGACACCCGTGCGTAGCGCGGGTGCGGTGCGAGCTGCCTCTAGGTGTCAGACACCAGAGGAATCGGCCTAGGCCGATTCCTCGGCGAGCTCGTCGGGCTCGACGAGGTCCGCCCCTGCGCTCGTGACGAGCGTCGGCTTCAAGCCCTTTTCGATCGTCTCCTTCGTGATCACGCACTTGGAGACGTCCTTGCGTGAGGGCAGCTCGAACATCACGTCGAGCAGCGCGTTCTCGATGATCGACCGCAGACCGCGCGCACCCGTCTCGCGATGAAGCGCCTTGTCGGCGATCGACCAGAGTGCGTCGTCGGTGAAGTGCAAGTCGATGTTGTCGTAGTTGAAGAAGCGCTCGTACTGTTTCGTCAGCGCGTTCTTCGGCTCGGTCAGGATCTGCACGAGGTCGTCGCGCTTCAACTGGTGCACCGCGGACAACACGGGGAGCCGGCCGATGAACTCGGGGATCAGCCCGAAGTTGAGCAGGTCTTCCGGCATGACTTCTGCGAGAAGCTCCGCGCTCTCGGAGTCGCGCTTCGACGAGATGTCGCGGCCGAAGCCGACGGCGTTCTTGCCGATCCGCTTCGCGATGATCTTGTCGATGCCGGCGAAGGCGCCGCCGCAAATGAAAAGGATGTTCGTCGTGTCGATTGAGAGGAACTCCTGGTGCGGGTGCTTGCGCCCGCCCTGCGGCGGCACCGACGCGACCGTGCCCTCGAGAATCTTCAGTAGCGCCTGCTGTACGCCTTCGCCCGACACGTCGCGCGTGATCGAGGGGTTGTCCGCCTTGCGCGCGATCTTGTCGACCTCGTCGATGTAGATGATCCCCGTCTCTGCCTTCTTGATGTCGAAGTCGGCAGCCTGGATCAGCTTGAGGAGGATGTTCTCGACGTCTTCGCCGACGTAGCCGGCTTCGGTAAGCGCAGTCGCGTCCGCGATCGCGAACGGGACGTTGAGGATGCGGGCGAGCGTCTGTGCGAGGTGCGTCTTGCCGCAACCGGTCGGTCCGAGCAGGAGGATGTTCGACTTCTGGAGCTCGACCTCCCCGTCCTCGGTTCCCATCTGTACGCGCTTGTAGTGGTTGTAGACAGCCACAGACAGCGTGCGCTTCGCCTCTTCCTGCGAGACGACGTACTCGTTGAGCGAGTCGTAGATCTCCATCGGGCGAGGCAGGTTGTCGAGGTCGAGGGTGCTCGGGGTCGTGAGCTCCTCATCGATGATCTCGTTGCAGAGATCGATGCACTCGTCGCAGATATAGACGCCTGGGCCTGCGATCAATTTCTTGACCTGGCGCTGTGACTTCCCGCAGAAACTGCAGAGAAGCTGCTCGTTGCCTTCACTCGCGCGCGCCATCCCAGTCTCCTTTTACCCCGATTTTCGAAAAACGGCTAGGGGTGCTGTATTAAGCGGCAGTCTCGCCGCGCACTGCATCACGGTTCGAGATCACGGAATCGATGATCCCGTACTCCTTCGCTTCTTCCGGACTGAGGAAGAAGTCCCTTTCCATATCGCGCGAAATCACTTCCTGGCTCTTACCGGTGTGGTGGGCGTAAATCTCCTCCAGACGACGCTTGAGGCCGATCACTTCGCGCGCCTGGATCTCGATGTCGGTGCCCTGGCCCTGGAACCCGCCGGACACCTGATGGATCAGGATCCGTGAGTTCGGCAGGGACATGCGCTTCCCTTTCGCGCCCCCTGAGAGGAGCAGCGAGCCCATGCTCATCGCGATGCCGACGCAGATCGTCTGTACGTCCGGCTTGACGAACTGCATCGTGTCGTAGATCGCAAGGCCGGCATAAACGGAGCCGCCCGGCGAGTTGATGTAGAGGAAGATGTCCTTGTCGGGGTCCTCGGACTCGAGATGCAGAAGCTGAGCGATGATCAGGTTCGCGATCTGGTCGTCGACGGGAGTGCCGAGAAAGACGATGCGCTCGGCGAGCAAGCGCGAGTAGATGTCGAAGGCGCGCTCGCCGCGCGACGTCTGTTCAACGACCATGGGAATCAACGGGCTCATCAGTTACTCCTTGCTACCTGGGGTCCAAAGTTTCGGGGTTTCTGCCGGTTGCTCCTTCTCCGGCGTCCAAATTGCTTCGCGCGCTTCGTGGAGCTCTGGTGCGATCGGCTTGACCTCGGCCGCGATGCGGTCGAGCGCCTTCTTCAGTCGAATGTCGTCGCGCACGCGGTCTGCGCCGCCCTGCGCAACGAACTCTTCGATGTCTTCGTCGGACTCGCCGGCGGTGCGCAACTCCTCGCGGATCTCATCGTCGCTGACCTGGATGCCAAGCTTGTCGGCTACCGCCTCGAGCACCAGCTCGCGTGCGACCGACATCGTCGCCTCGGCGCGTAGGCGCTGCTCGAGTGCTTCCGGCGACTGGCCCGTCAGCTGGAGATACGAGTTCGCGTCGATGCCGCGTTCCTGCAGGCTGCGTGCGAGACCGTTCAGCAGCTCGCGCGTGCGAACCTCGACCAGCGGGCCCGCAGGCATGAACTCGGTGGCACGCACGAGCTCGTCGACGGCCGCAGCACGGAACAGCCCTTCGAGCTCGTCATCGATCTGTGTGCGTAGCCGGCCCTCGATGTCAGAGCGGAGATCGGCCAGCGTGTCGAACTCCGACGCGGCCTTCGCGAGCTCGTCGTCGAGCGGCGGCAGCACGCGCTCCTTCAATTCCTTTACCGCGACAGTCGCGGTGCGGCGCGATCCGTCGGCGAGCTCGTAGGCGATCTCGCGATCCTCGCCCGCAGACAGACCACGGATGCCGTTCTCGATCTCTTCGACAAGCCGCTCCGAGCCGAGCTCGACGACGTAGTCGCGCTGCGCTGAGCCATCCTCGGCAATCAGATCGACGACGACGGTATCGCCGTCTTGCGCAGCGCGGCCTTCGACCGGAACGATCTCCGCCGCGATCTTCTGCAGCATCTCGAGCTCTGCATCGACGGCTTCCTGCGGGACATCGGCTTCGTGCTTCGGCACCTCAAGCGTCGTCCAGTCCGCAGGTTCCGGCTTGGGCTGCACTTCGACGGTCGCCGAGAAGCTCCAGTCGTCACTCTCGCTCGCCGGCAGGTCGTATTCGAACTCCGGCTGGGCGACGGGATTCAGCCGCGCACGCGTCGCCGCGTTCCAGAACCAACCGCCGATGTGGCTCTCGACCGCCTCGGTGTAGAGGCGTTCCTTCCCGATGCGCTGCATGAGCAGCGGCCTCGGCACCTTGCCCTGGCGGAACCCGGGTATGCGAACGGTCTGCGCGAGGTCGTTCGCCGCGTGCTCGACGGCGTGATGCACATCGTGCGCGGGAACGTCCACCGTGAGGCGGACCTTGTCTTCGGCGAGCTGTTCAACCTGTGTAGCCATCGGGTTCGAGCCATTGAACCAGACCTGTACCTTCAGACGCCGTGGACGTCAAAGACGCCATCCGGTCCCGGAGGACGCACAAGCAGTACGGCGCCGAGCCCGTCGATCAAGCTTCTCTGCGCGTACTGCTCGACCTCGCGCGCTTCGCGCCGAATCACCATCTGACCCAGCCGTGGCGCTTTCGCGTACTCGGACCGCAGACACGGGGG
>JAYUEQ010000200.1:0-2620 GCA_043739205.1 Thermoleophilia bacterium
GAAGTTCTCGATCCGGCACTGACGCGCGCAGATCTCACCGATCATCGCGCTCGCCGACTCGTCGCATTCCTGGAACGTGACGGTCTTGAGGAACTTCCCGACCCAGAGGCCGCCCGTGTAGCGCGCGGCGCCTCCCGTCGGGAGGATGTGATTCGTGCCGATCGTCTTGTCGCCATAGGCGACGGTCGTCGCCTCGCCAAGAAACAACGCGCCGTAGTTCCGCAGCCGCTCGAGGTACCAGCGCGGGTCAGCAGTCTGAATCTCCACGTGCTCGAACGCGTAGGCGTCGGCGACCGCGAGCGCCTCGTCGTCCGACGCGACGAGAACCACCTCGCCGTAGTCCTCCCACGCCCGGGCGGCGATGTCCGCCGTCGGCAAGCCCTCGAGTTGAACGGCGACCTGCCGCAGCGTCTCCTCGGCGAGGGCCTGAGACGTCGTGACGAGGACAGCCGGCGACGCGGGACCGTGCTCTGCCTGGCCGAGCAGGTCGGCGGCAACGATCACGGCGTCAGCGGTCTCGTCAGCAACGATCAGAATCTCGGTCGGGCCGGCGACAAGGTCGATCCCCACTTTCCCGAACAGCCGCCGCTTCGCCTCGACCACATAGGCGTTGCCCGGGCCTGCAAGAAAGTCCACTCGGTCGATCGTCTCGGTTCCGAGCGCAAGCGCAGCGAGCGCCTGCACGCCGCCAAGGATGTAGATCTCGTCGGCACCGGCAAGATGCATCGCGGCGACCGTGGCGTCCGGCACGCGCCCCTCGAGGGGCGGCGTGCATGCCGCGACCCGCTCGACGCCCGCGACCTTGGCCGTGACGACGCTCATGTGGGCGGATGCGACCATCGGATACCTGCCGCCCGGGACGTAGGCACCGACGCTCGCCAGGGGGATGTGCCGGTGACCGAGCCGGATGCCCGGAAGCGTCTCCACCTCGAGGTCGACCATCGTCTCCCGCTGGGCGCGGGCAAACGTCCGCACCTGCTCCTGGCAGAACCGAATGTCGTCCAGCACCTGGGCCGGCACCCGCGCCACGCTGGCCGCGATCTCGTCCGGGGTCAAGCGGAAGGTCGGCGGCTCCCAGCGGTCGAAACGGGCGGAGAACCGCCGGACGGCGTCGTCCCCGTCTGCCGCCACGGCCGAAACGATCTCGTCGACGACCTTCGCGACGGCGTTGCCGTCGTCCGCGCCGTGCTGCGTGCCCGTCCGCATCTTAAGCGTTTGCAAGTGGCCTCTCTCCCCAGGTGTGACTACGTATGCATAAACCCCGCTCGTGATCTTGTCAAATGTGACCGTGCCCCGGTCTGCTCAGCTCGAAGGATGTGTTTTTGAGCCGAGCGTCTGCCATGCTCGGAGCATGGCCGTCACGAGCAAGGACATCGCGCGGAAGCTCAAGATCAGCCAGTCCACCGTCTCGCGCGCGCTGCGCGGCGACCCCCGCGTCGCCGCGGACACGACCGCGCGCGTCCTCGAGGCCGCACAACAGATGAACTACACCCCGAACCTCGCCGCGCGCAGCCTCAGCACCCGACGGACCGGCACCGTCGGGGTCGTGGTCAGCGACATCACGAACCCGTTCTATCCGGAGTTGCTCGAGATCCTGCACAACGAGCTTGCACTCGCCGGCTACCGGACGATCCTCCTCAACGAGCGGACCGACGCGAGCCTCGAGCAGCACGTCGGAGACCTGGTGAAGGGCGCCGCGGTGGACGGGCTCGTCTACGTGTCGGCCATCCTGGACACGCCCCTCCCCGGTGGCGGCGCGCGTGACATCCCCGCCGTCCTCGTCAATCGTTACCTCGACTCCGCACACGTTGATTCGGTCGTTTCGGACAATTCCCGAGGCGGGAAGCTCGCAGCCGAGGCGATGGTCGAGCTCGGACATCGCCGGATCGCGATCATCACCGGCCCTGACAACACGACCACGAGCCGCGACCGCGAACGGGGCTTCCGCGAGCAACTCGAGGCCTCCGGCGTTCCGCTCGACGAGACCTTGCGGCGCGTGGGACAGTTCACACACCGGAGCGGCTACCAGTGGTGCCTCGACCTGCTTGCCGCGGAGCCGCGCCCGACGGCGGTGTTCGCCGCGAACGATGTGATCGCGTTCGGCGCGCTCGACGCAGCGCGTCGCGTTGGTGTCAAGGTTCCAGCCGAGCTCTCGATCGTCGGCTTCGACGACATCGACATGGCGGGATGGGAGGGCTTCAGTCTCACCACCGTGCGACAGCCGCTCGCAGAGATGGGCCGGGCGGCGGCCAAGCTGCTGATCGAACGGATCGAGTGCGACATCGAGACGCCGCCACGGACGCGCGTCTTTCCCGTGGGCCTCGTCCGGCGGGACACGCTCGCCGCCGCTCCCCGGCCCTGATCCCACGAGGCACCGCCACTGCAGGTTTGACACGTCTGCGCAGACGTTGTATGCCTACGTATGCATTAGGCCGTTGCATGACACGCTCGACCCCTCCCCGACCACCTCGTACGGCGGTACGGCGACACGTACCAGTCCGCGTCGCGGACGCTCATCAATCGTCAGAAGGGAAGACACATGACCAAGAGGCGTAAGTCATTGCAGTTGGTTTCGCTGACGGTGCTCGCACTGGCGGCGGTCGTCTTTGTTGCGGCCGCC
>JAYUEQ010000201.1:0-9250 GCA_043739205.1 Thermoleophilia bacterium
GAATCCGTGCCGGGCACCACCGTCAACCGCTTCTGTGCGTCGTCGCTGCAGACGATCCGCATGGCGTTTCACGCGATCAAGGCCGGCGAGGGCGAGGCGTTCGTCGCCGGCGGCGTCGAGTCGACCTCGCAGGTGAGCGGGTACCCGAAGTCGGAGGAGGAGCTCCACCCCGCACTCTTCGGCGACGATGCGCCGATCGCGAACGTCTACATCCCGATGGGCCTGACGGCGGAGAATGTCGCTGAGCAGTGGGGCGTTTCGCGCGAGGACATGGACCTCTTCGCGCAGCAGTCTCAGGAGCGCGCGGTCGCCGCGCAGGGCTCCGGGTTCTTCGCGCGTGAGATCACGCCGTGGAACGGCGTCGAAGCGGACGACGGCCCGCGCGCCAGTTCCACCTACGAGAAGCTGGCCGCGCTCGACCCGGCGTTCAAGCCGGGTGGCCGCGTCACCGCCGGAAATGCGTGCCCGTTGAACGACGGCGGCGCTGCGGTCGTCGTGATGTCCGCCTCCCGCGCCGACGAGCTCGGGCTGAAGCCGCGCGCACGGATCATCGCGTCGAGCGTCTCGGGCGTGGCGCCGGAGATCATGGGCGTCGGCCCGATCGAAGCCGTGCGCAAGGTGCTCGCGCAAGCGGGGATGACGATCGACGATGTCGACGTGATGGAGCTGAATGAGGCGTTCGCCGCCCAGGTGATCGCCGTGTGCCGCGAGCTCGGAGTCGACCCGTTCAGCGACAAGCTCAACCCGCATGGTGGTGCGATCGCGGTCGGGCATCCGTACGGGATGACCGGCGCGCGCATCATGGGGACGCTGCTCAACGACCTCGAGACGATGGACCGGACGATCGGTCTCGAGACGATGTGCGTCGGCGGCGGCCAGGGAATGGCCATGCTCGTCGAGCGACTCGCCTGAGCCACTGGGCGCGCTCGCTCTCGTCCTTGCGCTCGGCTCGTCGCTCGTCTGGGGTGCCGCCGACTTCTCCGGTGGGTCGCTGACCAAGCGGCTGCCGACGTTCGCTGTCACGCTCGTCTCGCAGGCAGCGGGGTTCGTCGTGCTGCTGGTCGCGGTCGCCGTGCGCGGCGAGATCGGGGGGCGGTCGTTCGCTCTCGGCCTGCTTTCCGGTGTCGGCGGCGGGCTCGGCCTCGCCGCGTTCTATCGAGCGCTCTCCCTCGGGACGATGAGCGTCGTCTCGCCGATCGCGGCGTGCGGCGCAGTCGTGCCGTTCGCAATCGCGCTCGCGACCGGCGAGCGTCCCTCGGCAATCGCGCTCGGCGGCGCCGCGTTCGCGCTCGGCGGCGCGGTGCTCGCGTCGGTCGAGGAGCGGCGTGCCTCCTCTCCGGAGCGGGCGCGCGCAGTCGCGCTGGCGGTCGTCGCCGCGCTCGCACTGGGGCTCTTCGTCTACTTCCTCGGTCTCGGGAGCCGCGAAGGGGATGCACTGTCGACGCTCGTCGGCGCGCGTGTCGGCTCGCTCACCGCGCTCGCGCTGCTCGCGGGCTCGCAGCGCGCGACGTTGCGCCTACCGCGTACGGCCTGGCTCGCGGTAGCAGCGGTCGGCATCGCCGACGTTACGGCGAACGCGCTCTTTGCGCTCGCGAGCGGCCACGGCCTGCTCGCGCTCGTCGCCGTCCTGGGCTCGCTCTACCCCGTCGTCACCGTCCTCCTCGCCCACGTCCTCCTGGACGAACGACTGACGCGACCGCAGCAAGCCGGCATCGCCGTCGCCCTGGCCGGCGTGTGCGCGATCGCCGCCGGCTGAGTCCCAAGCGCACCGCACTTCACCGTGGTCTGACCACGAAACGTGTCCAAAGAGCCACTGCCGAGTCGGCTCTGCGCCTGGGCGAACCGGTCGCTGCGGATCGTTGTCACACTTCTGTGACGCTTGGTCTGACCACATGACATGGCTCGGAACGGCCCGGCCGGAGGAGCTAGCTGTGGAAGGTTTGTGACACTTCTGTCACGTCGTTTGGCGACGGGACTTGGCTCGCCGTGGCGCGTCCGGAGCGGACGGTCAGGCGCGTTCGTCGAGCCACACCCTCAGTTCCGACCACAGGTGCTCCATCGTGGTCGTGCGCGCGGGGTGCAGCGGGTCGTACGGGATGTAGTTCACAGTGCGCACGATCCAGCCCGTCTCGCCACGTCCGTCACAGTCGAGGACGTTGATGCACGCCGGGGCCTGCTCGAAGTTGCCGAAATACGCGCGGCCACCCGCGAGGGCGTGCGAGATGAGAATCCGGTTGACGCCGCCGTGGAAGACGGCCAGCGCGGTCTCCCACTCCTCGGCAACCAGACGGTCGAACGCCGGCAGCACCCGGTCGAGCGCCTCGCCGAGCGACTCGCCCCCGAGGAAGCGCGCCTCCTCGTCACGGATCTGCAGCGAGCCGACGAAGGCCTGCTCGAGCTCCTCGGGCGGGATCGCATCGAGGCGTCCTCCGCGCCACTCGTCGAACGCGGGCCACTGCTCGGGCTCTCGGCCGGGGGCGACAATGGCCGCCGTCTCGACGGTACGCGGTAGCGAGCTCGTCACGATGAGATCGAAGTCGACATCCTCGAGCGCGCGGTGTGCAGCCGCCGCCTGCTCGAGCCCGCGCTCGGTCAGGCGCACGACCTCAGGATCGCGCTCGCCAACATACGAGACCTCGGCATGCCGCATCAGGTAGAGACGTCTGCGCACAGGCCGCACAGTCTTTCAGGGCGTACGATCGCACCGTGGACACGAAGGCACCGCTGCTGAACCTCGAGAACGTCGAGGCGTTCCTCGACACGAACGGTCTAGGCTCAGGGCCGATCACGGCGCAGCGGATCGGCGACGGCGGTGGGTCGAACTTCACCTTCCTGCTCGAACGAGGCGGCGAGCGTTTCGTGCTCCGTCGTCCGCCGCGGCCGCCGCTCCCACCTTCGGCCCACGACATGGTGCGCGAGGCCGGCCTGCAGAACGCGATCCGGGCAGCGGGCTTCGGGCGCCTGCCGGAGATCGTCGCGGTCTGCGACGACGAATCCGTGATCGGCGTGCCGTTCTACGTCATGCGCTTCCTCGACGGGCACGTGATCACACACGAGTTGCCTCCCGGTCTCGAGTCGGAGGATGCTCGCTTCAAACTCGGCATGGATCTCGTCGACGCCCTCGTCGAGATCCACGCTGCCCGCGGGCCGGAGCTCGACACGTTCGCGCGTCCCGGCAGCTACCTCGAACGCCAGGTCAAGCGCTTCGCGCAACTATGGGAGATCAACCAGACGCGCGAGATCCCCGCTGTCGACAACGTCGGCCGCTTCCTGACCGAGAACGTGCCGGACGCGCTGCCGCCGACTGTCGTGCACGGCGACTACCGCCTCGGGAACATGATGGTCTCGCTCGACGACCCGACACGGATCGTTGCGGTGCTCGACTGGGAGATGGGCGCGATCGGCGATCCACGTGCGGACGTCGGTTATCTGCTCGCGACCTACAGCGAGCCCAACGGCCGCGTGAGCGCACTCGGCTCGTCACCGGTGACCGCCGAGCCGGGCTTCCCGTCTCGCGCGCAGCTTGTTGAGCGCTACGTCGAGCGCAGCGGCCGCGAGGTCGAGCCGCTCGCCTGGTTCGAGGCGCTCGCGCTCTGGAAGGCTGCGATTTTCTGCGAAGCGATCTACGGCCGGTACGTGCGCGGCGAATTGGGCGCCGAAGACACGCGCGCCGCAGTCTTCGAAGTCGCCGTCCCGCTCCTCGCGGAGACCGCGCTCGAGACCATCAGCTAGTAACAGACTGTTACAAAGCGTTGGCTTCGGCCACGCCCCGAAGCGTCGCCGCGTCGCGTGTCGAGATGAGCAGCGTCGTCGCGCCGCTTTCGCGCCACGCGGCGAGACGGTCGCGGATCTGTTCGACCGACCCAACCAGAGCAACTTCGTCGACGAATCCATCAGGCACCTTCGCCGCCGCCTCGCGCTGCTTCCCATCGAGGAACAAATCCTGAATCTCGCGCGCTTCTGCTTCGTAGCCGTAGCGCGTGAAGAGATCGTTGTAGAAGTTCTTCCCGCGCGCGCCCATGCCGCCGATATAGAACGAGTAGTACTCCTTTAGCATGTCGCGGGCCGACTCGACGTCGTCTGTGACGATCGCCGGCGCAGTCGCAGCGATGTCGAAGCCTGCGCGCGCGCGATCGACCGGGAACACGGTGCGAGCTTTCTCCGGCGACCAGAAGATCGGCAGCCAGCCGTCTGCGATCTCGAACGTCTGCTCGACCGCCTTCGGGCCGATCGCCGCGAGGTAGATCGGGATGTCCGCGCGCAGCGGGCGCGCCATCAGCTTCAGCGGCTTGCCGAGACCGGTGCCGCCCTGCACAGGAATGTCGTAGTGCTCGCCGTGATGCTCGAGCCGCTCGCGCCGCAGGATTTTCCGCACGATCTCGACGTACTCGCGCGTCTTCCCGAGCGGCTTCCCCCACTCCTGCCCGTGCCAGCCCTCGACGACCTGCGGGCCCGACGTCCCGAGTCCCATCAGGAACCGGCCGCCGGAGAGCATGTCCAGCGTCACTGCCGTCATCGCCGCGTTTGCCGGCGAGCGGCCCGGAAGTTGCATGATCGCGGTGCCGAGCTTCAGCGTCGTCGTCCGGGCGCCGAGCCAGGCGAGCGGTGTGATCGCATCGACTCCCCACGCCTCCGCGGCCCACGCCGAGTCGTACCCGAGGCCCTCCGCCTCGCCGGCAAGCTCGAGCAACTCCAGCGGGTTGGTGCCCGGCTGCGCATAGCCCATGTAGAAGCCGAGCTGCATCCCTGCGATGCTATGCCAATGACGTCCGTAACATGGGCACCTCCAACCGAACGGCTCGAGCAGGTGCGCGCCTTCATGGCCGAGCGCGTCCTTCCAAACGAGCAGGCGATCGAGAAGCAGGACGAGGTAGGTGAGCAGCTGCTCGAACAGCTGCGGAACGAGGTGCGCAGACTCGGTCTCTGGGCGCCGCACGTGCCGCCCGAAGCCGGCGGTACCGGCACCGGCTTTCTCGACTATGCGTACCTCAACGAATACATCGGCCGGTCGATGTTCGGCCAGCTCGTCTTCGGCTGCCAGGCGCCTGACGCCGGCAACTCCGAGATCCTCCACATGTTCGGCACCGACGATCAGAAGGAGCGCTGGCTTCAGCCGCTCGTCGCGGGGCAGATCCGATCGTTCTTCTCGATGACCGAGCCCGATGTGCCCGGCTCGGACCCGACCACACTCCGCACGCGCGCGGTTCGCGAGGGTGACGAGTGGGTGATCAACGGCCGGAAATGGTTCTCGTCCGGGGCAGAAGGTGCTGCCTTCGGGATCGTGATGGCTGTTACCGATCCGGACGCAGGCCCGCACGCACGCGCGACCCAGATCATCGTCCCGGCCGATACGCCGGGCTTCGAGATCGTGCGTCCGGTCGTCGTGATGGGACACACGGGCAAGGGCTGGTCGACGCATTGTGAGGTGCTCTACAGACAGGTGCGCGTCCCGGTCGCGAACACGCTCGGGGCAGAAGGGGCAGGCTTCCTGATCGCGCAAAAACGGCTCAGTCCCGGTCGCATCCACCACGTGATGCGCTGGCTCGGCCAGATGCAACGCGCGTTCGACCTGATGTGCGAGTACTCGCTCCAACGCGAGACATCGACCGGAAAGCTCGCCGACAAGCAGACGATCCAGAACTGGATCGCCGACAGCTACGCGGAGATCCAGGCGTGCCGCTTCATGACGCTCGACGCGGCGCACAAGATCGACGCCGGCGACGAAGCGCGGGTCGAGGTCTCGGCGATCAAGTTCTACGCAGCGAAAGTGTTGAACGACGTGATCGACCGCGCCGTCCAGGTACACGGAGCGCGCGGCCTCACCGACGAGACGCCACTCGCGAACATGCTGATGCAAGCCCGCGGCGGTCGCATCTATGACGGCCCGGACGAAGTCCACCGTCAGGTCGTTGCGAAACGCATCCTGAAGGCGTTTGCAAACGGCGACGGGTGGCAGTTCTCCTAGGCCGCCATGGACTCCCTGCAGGGAAAACTGCTCGTCTCTTCACCGAGCCTGATCGATCCGAACTTCCGCAAGACGGTCGTGCTCGTTGCCCACCACGACGACGACGGTGCGATGGGCCTCGTGCTCAGCCGGCCCTCCGAGGTCGCCGCTGCCGATGCCGTCCCGCAGCTCGAAGGGATTCCCGGCTCCGACGACCCCGTGTTCGTCGGCGGGCCTGTGCAGCCCGAGGCGTTCATGGTGCTGGCCGAGTTCGAAGACGTCGAGGAGGCGGCTGCACCGATCATGGAGGGCCTCGGGTTCATACCCGCCGACACGGAGCCCGACGACCTGTCGATCAAGCGGCTCCGTCTTTTCGCCGGCTACTCCGGCTGGGGCGCCGGTCAGCTCGAGGCCGAGCTCGAGGAACCGTCGTGGATCGTCGTCGACGCCAAGACCGACGACGCGTTCGCCGACGATCCCGACCAGCTCTGGCGCTCCGTGTTGCAACGCAAAGGCGGCTCGTTCTCACTGATGGAGAACATGCCGTTCGACCCCGAGCTCAACTAGGGGCTCTTGCGGCGCCGATCACAACCGGCCGCACGATGGCCGGCATGAACTGCCAGCTCTCGTGTCGCAGGTCTTCGACCGAGAACGACGCGGTCGCGAGCGACGCCAGCAGGTCGCGGTTGCAGTTGCATCCGCCCGCAAATGCATGCCACGGGCCGTGCAGGCGATCCTGCCACCGCTCGAGCTTTGAGCCCGGCGCTGCGCGCACGTGCTCGAGGAACAGCAGCCGCCCCTCGGGAGCGAGCACGCGGCGAATCTCCCGCAACGAAGCAGCCACGTCGGGAACCGTGCAGAGCACGAGTGTCGAGACGACGGTGTCGAACGAGCCGTCGGCGAACGGCAGTCGCTCCGCCCCGGTCTCGATCACCTCGACGCCTCGCGCGCGCAACCGCTTCGCCATGTGCGGCTCGGGCTCCGTATAGGTGACCTCGGTGCCGGCTGGGTAGTGCTCGACGTTCAGGCCGGTTCCGGCGCCGATCTCGAGCACCTGTCCTCGCGCACCCAACAGGAGTTCCCGTCGCGCGTCTGCGATCCCGGCACGCTCCGCCCTCGCGACCGCCGGATCGTACGCCGCCGCGAAGATCCGAGCCCAGAACCCCACGATCAGATCGGCGGCAGCCCGACCGTTTCGCCCGCGCGGCGCGGGCCTGGCACGTTCGCAAACCGAAACGGGGCGGGCTCGCGACCGGGCTGCACGAACCAGCACTCGCCCGTGCCGTCACTCGTGGCGGCAAGCCACATGGCCTCCGCGACGTCCTCCGGCTGCAGGAGTGGGAAGCCGGCGGCCTCGAACATCTCCCGCTGGCCGTGTTGGTCGAGCATCGCCGTATCGGCGATGCCGGGACAGATCGCGTTGATGCGAATCGGCGCGATGGTCGGCGCGATGCTGCGCACAAAACCGACAACGGCGTGCTTCGTCAGCGAATAGATCGAATCGAGTGGCATCCCAACAAGGCCGGCGAGCGATGCGGTCGCGATGATCGTGCCGCCGTCCATCACCTGCGCGAGACGGCGCACGCCGAAGACGACTCCGTCGACGTTGACGGCAACAGCGCGCCGGTAGTCCTCAGTGCTCAGCTTCGCCAGGTCGATCTCCGCTGTGAGGATTCCGGCGTTCAGGACCGCGAGGTCGACGGCCTCGACAGACTCCCACGCAGCGGGATCGGTGACGTCGAAGCCGTTGACGAGGTCGAGCGACTCCACCTCGTAGCCCTCGCGCTCGAGGCGCGTACGCATCGCGCGTCCGAGCCCGCCCTCACCCCCGGTGATGACTGCCTTCACAACAACACCCTTTTCATGGTTCGAGCACGACCTTGCCGACGTGCTTGCGCGACTCGATCAACGCGTGCGCGCCGTCGGCGTCGCTGAGCGGGAACGTCGCGCCGACGAGCGGGTCGATCACACCTTGCGCCCACAACGCGAGCAGCTCGTGCGTGCGATCGCGCACGTAGTCCGGTCGCAGCTTCATCAGCCGACCGAGGAAGAAGCCGAAGACGGAGGCGTTGCGGCCGACCAACCACTGGACGCTCGGGTCATCCCAGAGTCCTGCCGTGAAACCGATTGCGACGATCGTTCCGAGTGGGTTCAAGAGCGGCAACGAGCGCGTGAATACCTCACCACCCACTGGGTCGATCACGACGTCGACACGAAGGTCGTCGATCTCGTCGTAGCCGACCGCCTCGTCGGCGCCGGCCTCGCGGGCGACGTCGCGCTTCTCGTCCGAGCTCGCGGTTGCGATCACATGTGCGCCGAGCTGCTTGGCGACCTGGATCGCGGCCGACCCCACTCCGCCCGATCCCGCGTGCACGAGCACGCTCTCGGGCTTCGGCAAATGCACGAGCGGGATGTACGCCGTCAGGTACGTCGTGAGGAACGACGCGCCCGCCGCGTACGACGCATTGTCCGGTAGGGGGAACGTCCACTCGGGGTCGACCTCGACGCGCTCCGCGTAGCCGCCGGCCGCGCGCGACAGCGCAAGCACGCGCTTGCCGTCGAGGTCGCCCGCGACCTCGTTGCCGAGCACGTATGGGAACTCAGGCATCTGCGGGTACATGCCGCGACGGATCAAGACGTCGGCGAAGTTGACACCCGCGGCGCGAACGTCGACGACACTGCCGCCTGCCGGCTCCGGCACCTCTTCCAGCGCGAGCGGCCCTCCCACCTCGCGCAGCACCACGGCTTTCACGTACCGGTCCAGTTCGCCTGCCGCTTCTCGAGGAACGCGGCGACGCCCTCCTGCCCGTCCTCGGAGTTGAGGCACGCGGCGAACGCCTGCACCTCGCGCTCGTCGCTCCGCGCATCGCGCGTGTCGTGCAGAAGCGCCTTGATCTGCCGGAGTGCATGCGGGCTCTGCCTGTCGAGCGGGTCGACGTACTGGGCGATCCCGGCCTCGAGATCGTCGACGACGAACTCGACGAGACCCCACGCCTCGGCGGTCTCGGCGGGGATCCGCTCGCCGGACATGACGAGCCACGCTGCACGGCCGCGCGCGATCAGCCGCGGCGCGCGTTGGGTGCCACCGCCGCCCGGCAGGAGGCCGAGGTTCACTTCCGGAAAGCCGAGCTGTGCGTCGCGGGTCGCGATCCGGAAGTCGCACGCGAGCGCGATCTCGAGCCCACCGCCCAGGCAGTAGCCATGGATCGCCGCGACGACGGGAACGGGCGCCGACTCGATCAGGTCCGCGACGGGCTGGATCCCGGCGGGGCGGTCGCCCTCCGCGCCGCCGCCGACGAAGCCCGT
>JAYUEQ010000202.1:0-5439 GCA_043739205.1 Thermoleophilia bacterium
CATTGCGAAGTCGGTCATCTACTTCGCGTCGTTCATCACGTTCGGGCTCGTCAACCTCTGGCTGGTCTGGGACAAGAACAACCAGGAGCTGTGGGACAAGGTGGTCGGCACGATCGTTGTCAACGACGCGAATAAACAGCTCTCATGAGGGCTTAGCCAGGCGCGTGTTCCCACCTCGGGCCGTCAAACCCCTGGTCGGCTCGTGCGCTCATCTCTCGTTCGTGGCTAGGGCTGCCAGTTCCGGAAGCCAGCGGAGCAACACTCATGCGGATGAGAGGACTTGAACCTCCACGCCCTTTCGGGCACACGGACCTGAACCGTGCGCGTCTACCAATTCCGCCACATCCGCGCAGCGGAGCCATAGTAGCCAGGTAGATGGTTGGGACCACCTAGGCCGCGGTGATCCGCTCCTGGACCGAGGCGACGTAGCCCGCCATATCCCGCTCGCGCTGCTCGAGGCGCTGCTCGCGTTCCTCGACGTCCCTGGCGCGGTCCTCGAGCTTGTCCTCGCGCAGGTCGAGCTCCCCTTCGGTGCGCGCGTAGCGCACCCGAAGTTCGTCTTCGAGCTTCTCGGCTTCGGCAGCGCGGTCTGCGGTCTCCCGCTCGCGACGCGCGAGGATCGCCTCGCGGGCTTCGATTCGCTCGCGGCGCTCGGCGAAGAACTGCTCGCGCGAGGCGATGTCCTCTTCGCGGCTCTTCAGCTCCTCGCGGAGCCGGGCGACGAGGTCGTTGTCCCGGTCGTCGCGGGCTGCGGCGGCGTGACGGCGGTTCAGCTCCGCTTCCTTGGCGACGAGCGCAGCCTCGCGTTCGTCGATCTCCTTCGTTCGGCGTCGAAGCGTCAGGTCGTCTCCGTGGCCGTCGTCCGAGACGGCCTGGAGCCGCGCCTGCGCTTCATGCAACTCGGTCTCACGCTTGGCCAGGTCTAGCTCGCGTGACTCGAGCTCGGCCATCAGTGCGAATGCGTCCTGCGAGGTCACTCCGTGCTCGGCGCGCTCGTCCAACAGGCGCTCTGCCTCGCCGCGCAGCCGCTGCTCCCAGGCTTGCAACGCGGACTCGCTGTCGACGAGCGCGTGCGTGCGCTCGTCGAGCGCCGCTTCGACGGCGACGCGCTGCTCCTCGAGCTCGCGTGCCTGCTGTGTGAGGCGCTCCTCGGTTGCCTGCAACGAGCGCTCGCGTGCGTCGAGACGGGCGCGCGTTCCGGCAGCCTCCGTCTCGGCGTCGCGCAGCTCGCGTTCCTTCTTGCCGACTGTGACGTCACGCTCCCGGACGGCGAGCTCGCGCGCAGTGACGCGCGCCTCTGACTCCTGCTGGCGTGCGGCGAATGCTGAGCGCTCCCGCTTCAGTTCGCGCTCGCGCTCGGCAACTTCTGCAACCTGCTTCGCAATCTGAGCCGCCGCCTCTGCGCGATCGCGCTCTGCCGTCTCGAGCTCCTCGACCCGTGACTCGGCGTGACCGGCGAGCTCCTGGACGCGCGCGTACTCGGCGACGATCTCCGTGTGGCGCTCGATCACGGCGTGCTGTTCGCGCTCGAGATCTTCGACCTTGCGCGCGATCAGTGACTCGCGGTCCTGCAGTTCGGTCGCCCACGCTTCGAGCTCGGACTCGCGCTCTGCTGCGGCACGACACGCCGCATGCGCCTCGTCGCGCAGGATGTGCTCGCGCTCGAGCGCTGCCTGCAGCTCGCCGCGCACGTTGTCGAGCTCGGGGACCGTCGCCTGCACGATCACATCGACGGATGCCGACGGAGGCGGGCTGGTCGTCGGGCTGGCGGCGGGGACTACATCGACCGCGACAGCGTCGACGTCTCCGTTCTGCTTGCGCTCGAGCTTCGAGCGTAGGCCCGTTCCGAATCCGTGCTCTGTCTCGGGAGGGCTCATTTGAACACCGACAGGATGTTCAGGAACGCCGGCCCGAGGACGACGATGAAGAGCGCCGGGAAGATGAAGAAGACGGTCGGGAAGAGCATCTTGATCGGGGCCTTCATCGCCTTCTCTTCCGCGGCGGCCTGGCGCCGAAGGCGCGTGTCGGTGGCCTGCACGCGCAAGATGCGCCCGAGCGAGATCCCGAGCTGCTCGGCCTGGATAACGGCACGCACGAAGTTCGAGAGCTCGGCGGCGTCGACTCGTTCGGCCATCTTCCGCAGCGCGGTTGTGCGCGTCTCGCCGACGCGGATCTCGCTGATCGTCAGCGCGAACTCATCGATCAGCGGCCCCTCCATATGGTCGACCAGTTTTGCGACTGCCGCGTCGAACCCGAGACCGGCCTCGACGCTGACTGCGAGCAGGTCGAGCGCGTCGGGAAGCTCGCTGCGAATGGCTTCACGGCGCGCCCGCGTCTTCATCGAGAGGAAGATCTCCGGAGCCATGAGCCCAATTGCGCCGCCGATCGGAACGAGGATGACCCCCGAGGCCAGCGACCCGACTGCCGCGATCACAAGGCCGAGCGTGCAGCCTGCAAGCAGCGTGCCGCCCTTGATCGTGAGGAACGTCGACGGCGTAAGGCGCTGCGTCAGGCCTGCAGCGACGAGCCGCGACCCGATCGCCTCGACGTTCGTCTTCGGGCTGAGCTTGAGCGGGATGGCGGCCAGCTTGCCGGCAAGCGGCGAGAGGACGCGCTCACGGAAGTGGACGAGCTCCTGCTCGCTGCGTGGGATGCGGATGCGTCCGTATTCGGCCGCGCGCCGGATCGAGCGTGCCTTGACGCGTGCGGGATAGGTCGCGGCTTCGCTGAGGGCGAAAGCGGCGCCGCCGATGCAGAGGAGAGCGAGGAACAGGACCATCGACTACCCCTTGAATGAGACGATTTTTTTGAGCATGAGGCTCCCGATGACGATCATCACGATCCCGGAGACGAGCAACTTCTGGCCGGTCGCGGATTGGTACAGCGGTGCCATGTACGAGCCGTTGATCAGGCTGACGACCGCGCCGATGAAGAACGGCAGTCCGACGAGCACGTAGGCGGACATGCGGCCCATAGCGGTCAGTCCCTTGACCTTCCGGCCAAACTGCTGCCGCTGACGGACCGTGTCGGCGACCATGTCGAACAGCCCGGCGAGCGAGCCGCCGATCTGACGCTGAATCGTCACGGCGTTGATCACGAACGCAAGGTTCTTCGAACCGATGCGAATCGAGAGGTCTGCAAGCGCGTCGTCCATCGTCTTGCCGAGTTGGGTCTCGGTCAGAACGCGCCGGAATTCCTTGGCGGACGGCTCTGCGCCCTCGTCGACGACCGACTGGATGCCCTGGCGGAAGCTGTGCCCGGCCTTGAGTGACGCGGCGATCGTGATCAGCAGATCCGGGAGTTGGTTCTCGAACCGCTTGATGCGCGACCTCGCCCTGAACGAGACATAGGCGTACGGCGCCCAGCCGGCGACTCCCATCACGGCGAGCGTGACGAGCGTCGGCGACGCGCTTGCTGCAGTCAGCAGCCCGCAGCCGAACGAGAGCCCTGCGCACAATGCAAGGAGCTCGCCTGCGCGCACGGGGAGGTCGGCGCGCTCGAGTGTGAGCTGGATGCGCTGGAACTGGCGGAGGTTGCCCAAAATGTGCTCGACGCCGTTCGCGACGTGGACGCGGGCGGCGGCGCGGCCGTTCTGTCGCCGAACCTTCGCACCGCGGTCGACGAGACCGAGGTGCGGTTCGATGCGGGCACGCAGTTTGCCTCCGCGACGCGACGCGAACCAGAAACAGCAGGAGAGCAGTACGAGCAGCCCGACGACGACGGCCACCACGAGCGTCCCGGCACTGCTGTAACCGATCGACGGGATGAGCTTCGACGGGGCGATTGCTGCCGGTTCTCCTCCGACGACGTGCGTCGTCGCATTGGCCGTCCCGAAGCCGGGGACCGTCGCCGCGAGGTCGAGTGTCATGCCCGGGCGCGATGCCGTGACGTACGACAGTTGCCACGTCCGGTCGAGCTCCGAGGCGAGCGCTGCGTACACGGCGTCGAGATCGCGTGTGCGCGCAACCTGACGGTACGAACCGCCGGTTTCGCGCGCGAGTGTCCGCAACGCGTCCGGGGTGAAGCTCGGCCCGCCGATGCCGATCGTGTACACCGCGGCATGCGCGGAGTGAGCGGCCTCGACGGCCTGCTGCAAGGTGCTGGTGCTCGAGACGTCTGCACCGTCGGTGACGACGACGATCGCGCGGCCCGGCGAGTTGTCACTTCCGAGGTGCGACGCCGCCAGCACGATCGCGTCGTACAGAGCGGTCCCACTCTTGGTATCGACACCAAGCCCTCTGAGCGAGCTCTGCGCGTCCGAGGGAGAGGCGGAGAAGCGGCCGAGCCCGAACGCCGAATGGCCGAACGCGACGACGCCGACGTGATCGCGTGGGCCGGCCGCGCCGATGAAGGTCTGCGCAGCGGTGAGCGCGTTTGCGAATGGGCGGCCGAGCATCGACTGCGAGCGGTCGAGCGCGAGCACGATCGCTTTCTGGCCGCCGAGGTTGACGGCGGTGTATCCCGTCACCGGCACCGCGTTCTCGGTCAGCCGCGGCGACACGGAGTTCGGCGGGGCGACGACCGTCAGGCGGACCGCGGGAAACCCACTTGTGTCGACCGACTGGATGTGCACGGTGCCGGCGGCTGCCGCCGGCACCACCACGAGCGCGGCGAGCGCGAGCGGCACGAAACGCAGCCGCCTCCGGAGAAGCCGACGCATCACTCGTAGGCACCGCCGAAGCCGACGGCTGCGAACGACGCACGCAGTTGGTCGGGGTCGTCGCCGGAGAAGAACGTCGGCGGCAGCACGACATTGTTCGCGGCGAGCTTCTCGAGGAAGTGCGGCTTGAGTCCGGTGGCGCGAAGCGGCGAGAGGAGCCGGTGCGCGCCCGAGTAGCCCTCTTCCTCGCTGGGCGGGGAGGCGACGAAGATGTCCTGCATCGTCACGACGTCCGCCTCCATGCCGAGGACCTCGGTGACGTGTGTGATGCGGCGCGAGCCATCGACCAGGCGCTGGATCTGAACGAGCAAGTCGAACGCGCTTGCGATCTGCTCGCGAATCGCGCGGTGGGGAAGCTCGACGCCGCCGGTCATCACGAGCGTCTCGAGACGGGACAGCGCGTCGCGCGGCGAGTTCGCATGGATCGTCGTCAACGAGCCCTCATGGCCCGTGTTCATCGCCTGGAGCATGTCGAGCGTCTCCGCGCCGCGAACCTCGCCGACGATGATGCGGTCGGGGCGCATGCGGAGGGCATTGCGGACGAGCTCGCGGATCTTGATCTCGCCGGATCCCTCGATGTTCGAGGGGCGTGACTCGAGCGTGATCACGTGCTCCTGCTGCAGCTGGAGCTCGGCTGCATCCTCGATCGTCACGATGCGCTCGTCCCCGGGGATGAACGCGCTCATCGCGTTGAGCGTGGTCGTCTTGCCGGTGCCCGTGCCGCCGGAGATCAGCACGTTCAGTTTGCCCTTCACGCCGGCGGCGAGGAACTGGGCGGA
>JAYUEQ010000203.1:0-13611 GCA_043739205.1 Thermoleophilia bacterium
GACGCCGGCGACCACCGCGCCGCCTGCGTTCACCGCGTCGGCGCAATGCTTGACGACCTCAACCTTTTCGTCGCTCGACAGCGTCGCGCTCTCGCCGAGCGAGCCGCAGGGGATGACGCCGACGCAACCGGCGGCGAGCATCCGCTGACAGTGCTCGCGCAGCCGCGCGCCGTCGAGCTCGAGGTCGGCAGTGAAGGGCGTCGTGATCGCGGGAAGTACGCCTTGCCAGTTCACACTCATCGGGTCTTGCCTCCTGTCGTTGCACAGCCGGCCTGCACGTCGGCTCTGGATGGATAGCTCGCGGCGCAGCCGAACGAACGGCATGAGAGGGCGCCAGCGACGACCCCTTCGAGCAAGGCCGCTTCCTCGGATTCGCCGCGGACGCGCGCAGCGAGATACGCGCCGGCGAGCGCGTCGCCGGCGCCTGCAGCATCGACGACGTCAACTGTCGGGGGCGAGTGATGCACCGTTCCGCTCTGCGTGTAGAGGGTCGCGCCGTGGCTCCCGTCCGTGATGACGAGCTCTTGCACGGTCGGGCTGAGCGACGCGACGGCCGCTTCGACATTGCCGTAAACCAGTGCGGCATCTTCGACCGACGCGAAGACCACGTCGGCCACCGCAGCAGCTTCGCGCAGCACGGTGAGGGACGGAGCAAGCCCCGGTCGTACGTTCAACGCAAAAGAAATCCGTGCGCCCGTGCCGCGGGCGCGCTTGACGAGCACTGAGCAGGCGTGGGCACTGGTCGGCGATACCGCGATCCCGACGCCGGTGAAATGGACATACGCAACGTCATCGAGCGCGACGCGCTCGACGTCCGCCTCGTTCAGCGAGCTGCCGGCGGAACCCGTGCGGTGGTAGTCGAAGCGATGATGGCCGTCGTCGCCGCGGCGATTCACGTAGATGCCCGTGGCCCGCGACGAGTCGAACGTCACATACGTCGTCCCGACGCCGCGCAGCTTCCAGAACGCATGGAGCCGGCGACCGACCGAGTCGTCGCCGATCCGGCCGACGAACTGTGTCCGTGCCCCCATCATCGCGGCCATGACCGCCGAGTTGGCAGCGTCACCACCGAAACCCTCGCGAAGGTCTCCACCGCGATCGTCCAGGCCCAGCTCGTAGAGGCCCTCGCCGATCGTCGCGATCGTCTCACGCATGGGCGAGGAGCTCGTCCCAGAGCTCGGCCGGCAGCGAGGTGTTGAACGCCGCGATGTTCTCGTCCAGCTCGGCGACGCTGCGCACACCGACGACGACCGACGTGACCGCAGGGTGACGCAAAGGGAACTGCACCGCCGCTGCCGCTAGTGGGACGCCGTAGCGCGCGCAGATCTGTTCGAGCGCGACTGCGCGGGCGCGAACGTCCTCCGGCGCCGGCGCGTACTCGTACGTCGGTGAGGCCTGCGGGCTTGCGAGCACGCCGCTGTTGAAGACTCCGCCCGCGATCACGGCGACGTCTCGCTCCGCGCACAGCGGCAGCGCCTCGCCCTCGCCCGACCGATCGAGCAAGGTGACGCGATTCGCGAGCAGCATGCAGTCGACGTCCGTCTCACGGACGAAGCGAACGACCGTCTCGACGCGGTTCGTACCGACGCCGATCCCGCCGACGATGCCTTCCTCTCGCAGGCGCACCAACTCGGGCAGCGCTTCGCGCATTGCCTGCTCCAGATGCTCCTCCGGGTCATGAAGGTAGACGACGTCGACGCGGTCCAGGCCGAGCCGCTCGAGACTCTCCTCCAGCGAGCTGCGCACGCCGGCGGCGCTGAAGTCGAAGACCGGGCCAACTCCTTCTGTCTCGGCGAAGTCCGACGGTTGGGCGGCTGCGTCGGCGCGCAGTAGTCGGCCGACCTTCGTGGACAGCACGAACTCGTCGCGCGGCTTCGTCTGCAATACGTGACCGACGAACCGCTCCGCCCGGCCGTGCCCGTACAGCGGAGCGACATCGAAGAGTCGAAGGCCGTGCTCCCACGCCCGTTCGATCACCGCCTCCGCGGTTTCCGCTGAGACGGGCGAGAACAGTCCGCCGAGCGGACCACCGCCGATCCCAAGCCTCGTCGCGACGGACCGGAACGCGGGCTGGCTCACGGCGCTAAGCGGGCTCGACGAGATATGTCATCCCCTGCCGCGTCTCGAACGTTACGCCGCCGTCGTGCTGTTCGACGACGAGCTCCGGATCGTCGGCAGAAACAGAAAGGTCGCCCCGCAGGTAGCAGGGCCGGCCGTGCGTCGAGAGGATCGCTGCCTGCTGCAGCCGGCCCGCCGTCCAGGTGAGAGACACCTCGAAGCCGCCTCGCGCCCGGAGCCCCTGCACCGAGCCATCCGCCCAGGCATCCGGCAACGCCGGCAAGAGCTCGAGACCGTCGTGCGACTGCAGGAGCATCTCGCAGACAGCTGCTGTGCCGCCGAGGTTGCCGTCGATCTGAAAGACCGTCAGTGGGTTCGTGCCCTGGGGCGGATGCGTATCGAAGAGGTTCTCGACGGTGCTCAAGCGCAAGAGAGTCAGGAGATGCTCGTGCGCGAGCGCGGCCTCGTGGAAGCGAGCCCAGATCAGCACGACCCACGCGCGGCCCCAGCCGGTTCCGCCGCCTCCGTTTGCGAGCCGACGCTCGAGCGACGTCCGCGCGGCAGCGGCAAGCTGCGGCTGCGACCGCGGTGTGATCGCATGATCCGGATAGACCGCGAACAGATGCGACAGATGACGGTGTCCCGGCTCCCACTCCTCGTAGTCCTCGAGCCACTCCTGGAGCTGGCCGTGGCGTCCAACGCGCATTGCAGGCAGACGGTCACATGCGGCGCGCAGCTCGTCACCGATGCCGTCGTCGATGCCGAGGATCTCCTCCGCCTCGATCACGCGGCGAAACAGCCCGTCGACGATCTGCGTGTCACTCGTCGGCGCCATGCAGAGACCTGCGCGCAACCCCTGTTCGTCGAAGTACTGGTTCTCGGGGCTGAGCGACGGCCCGAAGAGCAGCTCGCCGGTCTCGGGATGCGGCGTCAGGTAGTCGAGGCAGAACTCGGCCGCCTCGCGGAGCGCCGGGTACGCCCGGTCGCGCAGAAACTCGTCGTCAGGCGCAAAGGAGTAGTGCTCCCACAGGTGGTAGGTCAGCCAGGCCGCACCGGCGGGCCAGAGCCCGCAAAAGACATTGTCGAGGGGCACGGTGTCGGCCCAGAGGTCCGTGTTGTGGTGGGCGACGAAGCCGCGACAGCCGTAATGGGCGCGCGCAGTCTCCGCACCGGTCACCCGCAGGCGGTCGATCAGGTCGAACAGCGGGCCCGCCGTCGCTTGCAGCCCCGCCGTCTCCGCGGGCCAGTAGTTCATCTCGGTGTTGATGTTGATCGTGAACTTGCTGTCCCAGGCGGGCATGAAGCTCTCGTTCCAGATGCCCTGCAGGTTCGCGGGCAGCGTCCCCGGCCGGCTGCTGCCGAGCAGGAGGTAGCGGCCGAACTGGCAGTACTGCGCGATCAGGCCGGGGTCGTCGGCACCCGCCTGCAGACGCTCGAGGCGCTCGTCGGTCGGCAGCTCGTCGAGTGCCGGATCGCATTTCAGCTCGATCGCGAAGCCGCCGAACGCGCGGCGGTGGTCATCGACGTGGCGCTCGCGAAGCTCGCTGTAGGAACGCGCCGCGGCTGCGTCCACGACGCGCGCCGCTTCGGCTGCGTAGTCCTTGTGCCGGAAGTCTGAGGCGACCGCGATCAGGACCGTCGCGGCGTCGGCATCCGTCAGGGAGAGATGGTCGCCGATGCTGCGCAGCGAGCCTCCGTCGGCGACGATGCGAAGCCGCGCCTCAAACGAGGATCCGAGGGCGCCACACTTCCCGCGCAACACGAGATCGCCGGTGTCGGGGTCGGGGTCCGCGCGGCCGTCGAACTTGCGATGGAGGTGCGCGCCGAGTTGGAGCTCGCCCGCCCCCACTCCCTCGATGCGCATCACGAGCACGTCGTCGGGGGCACTGGCGAAGAATTCGCGCCGGACGCGTTGCCCGTTCCGGGTGTAGGAGACGGTGACGACCCCCGTCTCCATGTCGAGGTCCCGTCGGTAGTCCTCCACGTGCTCCTCGTGCTGGCCGCCGAAGAGCAGCGTCACGTTCGCAAGCTGCTGGTAGGCCGACTGGTTGTTCGGCATCCCGAAGAGCGCCAGCTCGGCGAGCGTGTGCGCCTCCTCCGTCCGCCCGGCGAGGAGGAGCGAGCGGACCTCGTCGAGGTGCGCCCGGGCATCCGGATTCGTGCGGTCGGGAAGACGCGACCAGAGCGTTTCCTCGTTGATCTGGAACGTCTCCTTGTAGACCCGCCCGAAGACCATCCCGCCGAGGCGGCCGTTACCTACAGGCGTCGCGCCGAACCAGCGCGAGGCCGGTGTGCGCCACCAGAGGCGCGTCGCGGATGACGGGGTGGGTTCGTCGGTCACAGGGGGCTTTGGCTTAGAACCGATTCGAGCATATAGTACGCTTAGCTCCGAAAGAGATTTCAATCGATGAGAAGAATCTGAAAGCCTTTCCCCAGTGATCGCGACAGGCAGCGAGGTGCGTCCCCAGGCCGAAGAGCTGCGGGCGCGGCGTTCCCGCATCGCGGATGCGGTCGGAACCGGAGGCGTCGCCTTGCTCGCCTCCGCTCCGGCCCCCCGGCGTTCGACCCGGTTCCGCCAGACGAACGAGTTCTTCTACGCCACCGGCCTCGAGGTGGCCGGGGCCTACGTCCTGATCGACGGCGTGGCGGCACTGACAACCGTCTACCTGCCGCACCGCGACGAGCATCGCGAGCGGAGCGAGGGCCCAGGCCTGTGGGCCGAGGACGTCGAGCTCGTCCAGGAGCTCTCCGGCGCCGATCTCGTAGCGCCGGTCGAAGACCTCCCCGCTGAGCTCGCGCGCCGGCTCTTCCGCGGACGCCTGACGGTGCACACACCGTTCGCCCCGGCCGAAGGGGAGCGCGAGACGAGAGACGTGCTGCTCGGAGGGACCGCCGCCCGTCTCGCTGACCCTTTGGGCCGCCGGGAGCCCGAAGGAGGCCTTCGGGCCGCGCTCGGGTCGCACTTCCCGAGCGCAGAGGTACGCGACCTGACGCCGGTGCTCGACGAGCTTCGACTCATCAAGAGCACCTCCGAGCTCGCCGCGATGCGCGAGGCGGGCCGGCTGACCGGCCTTGGCGTGATCGAGGCGATGCGCTCGACCGAACCGGCCCTCTACGAGTACGAGCTGAGCGCGGTCGCCGACTTCGTCTTCCAGCAAGGTGGAGCACGCGGCGGGTCCTACGAGGCGATCGTCGCCACGGGAGCGAATGCGTGGCACGGCCACTACTCGCGCAAGTCGTCGGTGCTCGCGGACGGAGAACTTGTGCTGATGGACTACGCGCCCGACTTCAACTACTACACGAGCGACATCGGTCGCATGTGGCCGGTGTCCGGCGAGTGGGAGCCGTGGCAACTCGAGCTCTACGGCTTCATCGTCCAGTATCACCGCGCGCTTCTGTCGCGCATCCGCGTCGGGGTATCCGCCGACGACGTGCTGGACGACGCCGCGGCCGAGATGGGCGAAGTGGTAGCCGCGACCGCGTGGTCTGCGCCCGAGTTCGAACGGGCGGCACGCGACGCGTTGGGCTTCCGCGGGCACCTGTCGCATCCGGTCGGCATGGCCGTGCACGACGTCGGCAGCTACCGCGAGCGCCCGCTTCCCGAAGGGCTCGTGTTCTCGGTCGACCCGATGATCTGGGTGCCCGAGCGGAACCTCTACATCCGCTGCGAGGACACCGTCGCGCTCACCGCCGAGGGGCTCGAGAACTTCACCGGCTTCGTCCCGCTCGATCCGCACGACATCGAGACCACGATGGCGGAGACCGGGCTCTTGCAGCTCTGGAGGCAGCAATGAGCGACGGCCGGTACGCAATGCTCGTCGCTCCGTCCGAGTTCTCGCTCGACCGGCGCCCTGCCGAAGAGCCGGCGCTCGGCGAGGTCAGGCTCCGCGTGCGCGACTGCGGCGTGTGCGGTTCCGACCTGAAGATGTGGGCGGGAACGCACGCGTTTCTCCGACCTCCACTTCTGCTCGGCCACGAGATCTATGGTCGCGTCGACGCCATCGGCGAGGGCGCGGAGGTTTTCACCGTCGGCGCCGACGTCGTCGTGTTCCCCCCCGTCGGGTGCGGCATGTGTTTCCACTGTCTCCGGGACCAGCCGCAGCTTTGCGCCGACATGCGCTTCCACGGCGGGCAGCTGCCGGGCGGGCTGGCCGAGCATCTCGTCGTCTCCGAGCAGAACCTGCTGCCCGTGCCCGACGGAATCCCGGATCTTCAGCGCGTGCTCATCGAGCCGCTCGCGGTCGGCGTGCATGCGGTGGCGCGTGCGCAGAGCGAGGCGGGCGAGACGGCCGTCGTCCTCGGCTCCGGGGCAATCGGGCTGTTCACGGCGCTCGTCGCACAGGCACGCGGCCTCGATGTCCTCGTGATCGAACCGTCCGCGCCCAGGCGGGCGCGCGCAGCGCTGCTCGGCCTGCCGGCTGTCGACATCGGCTCGAGCTCGGTCGAGCAGATCGTTGCCGAGGTCGTCCGCCCGGAAGGAGCCGACGTCGTATTCGAGTGTGTGGGCAGCGGCGAGACGATCGCGAGCGCGCTCGCCTCGACCCGCAAGGGCGGCCGCGCCGTCGTCGTCGGGAACGCCCCGGCCGCGTTGGAGATCGACGGCCTGGCCCTACAGCGCGGGGATCGCTCACTGGTCGGCGTGCTGATGTACGAGCGAGGTGATTTCATCGAGGCCATGGACTTGCTCGCCGGGGGACTGCTCGCCGCTCTGCCTGACAGTTCGCTCGTGCAGCGCTTTTCGCTGGACGACGTCAGCAGCGCGTTCGTGACCTCCAAGGACGGCACGCTCAGCGCGTTGCGCGCGGTCGTCCAACCGTGAGCTCGCTCGCCGATGCGCTCCGCTCGGCGACGTTCCACGACGTCTCGCCGGTGATCGACGAGCGGCTGCCGGTGTTCCCCGGCCACCCCGCCGTCGAAGTCGACGCCGAGGCGCGGACACACGCACGCGACGGGTACTTCGTGCAGCAGCTCTCCTTCGGCGAGCACACCGGTTCGCACGTCGACGCTCCCGCGCACGCGATGGCGTCGTTGGGCGAGCGCACGATCGACCGGTATCCGCCCGAGCGGTTCATCGCGCCGTACGTCAAGTACGACGTCAGCCGGCACGCACCTGGGCCCGGAGACCTCGTGACGCGCGCCGTCCTCGAAGAGATCGAGGAGCGCGACGGGCTCGAGCTTCAGCCTGGGGACATCGCGATCATCCAGTTCGGCTGGGACCGGCACTTCAAGCCTGAGGACGACGACGCGGCTGCGCGTCTCTGGTGGATCCGCAACGCTCCCGGCCTCGCCGCCGACGCATGCGACTACCTCGCAGGGCGTGGCGTCAGCGCAGTCGGGTCGGACACCGCGACCTGCGACACGGCAGTCGTCGACGGCGAGATCACCTCCGCAGTCGGCCACCTGCGCGCGTTCCTGCCGGCCGAGATCCTGATCTTCGAAACGCTGATCGGCCTCGCCGCCGCCCCGCCGCGCGGGATCTTCGTCGGGCTTCCCCTCCGCATCCGGGGCGGCTCGGGCTCCCCGATCCGCGCCGTCCTGATCGAGGAAGGAGCACGGAGTTGAAGATCGTCGATGCCCGCGTGATCGTCTGCTCGCCGGACCGGAACTTCGTCACGCTGAAGCTCCGAACCTCGTCGGGTCTCACCGGTGTCGGCGACGCGACGCTCAACGGCCGCGAGCTCTCGGTCGCGAGTTACCTCCAGGATCACGTGTGCCCGCTGCTGATCGGGCGTGACGCCTCGCGGATCGAGGACATCTGGCAGTACCTCTACAAGGGCGCCTACTGGCGCGGCGGCCCCGTCGGCATGACCGCAATCGCGGCCGTCGACATGGCCCTCTGGGATATCAAAGGAAAGGCCGCAGGCATGCCCGTGTTCGAGCTGCTCGGCGGCAAGTCGCGCGAAGACGTGCTCGTCTACGGCCACGCGAACGGCGAGACGGAGGCCGAGGTGCTCGACTGGGTCGGCCGCTACCTGGACGACGGCTACCGCGCGGTTCGCGTCCAGTGCGGGATCCCAGGCCTCCAGAGCACCTACGGGGTGAGCCCGGACAAGCGGTACTACGAGCCGGCGGACGCCGACATGCCGACCGAGAACGTGTGGTCGAGCGAGCGCTACCTCGCGTTCATCCCCGGAGTGATCGCTTCCGTCCGCGAGCGGTACGGCTTCGACTTCCACCTGCTGCACGATGTCCACCACCGCTTGCGGCCGATCGAGGCGGCCGAGCTCGGCAAGCGCCTCGAGCCCTACCGGCTGTTCTGGCTCGAGGACGCGGTGCCGGCCGAGCTGCAGGAAGGCTTCAGGCTGATCAGGCAACACACGACGACACCCCTTGCGGTCGGCGAGGTCTTGCCGACGATCTGGGACTTCCGCACGCTGATCACCGAGCAGCTGATCGACTATGTGCGGACGAGTGTGCAGCGCGCCGGAGGGATCAGCCATCTGCGCAAGATCGCTGCGCTCGCTGAGTTGCACCACATACGCATGGGCTGCCACGGAGCAACCGATCTTTCACCGGTGACCATGGCCGCGGCGCTGCACGTCGACATCTCGATCCCGAACTTCGGGATCCAGGAGTACATGCCCCACACCGAAGCGACGTACGAGGTCTTTCCGCACTCGTATGCGTTCCGCGACGGCGCCTTGCACCTCAGCGACGAGCCGGGGCTCGGCGTCGACATCGACGAGGAGGCTGCGGCGCGCTATCCCTACCGTCGCGCATACCTCCCGGTGAACCGTCTCGAAGACGGAACGATGCACTCTTGGTAGGAGCGGCGATCGACGCCGGCGCGGTGCAGCTCGTGTCGGTGGGCAACAACAAGCTGCTCGCGGTTCCAAGCGACGTCGAAGGCTTCGACGGCGAGCCGGCCGAGATCAACGGTCACGCCGTGCGGCTGGTGGTGAAGACTTCGGCAGCGGCCGCGGCGGTCCGGGAGCTCCTACCGCACCTTCGTCCGCGCGCGCTCGGAACCGCGCCGTCCTTCGGCTTCGGCGACCGCATCGGGCTCGCGACACCAGGGCACATCCGCGCGCTCCGCTCGACCGGGAGCACGCTGGCACCGGTGCTCGCACAGCAGTCGGCGCGGGAGCTCGCGCGAACGGGACGGTCGTTCACCGACGTTCTCGACGCGGCCACGTGGGGGGCGCTCGAAGCCGGCTGGACATCGGGCTACGGCGCGGACGCCGATCACCTGCGGACGACGGAAGAGGTCGAAAGTGCGCTCGCCGCGGAATTCACGATGTTCACGCTCGATCCGAGCGCGCACGTCGACGAACGGGCGCGGGAGGCATCGTCGGCAGATCTGGAGAGCTCAGTCGAGACACTGCCCTGGGACATGCTCGCGGGCGACTGGCAGGCGATGAAGTCGCGGTACGGCGCAGAGGCGGACAACCTCGAAATCGCACGTGCGGCGTGCGTCTTCGGACGCGCGATCGCGCACGTGGTGCAGCTCGCACGTGTCCTCGATGGCACGACCCACGACATCGAGGTCTCGGTCGACGAGACGGACGCGCCAACGACGCCGTTCGAGCACTTGTTCATCGCCGTCGAACTGCACCGGCTCGGAGTTGCCTTCACCAGTCTCGCGCCGCGGTTTCCAGGTCGGTGGCAGAAAGCACTCGATCTCGAAGAAGATCTCGAAGCCGTCGCCCATGCCGTGCGGCAGCATGCGCGCATTGCCGCCGACCACGGTGCGTACAAGCTGAGCATCCATTCGGGCTCCGACAAGTTCTCCATCTACAAGGTTCTCGCCGAGGCGAGCAGTGGGAACCTGCACGTGAAGACGTCGGGCACCTCCTATCTCGAAGGACTTCGCGTGATCGCCGCAACCGAGCCCGACATGTTCCGCGAGATCCTCGCAATCGCACGGTCGCGCTTCGAGCTCGACCGCGACTCATATGAGTTGTCGGCCGAGGCCCACGTGCCCTCAGGCGAGGACGACCTCGCAGCGCTGCTTGACGATCCCGGCGCGCGGCAAGGCCTGCACGTCACCTACGGCGCAGTGCTTTCGGATGCAAAGATCGGGCCCGCGCTGCTCGCTGCGCTGGAAGACGCGAGCGACGAATATACGCGGGTGCTCGAAAACCACCTTGGCCGTCATCTCGCACTCTTGCAATGACCTCGAGCCCCTTCTCACTCACCGAACGCGTCGCGGTGATCACGGGCGGGAGCGGCGTGATCGGCGCGGCACTCGCGCAGGGCCTGGCCCAGGCCGGCGCACGGGTGGCCGTGCTCGCGCGCGGTGCGGCGGCACTCGAGCAAACCGTGAGGCACCTGACAGGCGAAGGGCACGAAGCGATCGGCGTGCAGGCCGACGTGCTCGACGCCGCTTCGCTCGAGGCAGGGCGCGACCGCATCCTCGAGCGATTCGGCGCCATCGACATCCTGGTCAACTGCGCCGGCGGAAACGTCGCCGACGCGACGCTCAAGGACGACGCGTCGCCCTTCACGCTTTCGATCGGGGCCTATCGCCAAGTGGTCGATCTCAACCTGGTCGGCACGTTGCTCCCGATCCAGGTCTTCGGGGCGGCAATGCGGAACGCGTCGGGCTGCTCGATCGTCAACATCTCGTCGATGGCCGCAACGCGCGCACTGACGCGGGTCGGCGGTTACGCCGCAGCGAAGGCGGCGATCGAAAGCGTCACGCGGTCACTTGCTGTCGAGCTCGCACGTCGCGGTACGGGCATCCGCGTCAACGCCATTGCGCCCGGGTTCGTGATCGGCGAGCAGAACCGCGCGCTGCTCGTCGAGGAAGACGGCGCGTTTACCGAGCGCGGTGCGACGATCATCGCCCGCACGCCGCTCGCCCGCTTCGGCGAACCGGACGAGCTCGTCTCGACCGTCGTCTGGCTCGTCTCTGACGGGGCGCGGTTCGTGACCGGGATCGTCGTCCCGGTGGACGGCGGCTTCAGCGCCTTCTCGGGCGTCTGAGGTCAGACCGCAGAGAAGAGCGGCGCGCCGAGTGCCTCGACGTCGACGTCGATTCCGAGGCCAGGTTCTGTCGGTGCGGAGCCGAAACCGGCCCGCGAGCGCGGCTGGTGGCCGGCGATGTGCTCGTTCGTCCAGTCGTTCATGAACGAGACGGTGAACAAGGTGTCCGGCGGCGTGCTCGCAGCGAGATGCGAGACCGCGGCAGTGACGAGATCTCCACCCCACGCGTCTTCGATCGTTACGCGCAGTCCGAGCTCCACGGCGAGATCGCGCATCAGCTTCGCCTTCGTCAGACCGCCCACCTTTGAGATCTTCAGGTTGAACGCCTCGAGCGCCTTCGCCTCATAGGCGCGCAGGAGCGAGTGGACGTCGCGGATGCACTCGTCGAGGACCATCGGGAGCGTCGTCCGCTGCCTAACGATCAGGCACTCCTCGAACGTGGGACACGGCTGCTCGAAGAAGACACGCTCGAGATCCTCCATTGCGCGCGCTGCGACCACCGCGTCCTGGACACCCCAGCCGCCGTTGGCGTCGGCGACGACGATGTCCTCGGCGCTTGTCGCCTCGACGACGCTACGCGTCCGCGCCGCATCTTCGTGCGGATCGGCGCCGATCTTCAGTTGAAACCGATGGATCCCTTCGGCTCGCCGCGCCTGCACATACGCCGTCATCTCTTCCGCGGAAGCGAGGGGAACCGCAAAGTAGAGCGGGAACGACTCGGATAGTCGGCCACCCAGCAGGTCGCAGACCGGCCTGCCCACCGACCGCCCGAGTGCGTCCCAGCACGCGGTGTCGATCGCGCTCTTCGCGTAGCCGTGTCCCATGAGCGCGCGATCCATGGCCGCGTTGACCGCACCGAGATTGCCGGCATCCAGACCGACCACGGCCGGGGCCAGTTCGTGCAGCGCCGCGCGAGCACCACCTGCGTGCGCCGGGAGATACGCAGGGCCGAGCGGGCACACCTCACCAAAACCTTCGATACCGTCGCTCGTCGTCACCCGCACGACAGTGCTCGGAAGCCTCTCGATCACGCGCCCGCCCGACATGACATAGCGCCCGTGGACGTACGTCAGGTCGTAACCGAAGACGTCGACGCGCGTGATCGTCATTCGTCTGCCGGCGCTGCCGACTCGGGTTGTGGCGCCAGCAGATAGTCCCAGTGGTGAAGGTGCTCGTGCAGCGCCGCCTGGGCGGCAACCGCGTCTCGGTTCTCGATCGCGTCGACGATGCGCGTGTGCTCGACGAGGATGTCGCGCAAGTGCTCCGGCGGCTGCGTCCGGCCCAACCGCATGATGCGCGCGAAGCCGCGCATCTGTTCGAGGAGCCTCGCGACGATCGGCAGGTTCGCGCTCTTGGCGATCAGGATGTGGAACTCCTCGTCGAGAACGAGGAAGTCGTTTTCGTTGTACGCGTCCGCGGCGCGGCCCTGTCGCAGCAAGAGGAGGCGGAGCATGTCGATGTCATCGAGCGTGATCACACGACACGCGGTCTCGACCGCGATTTCCTCGAGCGCTTCGCGAACCCGCAAGACCTCGTTGCGGTGCGCGGCCGAGAAGCCTCGCACGACGAGTTGCCGGCGGGGCCCGAGCTCGAGCAGGCCCTCGGTGCGGAGCAGCTGCAACGCCTGCCGCACGGGCGTCTTCGAGATGCCAAGGTCCTGGGCGACCTTCGTCTCGGCGATGATCGTCCCCACAGGAAGCTCACCACTCAGAATCGCCTGGCGCAGGTGGTCGTACGCCTTGTCGTTCAGGCTCCGCCGGGGCGATTCGCGAGACGATGTCGGTTGCATGGCCATCACAGTCCTTCGGTTACGGGCGGCGGAAGCGTCGGGAGAAAGATAACGGCCCGTCTCCGAAATGCCTGAGCGCGGCGGAAATCCCGGTCACGCAGCTGCCCGCGGAATCGAAGCGATCAGTCGTTTCGTATACGGATGCTCGGGTTGGTCGAGCACCCTGTCGACGGGGCCTTGTTCGACGACCTTGCCCTGGTACAGGACATACACACGATCGACGACTTGGCGGACGACTGCGAGATCGTGCGTGATGAAGAGGTAACTGAGCCCGAACTCCTCGCGCAACTCGCGGAAGAGGCTGAGGATCTGCGCCTGCACCGAGACATCGAGCGCGGACACCGGTTCGTCGCAGACGATCAGCTTCGGCTCGAGCGCGAGCGTCCGGGCGATCACGACGCGCTGCCGCTCCCCACCGGAGAGCGCTGCCGGGCGGCGCTTGGCATAGCCGAGTGGCAGACCGACGCGCTCGAGCAACTCGTCAACGCGCGCGTTCATGCCCTGCGAGGGGAACTTGTTCACGACGAGCACCTCCCGGAGCGCGGCGCCGACGGTTTCCGTCCGGTCGAGGGACGAGTACGGATCCTGGAAGACGATCTGCGCGGCGCGTCGAAGCGCGCGCCGGTCTGTCCGTCTGAGCTTCGAGAAGTCCTCTGCGGCGTAGCCGACTATCTCGATGTCGCCCTCGTCTGCGGTTTCGAGACCGACAAGGCAGCGGGCGAGTGTCGTCTTGCCGGATCCCGATTCCCCGACGATCCCGACACTCTCCCCGGCTCCGACCTCGATCGAGACGCCGCCGAGCGCGGTCGTCGAGCCGAAACGCTTGACGAGGTGAG
>JAYUEQ010000204.1:0-7801 GCA_043739205.1 Thermoleophilia bacterium
GGCATGAAGTGGTCAGCGACCATGACGACACGGCCAGGGTCGAACACGCGGTCGACCCCCATCTTCTCGAGCGCGCGAAACGCGACGGGGCCCGACACATCGTTCGCCATCACGACGTCGCACCGGACCGTCACGACATCGCCGGGCCGAACGTCGTCCGCCTCGCAGTGGGCGAGGATGATCTTCTCAACGAGCGTGTGCGACAACGATCCCTCCCAACGCGTCGAGACACTCGTCGAGCGACACGACGTCGCCGTACTTCAGGTCGATGTCGTACAGCGCGGCGTCATGCGCCGCCGAGTTGCGATCGCCGACCGCCTCGCGCGGGACGACGGGCCGGTAGCCGTGCTGCAGCACGTCCACCACCGTCGCCCGAGCGCAACCGGAAGTCGACGCACCCGTCACGATCACGCTGTCACATCCGTGCGCTGCGAGCAGGCTCGCGAGTGGCGTACCGAAGAACGCCGATGCGAAGAGCTTGTTCAGCACCGGCTCGTTGGGACGAGGAGCGATGCGCTCGTCGATCTCGACCCAGCGCGAGCCCGCCGCGAGCGTCAGCAGCACAGGCACCTTGTCGATGAATGCCTTCGCCGTAACCTTGTCGCCCTCGCCGTAGGAGACAGTCGTGAACACGACGGGCACCTGCGCACGGCGAGCCGCCTCGAGCAGCTTCCGGATCGCCTCGACGGTGTCGTCGAGATCGCAGACAAGCGGCGAGGCGGCGTCCGTGAAGCCGTTGTTCATGTCGATGATCACGAGCGCGGGCCGGCGGCCCACGCCGCCGGCCTGTTGCCCGAAACCCTCGAACTGCGGCCCGCTCACCGTTACACCGCGTCCCGCTCGCGCATGCGGGCACGCGCTTGCGCGCCGTCCTCGAGCGGGGACCACCTGAGCGGCTGCGCGGGTGTCGGGGGCTCGAGCCCCGTCTCTTGCTTGCAGTTCGCGAGCACCTCCTCGAGCGGCGGCCCGAAGTCGAAGGCAAGAGCCTCACCGCGCTCGCCGCGCTGGTGCTCGCGCTCCCGCTCGGTTGCCTCGTTGTCAACGGCGCCGTCGGCGCCGACCACGACGCCGTAACTCGCACGCGCCTTCTCGCGCGAGACGAGCCCGAACTGGACGTCGCGGACGACAGCCTCGACGGGCCGGTCGAGGCGGTCCTTCCAGCCGCCTCCACCCGCCGTGCGGTAGATCAGCATGTCGCCCGGGGCGATCTCGACGTTGTCGCACTTCGACGGCAGGCGTTCTTCTGTCCCGTCGGCGCGAACGAGGATCTTCTCCGACCGCTCGCCCGGCTCGCCGCCGAGCACGCCCCAGGGGCGCGTCAGCCAGCGGTCGTCGTGAATCGACACCTCGCCGGGCTCGAGATACACGTAGCGCTTCTCGACGCCGTTGCCGCCACGGTGGAGGCCCGCGCCGCCAGAGTCCTTGATCGTCGTGTACCCGTCGATTCGCATCGGGTAGTAGGCCTCGAGGTACTCCGTCGGGATGTTCTCGAAGAGCGGCCACCAGGAGTGGCCGTCCATCCCGTCGCCGATCGGACGCCCTGGGATACCGCCGTAGAGGATCTCCATCGAGTAGAAGAAGTCCCCGCTGCCGTTCCAGCCCGAGTAGAGCATGTACGGCGACGTGCCATAACCCGCCGCGGTGTTCAACTCAGGCGCCTGCTTGCAGAGCGCGCCACCGAGCACGTCGAACTGACGAGCGAGCGCGTGGGTGCGGCAGCCGAGGGCGGCCGGATAGCGCGGCTTGAGCAGGCACCCCTCGGGCATGACGACATGCAACAGCGGATAGAAGCCGTCGTTGAAGAGGATCTGGGGATCGTTGACCATGATCAGGTAGATCCCGATGAACATCTTGAACATGCCCTCGGAGAGGTAGAAGTTGATCGGCCCCATGGCCTGCGGGTCGGTTCCGGTCCAGTCGAAGAACGCGTGGTCGCCCTCGCGCCAGATGGTCAGCTTCATCTTGAACGGGCCGTTACCGAGCCCGTCGTCGTCGATGTAGTCCTCGAAGCTCTGCGGCTCCTCCGGAATCGCCAGCTGGATCAGCGTTCGCATCGCCTCGTAGGTCCGGTCGAGCAGCGCCTGCAACGCCGCGAGATACGTCTCCTTGCCGAACCGCTCGCACAGGTCGAGCACACGCCGCTCGCCCGCCCTGCACCCGGCGACGATCGCGAAGAGATCCGCGCGGTTCATCTCCGGTAGACGCACGTTGTTGAGGATCAGCCGGAGAACATCCTCCTGCACCTCCCCGCGCTCGATGATCTTGATCGGCGGGATGATGATCCCCTCCTCGAAGATCGTGCGCGCGCCGGTCGGCAGCGAGCCGGGAAGCGGTCCCCCGGCATCCATCTGGTGACCGAACTGGCTCGACCAGCCGACGAGCTCGTCCTCGTAGAAGATCGGCAGCAGGACGAGCCAATCGTTCGTGTGCGAGATCGAGCCGGAGCACTTGAACGGGTCCGAGGTGAGGATCACGTCGCCCGGGTACACGCCGCGATCCCAGTCGGCCATCATCTCGTTGATGTAGGCGCCGAACTGACCGACGACCATGCGCCCGCGTGGATCTGTGAGCATCGGGAACTCGTCGTGCTGCTCGCGGATCACCGGGCTCATCGCCGAACGGAAGAGCACGGCGTCCATCTCGAATCGCGCGTTCTTCAGTGCGCCTTCGATGATGTCGAGCGTGATCGGATCGACCGTCACGTCGGTCGGGATCTCGGCGATCCGCAGCTCGTTGTTCGTGGTTGATGCCATCGGAGCGCCTCCTCAGTCCTTCGGGGTGATCAGGATGTTGAAGTTGACGTCGATCTCTGCGACGTACCCGGGCAGGACAACTGTCGTCGAGTCGAATTCGGTGACGACCGCGGGCCCTTCGAAGCGCATCTGCGGTCTCAGCTTCGCGCGGTCGTAGATCGTCGTCGCGTGTTGCTGCCCGTCGAACCACACGGGCCGCTCCTCGGCGATCGCGCCCGAGGCGTCGGTTCCTCCGGGCTCGCCGACCGGCAGCTCGGGCTTCGGCACGCTGCCGAAACCGACGGCACGGAGGTTGACGATCTCGGCCGCTGTGTCATGCATTCGGAACCCGTAGAGCTGCTCGTGCAGCCCGTTGAAGCGCTCCTCGAGATCGCCGACTCCGACGGAGCGGATCTCCCCCGGGTCGATCGCAACCGGGATCTCGTAGCCCTGCCCGTGGTAGCGCATGTCCGATGTGTGGGTAATCGTTCGGGCGCCTGGGGCGATCTCTTCGCTCTCGAGCCACGCGTTCGCACGCCCGCCGAGCTCGTCGAGGATCCGCGCCACGTCCTCCGGCTCCGTTTCGGAGAGCAACCGGATGTAGGTCTGGGCGAACTCATCGCGGAAGTCGGCGACGAGGTCGCCGATCGCGCAGAGCAGACCGGGCGCCGGCGGCACGAGCACCGGAAAGGACCCCATCAGCTTGGCGACGGCATTCGCGTGGAGCGGCCCTGCCCCGCCGTAGGCGACCAGCGCAAAGTCACGCGGGTCGTGACCGCGCTGGACGGAGACGAGGCGCAGCGCACCTGCCATGTTCTCGTTCACGATCGCGAGCATCCCCTCGGCCGCCTCCTCGACCGAGCCGAGGCCCGTCGCGTCCGCAATCGTCTGCACCGCCCGGCGGGACGCTTCGACGTCGAGCATCATCTCGCCGCCGAGCAGCTGCGGCGGTAGGTGCCCGAGCACGACGTTCGCGTCGGTCACGGTGGGCAGCTCGCCGCCCCTGCCGTAGGCCGCCGGGCCCGGCGCGGCGCCTGCGGACTCGGGGCCGACCCGGAGCGCCTTCGTCAGTTGCGGGACGTGGGCGATCGAACCGCCGCCCGCACCGACCGTGTGCACGTCCACCGACGGGACGCGAATGCGGAAGTGGGAGATCGTGGTCTCCCGCCCGATCGTCGGCTGACCGTTCTGACACAGCGCCACGTCGGTCGACGTGCCGCCCATGTCGAACGTGAGGATGTCCTCGAAGCCGGCCTTGCGCGCGACGAAGAGCGCGCCGGCGACGCCGCCCGACGGCCCGGACAGCACCGCGTAGATCGGGTTCCGCGCAGCTTCACGCGTCGTCATCAGGCCGGCGTCCGAGCGGAGAATGTTCACGTCAGCCGTGGCACCGGCCGACTGGAGCTCGGACTGGAGACGATTCACGTAGTCGGCGACCTTCGGCCGCACGTACGAGTTCATGCACGCAGTGAGCGTCCGCTCGTACTCGCGGAACTCGGGCAGGACCTGCGCGCTCAACGTCACGGGGAAATCCGGGTAGAGGCGCTCGACGATCGCACCGATCCGCTCCTCGTGCGCAGGGTTCACGTACGAGTTGACGAGTGCCACGGTGAGCGACTCGATACCCGACTCGACGAGATCGTGGATGATCTGCTCGACCTGCGCTTCGTCGAGCGGGACGACGACCTGTCCGCGCGCGTCCAGACGTTCGACGGCCTCGCGCGTGTCTGCAAGAGATGCCGGCGGGTCGGGTTTCACCATGATGATCCAGCCTGCAAGCGGGCCCGGCGTCTGCGAGCGGGCCAGGTGCAGGATCTGCCCGAAGCCCTTTGTCGTGATCAGGCCGACGCGTGCGCCTTTGGACTCGAGCACGGCGTTCGTCGCGACGGTCGTGCCGTGGAGGATGTTCTGCAACTCCCCGACGCCGATGCCGGCCTCGTCGCAGATCCGGCGAACGCCGGTGAGCACGCCCTCGGACGGGTCGTGGGGCGTCGACGGCGTCTTGACCCGGAACTGGGCGCCGCCGTTCCCCTCGGATACGAGGAAGAGATCGGTGAACGTCCCACCGACGTCGACCCCCAGCCTGTATGCCATCTCGCTGTCCTTTCTCTCTAGCCGGCGACCGGAGCGAACGCTCCGGCTTTGTAGACCTGGCCCTCGAGCTCGCGCCCGAGGTGTGATTCGAGCCACTGCGCCACGTCGATGAGCGCGTCGAGGTCGATACCCGTCTCGACGCCCTCGCCGTGGCAGAGATATACGAGGTCCTCGGTCGCGATGTTGCCCGTCGCCCGCGGAGCGAACGGGCAGCCGCCCATCCCGCCGACAGACGCGTCGAAGACCGTCACGCCGGCCTCGAGCGCCGCATGCGCGTTCGCGAAGCCGGTGTTGCGCGTGTTGTGCAGATGGATGCCGACGGGAACGCCGAGCGGCACGAGACGGCTTACGAGGTCGCGCACCTGGCGCGGCACACCGACGCCGACCGTGTCCGCAACGGCGACCTCATCCGCGCCGGCGGCCACGAGCCGCGTCGCGAGCTCCGCCACGCGACCCGGGTCGACGGCGCCCTCGAACGGACAGCCGAAGGCAACGCCGATCGTCACCGTCGAACGGATCCCGTCGGCCGCCGCGCGCGCGATGATTCGTTCGGCGGCCGCGACACCCTCCTCGACCGTCGCGCCCGAGTTACGCCGGTTGAACTCCTCGGTGGCCGCGAACGCGACGTGCACCTCCTCCAGCCCGCTCGCTTGCAGCCGGTTGTAGCCGCGCTCATTGAGCGCGAGGCCTGCATAGACAACACCCTCGCGCCGCTGGATCGCAGCGACGACTTCCTCCGCGCCGGCCATCTGCGGGACGTGCTTCGGGCTGACGAAGCTCACGACCTCGATCCGGGGCACGCCGGCGGCCGCCAGCAGGTCGACGAGCTCGGCGCGCACCGTCGGCTCGAATGTGACCGGCTGATTTTGCAGCCCGTCCCGTGGTCCCACGTCGCAGATCGTGATGCTCATACGACGCCATCCTCTCGCAGCGCATCGAGCTCCGACGCACTGAGCCCGAGCAGGCCGCGATAGAGCTCGTCGTTGTGGCTTCCTTCCTCCCAGGTTCCCGACCAGCGCACCTCGCCTGGCGTCTCGGAGAACTTCGGGACGATGCCGGGGCCGATGTACGGACCGAACTCGGGATCGACATGCTCGACGAGCATGTCTCGCGCCTTGAACTGCGGGTCCTCGAAGATCTCGGCGACGGTGTAGATCGGGCCGCAGACGACACCGGCGTCGTTGAGGACGCGGTCGATCTCGCGCGCGTCGTGCTGCGCAGCCCAGTCGGCGACGATCCCTTCGATCGTCTCCTGATGCTCACCGCGCGCGAGATGCGTCGCGAAGCGCGGGTCATCCGCGAGCTCGGGTTGCCCCATCGCCTCGGACAGACGGCGAAAGACGCCGTCCTGATTCGCGGCGATCACGACCCAGACGTCGTCGCGCGACTTGAAGATGTTCGACGGCGCGACGCCCTTGATCCCGGTGCCGGAGGGTTGGCGGACGATGCCAAGCCGGTCGTACTCGGGCACAGCGCTCTCGAGCAACGCGAACGACGCTTCCATGAGCGAGACGTCGATGACCTGACCGCGCCCGTCGCCGAGCACGTCGCGGTTGTAGAGCGCAGCGAGGATGCCCTGCACGGCGAACATCGCGGCGAGCGAATCGCCGAGCGAGATCCCCGTGCGCGGCGGCGCCTCACCGGGAAAGCCGTTGATGTACCGCAGGCCTCCCATCGCCTCGGCCACCGACGCGTACCCGGCACGCTGGGCGTACGGCCCGGTCTGGCCGTAGCCGGAAATTCGAGCAAGCACGATGCCGGGGTTCACCTCCGAGAGCCGCTCGTAGCCGAGGTTCCAGCGCTCGAGCGTGCCGGGCCGGAAGTTCTCGGTGAGAACGTCCGCGACCCGAACGAGCTCGAGCAAGAGCTCCTGGCCGCGCGGCTCGCGAAGATTGAGGGTGATGCACTTCTTGTTGCGCGCCTGCACCGGCCACAGGAGCGAGCGCCCCTCGTAACGGGCCTGACCCCAGTCGCGCAGCGGGTCGGGTTTCCCCGGCGGCTCGACCTTGATCACCTCCGCGCCCATGTCGCCGAGCAGGCGCCCTACGAACGGGCCCGCGAGCAGCGTGCCGAGCTCGATCAGCCGCAGGCCCGCGAGCGGCCCCGGTCCAGACGCGGCTACCACGCTGTCCACCCACCGTCGACGGCGAGAATGTGGCCGGTGACGAGCGATGCCTGGTCGGAGGCGAGGAACACGATCGCGCCGACGACCTCTTCGGGTTGGCCGATGCGACCGACCGGCAGCCTGCGGAGCACGTCGGCGCGAAACGCTTCGTCCTCGAACATCGGGCGCGTCAGCGGGGTCTCGACGAAGGTCGGCGCAACTGCATTGACCGCGATGCCGACCGGCGCCCACTCGACCGCAAGCGCGCGCACGAGGCCGTTCACCGCATGCTTGCTCGCGCAGTAGGCCGCACGACCGGGATATCCGACCTCGCCCATCTGCGAGGAGATGGCGACGATCCGGCCACCGCGTCCACCGACCGCGGCTGCGAAGGCCCGGCACGTGAGGTACGTGCCGCGCAGATTCGTGTCGATCACGAGGTCGAAGTCGTCCAGCGGCTGCTCGAGTGTCGGGCCTGGACGGTTCAGCCCGGCGGCCGTGACGCAGATCGTCGGAACCTCGTGCGCCGACGCCGTCTCGAGGAGCCGGTCGACGTCGCTCGCGGACCGCACGTCGCCGACACACGTCACCGCATGCGAGCCACGCTCGCGTACCTCCTCGGCGACCGACTCGAGCTCCGCCTCGGAGCGAGAGAAGAGCGTGACATCGGCGCCCACCTCTGCAAGCGCAAGCGCGGCGGCGCGGCCGATGCCACGTCCCGCACCGGTGACGATCGCGTGCTTGCCGTCGAGCCGCTGGGTCGGAAGCGTCACGAGCCCCCGGCCAACTTCTGCCTGAGCCCGGCGAGTGCGACGTACGCGCGGTTTCTTCGGTCGATCAATTCGTCCGCCTGCGTTTGCGAGAGCTCGAG
>JAYUEQ010000205.1:0-16471 GCA_043739205.1 Thermoleophilia bacterium
TGCGTCACGTACGCGAGCCGCGTGCCTTCGGGAAAGTTGAGCCGCTCGGCGTCCGCGAGCGACTCGACGAGCACCATCGAATCGGGCGCCTCGCCCATCGTCCCGACGACCTCCTCATGGCCTTCGTGGCCGATCAGGAGGACCGTGTAGCCGGACGCTGCGTAGCGCCTCGCCTGCACGTGCACCTTCGTCACGAGCGGGCAGGTCGCATCGATCGTGTTCAACTGGCGGGCAGCCGCGTTCGCGTGCACCGACGGCGCCACCCCGTGAGCCGAGAAAACGACGGTCGCGCCCTCCGGCACCTCGGTCTCCTCATCGACGAAGACCGCGCCGCGGGCTTCGAGATCGCGGACGACGTGGAGGTTGTGGACGATCTGTTTGCGCACGTAGACCGGCGGGCCGTAGAGATCGAGAGCCTTCTCGACCGTGTCGACGGCACGCTCGACCCCGGCGCAGTAGCCCCGCGGCGAGGCGAGGAGAACTTTTCTGACCACGAATCCATCGTAGCCAGGTGCCTGACGCCGGCTGGAAAACGAAGAAGCCCGCTGCTTCGGGGGGTCGTCGCAGCGGGCCTCTCGTGAATGCGTACCGCGGCATATGGCCAGGAACGCCACCGCAGTCCGCATCGCCCAGTGTCGTCCACGCTAGCTCCGAGAAAGCCCAGGGGAAATAGGCCGAGAGGCCCATCTTTGCAAGGTGGGCGCGTACCGGTCCGTCGGCGTACCATTTGCCGGCCCAGTGACCCAGGCAACCGAAGCGGTTCTGTTCAACGGCGTACCGTTGCTCCTGCTCGCCGCCGCCTATGCGGCCGTGACGGGCGCGGTGCTGCCGCTGCTTTGGCGCGACCGCACACGGGCTCATCCCCTGGACTGGGCGATCGTCCTCGTCTTTCCCGGCATCGCCATGGCCGCGGGGATCTTCGGCGTGCTCGTCCTCCGGGAGCGGCGGCCGTTCGGCGGACACGTCTGGGGCTCGCTCGCTGCCGTCTTGCTCGCGCTCCTGCCGGCGCTCCTTCTGCTTGCCCGCTGGGGCGACCGCGCGTTCGTGATCGGCGGAATCGGCCGGGCGATGGAGGCGGAGGAACGGGTGTCGGCCCGCGACCGGGAGCTCACCGCGGTCGCAGACCTCTCGACAGCACTCGGCCGCGCGCACGACCTCGTGGAGGTCGCGCGACCGCTCGTGCGCCAGGTGTCCTCGCTGCTCGACGTCGGCTTCGTCGGCGTCTCGGTCGTGAGCGAAGACGGCACGGACGCCGTCGGGGTGCACGCAGAGCAGGACGGGGACACCGCCACCTGGTGGGAAGGGCTGAGAGTCGATCTCCGCAACGAGCCGTCAGGGATCGCGAGCGCCGTGTTCGATGCGGCGCCGGTCACGGTCTTCGATGTCGCGAGCTCGACGCTCGTCAGCCCCCGACTCGTCGAGCGGGTCGGAGCAAAGAGCGGGACGTGGATCCCGATGATCGCCGAGGAACGCGTGATCGGTGTTCTGTCCGTCGCGGCGACGGAGGCGAAGCGAGCGTTCTCGACCGAGGAGCTCGCCCTGCTGCAGGCTGTGACCGCGGAAGCCGCACTTGCACTCGACCGTTTGCGCTCGGCTTCGGCGCTCTCCGACGCCCTCGAGCGTGAGCAGAGCACCGCGGACATCGTCCGCAACGTGCGGGCCGAGCTGGATCCGGACGAGGTCGTTCGGGTCGCACGCGACGAGCTGACGCGCGCACTTCGCCTGGACTCGATCGACATCACGGCAAGCTGTGTGAACGCGGAGCGCGCCACGCCGCTGACGCCGGGCGAGCAGTTCCTCGTCGACACCGTGGAGCACGAGATCGGCTCTGCGTTGCAGACGGCGCGACTCGTGTCGGAGAACGAGCGGCGCCTGCAGCAGCAGGCAGCTCTCCTGCACGCGGCGCAGGTCGTCACGAGCGAGCTCGAGATCGAGACGGTGCTACAGCGCCTCGTCGAAGAGGTGACGAAGCTGCTGGAGGCGGACGCGGCCGACTGCTACTTGCTCGATACCGAACGGAACGTGCTGCGGTGCGCAGCGGTACACGGGTTCGATCCCGAGCTCGTTGGGTTCGAGTTCACACCGGAACTCGGGGTCGCCGGTAAGGCGCTTGCGGAGGCGCGGCCGGTCTCGGCCGACGACTACGAGGCGATCTCGGCCCCCGTACCGCACGACGCCTACCAGGGCTTCTCGCGTGCGCTGGTCGCGCCGATGGTGTGGGCCGGCGAGACGCGCGGGGTGCTCGGGATCGGGATTCGCGATGGCGACCGCGCGTTCTCCGACTCCGACGTCGAGTTGCTCGAGGCGTTCGCATCGCTCGCGTCGCTCGCCCTGCGCAACGCCGAGAGTTACGCGGAGCGCACGCGGCAGGCCCGCGTGCAGCGCGGCTTCTACCAAATCGCCTCGCTGCTCGGAGAGCCGCTCTCGCTGACCGAGACCTACGACGCAGCCGCGCTTGCGGCATCCGAGGCGCTCGGCGGAGACTTCGCGGCCGTGCTCCTGCAGTCGGCCTCCGGACTCGGGCTCGTCGGCGGCCATGCGCTGCCCGACGCGGTGCGCGCACTCGAGCTGCCGCGGGCGCTCAGCGAAGCGGCGGCCGACGGTCAGGTGCTGGCCGCGAGCACGATCGACGGCGACGAGCGCTTCGACCAGGCGTGGCGCGACGGGTCGTTTGCCTCGCTGCTTGCGATCCCCATCCCCGGTGATGGAGGCCTCGTGCTCGTCTTTTTCCTCGAGGAGCGCGCGTTCGTTCGTGAAGATCTCGAGCTCGCACAGCAGGTAGCGGGCGCGGCGCGCGGCGCGCTCGATCGGAGCCGCCTGTTCGACGCCGAGCGCGCCGCCCGGTCGCTGTCCCAGCAGCTCGCACGCACGGGCAGTCTGCTCGCGACCGAGCTCGATCCTGTGGCGGTGCTTGAAGCCGTGGTCGGCGAGGCAGTCAGCCTGCTGGACGTCGACACGGCGGCGCTCGCGGCGCTCGAGGGTGACGAGCTCGTCGTCACGGCGGCGGTCGGCGACGGAGCCGAGCTCGCCCTCGGCGCGCGCTCGCCGTCGACGGGCTGGGTCGCCGGGGACGTTGTCCAGTCCCGTGCGCCGGTCGCCTATGAGGATGCGGCCGCGAAAGACGGGCTCGCCGAGTCGGATGTCCTCCTCGCCTTCGGCCATCGCGGCTACCTCGGGGTCCCGCTCTCCGGCCGTGAGGGAGCGCTGCATGGTGTTCTGTCCGTCTACTCCTCCGAGCCGCGGGCGTGGCGGGAGGAGGAGGTACAGGCCCTCGTCGCGTTGGCTGCGAACGCCTCGATCGCGCTCTCGAACGCCGAGCTCTACCAGCGGGTGGCCGTCGAGCGCGAGCAGAGCGTGGCAATCCTCGCGAACATCGCCGACGGCATCGTTGCCGTCGATCGCGAAGGACACGTCGTGCTGTGGAACCGCGCGGCCGAGGAGATCACCGGCGTGCCCGCCTCCGAGGCCGTCACGCGCACGCCGGCCCAGGTGCTGCAGCGCGACCTCGAATCCGACACCGGCGGCACGAACCGGCTGATTGCGATCCCACGCGGAGACCAAGATGTCTGGCTGTCGCTCTCGGAAGCAGTGATGCGCGATCCGACGGGTGCCGTTTCGGGCCGGATCTTTGCGTTCCGCGACATCTCGGCCGAGCACGTCGTCGAACAGATGAAGTCCGACTTCGTCTCAACCGTTTCGGTCGAGCTGCGCACGCCGCTGACGTCGATCTACGGATTCGCACAGACGCTGCTGCGCGAGGACGTTGCCTTCGGCGAGGTGGAGCGGCGAACGTTCCTCGAGTTCATCGCCCGTGAATCCGAACGGCTGACTGCGATCGTCGACGCGCTGCTGAACGTCGCGCGGCTCGACACGGGGGACCTCACTGTCAGCCTGGTGCCGACCGACGTAGCGTCGGTCGTGAGCGAAGTGGTGACGAGCGCGTCGCCCGCTGGGAACGGCCGCCGGTTCGTCGCCGACGTCGACGTCGACGTCGAGGGTGTTGCTGTGCAGGCCGATCCCGACAAACTGCGCCAGGTGCTCGACCAGCTCGTCTCCAACGCGGTGAAGTACTCGCCCGAGGGCGGTACGGTCACGGTGTCGGCGCGCCGCGTCGAAGAAGCGGTCGAGCTCGCCGTCGCAGACGAGGGAGTCGGCATCCCCCAGTCGGAGCGCGAGCGGATCTTCTCGAAGTTCTACAAGGCCGGCAGCGCGCAGGGCACCGGGCTCGGACTGTTCATCGCGCAGGGCCTCGTGCGCGAGATGGGCGGCAGGATGTGGGTCGATTCCGAGGAAGGACGCGGCTCCCGGTTTGCGTTCGAATTGCCCCTGGCGGGGAGTGATGGGTGAAAACCGACGAAGAAGGGATAACCGCAGGGTGGCTACACGTGTTCTCGTGATCGACGACGAAGCGCCGATCCGGCTGCTCTGCCGGGTCAACCTCGAAGCAGAGGGGATGGAGGTGCTCGAGGCGGCAGACGGGCCGAGCGGCCTCGCGACAGCGCGCGCGGAAACGCCCGATGTGATCCTCCTGGACGTGATGATGCCGGGCCTCGACGGCTGGCGTGTCGCGGAAGAACTGCTCGACGACGAGAGCACGCAAGGCATCCCGATCGTCTTCCTCACAGCACGAGCGGAGTTGCGCGACAGAGCGCGCGGGATCGATCTCGGCGGCGTCGACTACGTGACAAAGCCGTTCAACCCGGTCGAGTTGGCGCCGCTCGTCCGAAGCCTGCTCGCGCGCGTGAGCGCCGGCGAGCGGGACGACGTGCGCCGCGAGAAGCTCACCGAGCTCCGCTCACTGCTGGAACGCGACTAGCTTCTACCTAGCCGGCGAAGTCGGCGGTAACGACGTGCACGCTGCGGTAGCCGCGGAAGGCGCCGACGAGATCGCTGATACCAACGCGCGTGAACGCCGGCCGCAGGAGGTTCGCGCGGTGCTCCGGGCTCGCGAGCCAGGCGGCGACGATCCCCTGTGCGGTCCCGCGCGCGCCGGTGCCCCAGGCAAGGTTCTCGCCGGCGAGCGTGCCCGTCACGTTGAACTGCAGCATCCGGCTGCCGAAGGCACCGTGCTCGAAGACGTTCGAGCCGATCATCTCCGCGCTGTGAGCGTGTGCTGCGCGGTCGAGGCGCGTATCGGCCGAGAGGCCACCGAGCCCGTGTTCGGCGCGAACACGATTCATCTCGCGCAGCAACGACGATTCAGCGCGCGTCGAGCCGGCCAGGGCGGTGGCAGGCAGGACGAGCATGAGCCCGGCGAGGACCGGAAGCAGCCGTTTGATCACTGTCTAAAAATGTCATCCATACTCCTTTCAAACTACACCCATACGGGGGATTCTTGCCCTTTGAACATGGGTAAACCTGCGTCATCATCGTGCGGTCTGGGCTAACCCGATTGCGGCCAGAACGACGCCGGCGCCGATCAATTGCACGCCGCCGAGCGACTCCGAGAGCCACGCCCAGCCGACGAGGGCCCCGACCACCGGCTCGAGCATCGCAACGATCCCGACCCGGGTCGCCGGCAGGTGCCGGAGGGCGCTGATCAGTAGGAAGAACGGTGCGACGGTGCCAACGACGATCATCAGCAGCGCGAGCACCCACACCGGTAGGTGCCATGCGTGCAGGTTCCCGTGCAACGAGGTCGTCTCGGTCAGGAGGTGCCCCGGGAACGACCACCAGGGATCGAGCACCGCCCAGAAGACGGACGCGAAGAGGAAGCCCCACGCGAGGAGGGAGACCGGGTCGCGGTTGCCGACGACGTGCTCGGCAAGCAAGACATAGGTCGCGTAGGCGAGCGAGCCGGCGAGCGCGAACAGCACGCCCGCTGTCGAGAGCGAGGTGCCGCCGCCGAAGACGTTCACGATCAGCGCGAGGCCGGTCAGGGCGAGCCCGAGCGCGACCCAGATGCGACGCCGAACCGTTTCCTTGTAGAAGAAGCGCGCCCAGAGAGCGACGAGGAGCGGAGCGAGGTACTCGATCAGCAGCGCGACGCCGATCGCAAGCCGGTGGATCGCGAGGAAGTAGAACCACTGCACGAACGCGAGCCCTGCGATGCCGAAGGTGACGATGTACGGCAACTCGCGGCGTGTCAGCCGCAGCCGCCCCGGCGCAATCACGACGAGGATCGCGACGAGGGCGAGCGCCGCGCCGAGCGACCGCACCTGCGCAAGCCGTTCCGACGAGAGCCCTGTCGCGAGAATCGTCTTCGAGATCCCGCCGTTGATGCCCCAAAGGACGGCGGCGATGGCCGCCATCAGGTAACCGAGGCGCGGGCGCCGGCGCCGCGCCGGCTCGACCGGGAAAGGGGCTTCGCTCATCGACCGGCGAACGTACCTTGTGACCATGGAACCGCGGCGGGATGTCGGTGTCGTTCTTTCGGGCGGCGGCGTGAACGGCGTGATGATGGAGCTCGGCTTCCTCCAGCGCCTCCGCGAGAGCGTGCTCTGGCCGCGCATCGCGGCGATCTTCGGCACCTCGTCGGGCGCGCTCAGTGGGGCGCTGGCCGCGCTCGACCGGCTGGACGAGCTCGAGCGATTCTTGATGGCGCTGCAGCCGGAGCAGACGTTCCGGCCGAACCGCTTGTGGCGTCTGCCGTTCCTCGGCCTCCACGACTACGCGCTGCCGCAGACGATCGATATCTGGTTCGGCGGCCTGACGAAGATGGCGGAAGAACTTGCGACCGCACCGGTCGAGCTGATCGTCGTCGCGACCGATCTCAGCGAAGACGCGCCGCCTGAGGACGGGTTCGAGCTCGTGTACTCCGCCTGGACGACACCACCGGCCGAGCTCGCGCAGGCCGTGCTCGCCTCGGCGGCCGTGTCGGCGCTCGTGATGCCCCTGCGGGTCGGCGACCGGATCGCGACCGACGGCGCGTGGGTGCGCAACTTCCCTCTTGCACACGCCTACAACCATGGCTCCGTGGAGCTGATCGTCGCGTTCCGTTACTTCGCCCAGTACCCACGGCTCGGCGTCGGTGCACTGCAGCCGTTGCGCAAGCGGCTGATGCGCTTTCGCAAGATCCCGCCGGTGCGCGCGTTGATCGCGGAGATCGACGAGGCCGAAGCGCGTGCCCAGCGCGGCGAGCCTGCGCACCTTGCAGAGATGATCGTGCGGCTCGCGCGCGTCACGATCCGTCGCAACACGCAGGCCGAGGAGGCAATTGCAGAGTCGACCGACCAGTCGCTGCGTGAGTTTCGCTCGCTGCGGCATGACGTGCTCGGGCTCGTCGACGAGCCCGGCCTGCACGAAGCGGTCGCCGCGCGCTTCGCCGCCGCGGACTTCCCGTTCCGCGAGGAGCGGCTGATTCCCCGGATCGTCGTCCACGGCATGACCGAAGGAGCGGGCCTCGAGCCGGGACTGCGTAACCAACCGCGCTGGTCGGACGAGGAGAAGCGCGCCCTGATCCGACGCGGGTGGGAGCTCGCCGACGAGCAGTTGAGCGCGATTGCTGCCTACACTTAGACGGACGGGACGTAGCTCAGCCTGGTAGAGCGCTGCCTTTGGGAGGCAGAAGCCGTCGGTTCGAATCCGACCGTCCCGATTTTCTCTGAAGCGCTACAGCTGCCAGTCGCCGTTGCGCAGGATCGGCACGGCTTCGCCGTCCGCCGTGATGCCGTCGACCTCGAGCTCGTTCGAGCCGATCATGAAGTCGGTGTGGATCGACGAATAGTTGACGCCGCGCTCGACGCGCTCTGCCGGTGCGAGATCGTGTGCCCACGGGAGCGCCTGGACGATCGCCGTGCCCAGTGCGATGTGTGACGAGGCGTTCTCGTCGAACAGCGTGTCGAAGAAGACGAGCCCGGTGTTCCCCACGGCGGAGTGCCCATCGACGAGGGCGACCTCTCCGAGGCGCGCGGCGCCGTCGTCGGTTGCGATGTGCGTGCGCATGAACTCTTCGCCGGCCGATGCCTTCACCTCGACGGCGCGTCCGCGTTCGAAGCGAACTTCGAGGTCGCGGACGATGTTGCCCTGCATCTGCAGGGGCAGCGTCGAGCGCACGGTGCCTTCGGTACGGCGGAAGTCGGGCGTGGTGAAGACCTCTTCGGTCGGCATGTTCGCGACGTGCTTGATCCCGTTCGATTCGTCGAGAGCGGCCTGCCATTCCGAGTCGGGATGGAGCCCGATCGTCAGGTCCGTGCCAGGCCCGCGGTAGCGCAGGTGATCGAAGCGGCGCTCGTTCAATGAGCGCGCGCGCTCCTGTAGCCGGTCGATGTGCTCGCGCCATGCGGCGACCGGATCCGGTTGGTCGAGTCGAACCGCGTGGCCGACCGCCTCCCAGAGCCGCTCGACGTCGGGCTCGCCGAGCACGGTGTTGGCCCAACCCTCGTTCGGGAAGGCGACGATCGTCCAGTTGCAGAGCCCGTCGGTGAGCTCGAGTGATGCTTCGGCGACCTCGCGCATGCGTGCCTTGCCGACACGCTCGCCGTCGAGATCTCCATAGAGATCGGGCTCGGGGTTGCCCGTGATCGCGCAGAGCGCGCCGCCGATCTCGCCGAACTCTTTGAGCCGCCGCACGAGCCAGGGCGGCGAGAAGCCGAGCTGGTCTTCGCCTGCCTGCTCGATGTGCGCCCGGCGGACGTGCTGATCCGAGTAGAGAACGTCGACGTAGCGGGCCCCGGTGGCATACGCCTCGCGCGCGATCGCCCGCACGAGCGGGGCATGCTCGATCAGCGCGTTGATGCCCAGGGTCTGCCCGGGCTGGAGGTTCAGGCCCACCTGGACGGCGAGCCGTGCATACGCCGCGAGGCGCTCATCTGCTGCCGACACGGCCGGGACGATAGCGGGAGCCTCCTGGGCCGCCGGACGGATCCGTAGACTGACGCGCCGTGAAGCGCATCGTTGTCATCGGCTTACTCGCCAGCCTTGCCGCCGGATGCGGCGGCGGCTCGAAGAGCGCCAGCCTCTACACCCTGGCTGCGACGAAGCAGTGCATGGAGACCACGCTGAAGCTCCACAACTTCCCGGCGCTGGGTGACGATTTCGTCGCATCGACCGCTTCGAACGGCGCCCTGCGGGTGCGCATGGGGGACAATGCGGTGACGATTCTCTTCGGCCAGAGCGCCGACGAGGCGAGCAACCTCGCAGATGCCTACCGGCGCTTCCACGCGAAGAACGTGGGAATCGAGGACATCCTGAGGACGGACAACAACGTCGTCATGCTGTGGCAGCTTCACCCGCTGCCGGGCGACGAGAACAACATTCACGACTGCCTCAAGTAGCGCCTTCCTCGGCGAGGAAGCGCCGGAACCAGTAGAGGAAGACGACGAAGAGGACGACGGCTTGCTCGCTCGCCATCGTGACGCCCGCGATCTGCTGGTCGGTGAGCGCGGAGAGTCCCCAGACGCGCGGCCGCGAATCGACATAGAAGTCGTAGGCGGGCTTCGGCAGCAGCGCGAGCAGCAGGCCGAGTGGTGAGGCGAAGAGGAACGCCGCGAACGCGTACGCGGCGCGCGCGCCCGATGCAAGCCGGCGTGGCAGGTCCTGGATGAGCGGCCACCATACGAGGATCCCCGTCGCGAAGTAGCACGCGTGCTCGACGTGGATCAGCCACGTCTGCCGGCCGAGCGCCGCCTCGTAGACGTACGGGATGTGCCAGGCGAAGTAGTCCACGAGCCAGATCGGAAGCGCGACTGCCGGGTGTGTGAGTAGGCGCCAGGCGCGCCGCCGAGCGAGCGCGACTGCCATCGGCGCCGACACACCGAGCACGGCAAGGAGTGGCGCCCACTCGGCGAGGATCACGTTCTGGAGCAGGTGCGCAGTGAGCAGGTAGCGCAGGCCGAGGTGGTGCAGCGGCGTCCAGAAGGCGACTGCGAGCAACGCCATCGAGCCCGCGTAGCACGCGAGCTCGCGGCGCGACGCGCCGAAGCGCCCGACGGCGTAGAGGTAGAGCAGCGCGAGCGCCGGGATGACGACCGTCGTATCGACATCCGCCTGCCACGCGTACACGGAGTGCGCCAGCATTCGACCAGCCTAAGCGCGGAGTGATTCAGTCCAGCCAGTCGGCGCGCTCGAACCCGCCGAGCTTCTGGATCGAGCCGTAGATCGTCTGGACGATCTGTGAGCTGTGAGCCCTCAGCGCGGCCGTGCCGTAGGGGAGCTTGTTCGTACGCTTCTTCTGGCTGTACCGCGCTTTCTCGATTAGGCGCCTTCGTTCCTCGGGGCCGAGCTCGACATCACGAACCCAAAGACTCACCGAGGAACGAGACACGGACAGCTGTTGCTCGATCTCTTTGATCGACCTCCCGGCGGCGCGCAACTCGCGCTCAAGCAAGCGCTCTTCCGTTTTCACTACCGACAACATAGCTATCGGCCCGGACAGAATCGAAGAGCGGGCGGCGAGAATCGAACTCGCGTAACCAGGGTGGAAACCTGGCGCTTTGCCACTAAGCTACGCCCGCGCGTCGCACAGGGTAGCCGCGCGGTTCGGCAGCTGAGGTGGGCGGCAGCGGCGCCGTAGGCTCTAGCGGAGGCGGTCGGCGAACGGCTCGAGCTCGGAGGCGTGCAGTCCGATCTCGCCGGCTTCGATCGCGGCCTTCACTTCGCGCGCGAGCTGGCGGGCCTCGCTGTCCTGGTCCGGGTCGAGCACGGTCGAGAGCGATGCGATCACGCCGTTCCCCTCGCGCAGTTGGATGTCGACCGTCGTGAGCTGGCTCTTGTCGTCGTAGTACGGGTCGTCAGGCACGCCGACCCAGACGGTCACCGTACCACCCTTCGGCAGAGAGGCGTGCTCGATCACGGGGGCTGCGCGCAACGTCATCGCGCAACCATAACGACGTCCGACGGGTCGGGGATGCTGACCTTCGTGACGCCTGAGCGCGTGGTCGACTTTCGCACCCGCACGGTCCTCCGGGTTCTGCTCATCGTCCTGTGCGTCGCGGTCACGCTCGAGGTGGTCTGGATCGCGCGGCACGTTCTCGCCTGGGTCGTGATCGCGTTGTTCCTCGCGCTGGCGCTCAACCCGCTCGTCAGCTGGATCGAGCGCCGGTCCGGCCTCGCCCGCGGGCCGGCGATCGCCATCGCCTATCTGATCGTGATCGTCGCGATCGTCGGTGTCGGCGCGTCCTTCCTGCCGAGGCTGATCGACGAGGTGAACGGCTTCGTCCAGGCGCTGCCGAACTACGTCCACGACTTGACTCACGGGCGCGGGCGACTGGGCTTCCTCGAGACCAAGTACCACGTTGTCGAGAAGGTGCGCGAGCAGGTCCAGAACGGCGGAGCGAAGAAATTGCTCGGCCTCTCCGGCGCGGCCCTCAGCGTCACGAAGAGCATCATCAGCCTGATTGCGGCGACCGTGACGATCGTCTTCCTGACGTTCTTCATGCTTCTCGAAGGTGGCGGGTGGATGGAGCGGATCTACTCGCTCTTCTCCGCCGGCTCTCAGGCGCGGGTGCGCCGGATCGGGGACGACATCTACAAGACTGTTGGTGGCTACGTCACCGGCAACATCCTGATCAGCCTGATCGCCGGCGCCTCCGCGACGATCGTGCTGCTGATCATGGGCGTCCCCTATGCGGTGGCGCTTGGCCTACTTGTCGCGGTGCTCGACCTGATCCCGCTCGCCGGCGCGACGGTGGCCGGGGTCGTCGTCTCACTCGTAGCCTTCCTGCACTCGATTCCCGCCGGCGTCGTGGTCGTGATCTTCGTGATCGTCTACCAGCAGGTCGAGAATCACTTCCTGCAGCCGGTGATCTACGGGCGGACGGTGCAGCTGTCGGCGCTCGCCGTCCTCGTCTCGGTCCTCGTCGGCGCGGAGCTCGCGGGGATCCTCGGGGCGCTCGCTGCGATCCCGGTCGCGGGCACGCTGCAGGTGCTGATTCGCGACCAGCTCGCCTACCGGCGCGGATCGCCGCAGGAGCCGGCGCCGGTGGGCGCCGTCGAGCCGGCTGGCTAGGCCTATACGACTTGCAAACATGGGTCTGGTGGCTCGAGAAGATGCCCCGTATGGCCGATGCGTAGGACGGCGTAGCTGCCGATGCTCGCTGCATGGATGTCCGGGGGGCAAAGACCGTCATCGCCCTGGGGCTGGTTGCACTCCTTGGCGCCCTCGCCGCGCCCGTTGCCCACTCGAGCAAGGCGGGGAGCCACGTCGCGCTCTCGAGCCTCGAGAGCGGCGTCCTCTCGGATCTGAACAAGACGCGCCTCGAGCACGGCCTGCAGCCCGTGAAGATCAGCGCCCGCCTCACTGCCTCGGCGGCCCAGCACTCGAACGAGATGGGCGCCGACGGGTACTTCGAGCACACCTCGCACGACGGCACGTCGTTCTGGAAACGGATCGGTCACTGGTACGGCTCGGACGGCTACCGCTACTGGTCGGTCGGCGAGAACCTCCTGTGGTCGTCGCCGCAGGTCGATCCGGCCGGTGCGCTGCAGCTCTGGATGAACTCGCCGGAGCACAGAGCGAACATCCTCAACGCCCGGTGGCGTGAGATCGGAATCTCTGCGGTGCACGTCGCGGCGGCTCCCGGCACGTACAAGGGACTCGAAGTCACGATCATCACCACCGATTTCGGCATCCGCCGCTAGCTCAAGCCCCGAGTACCCTTCGGCCACGCGCCCGTAGCCCAGTGGACAGAGCGACGGCCTTCTAAGCCGTTGGTCGGAGGTTCGAATCCTCCCGGGCGCATCGATCGCTCGACAGCGCCGGAGCGCCGATACGATGAGCCGCGCACGGTGGCGGTAGCTCAGTTGGTAGAGCCCCGGGTTGTGGTCCCGGTGGTCGCGGGTTCGAGTCCCGTTCGCCACCCTCGGTGTCTGACACCTTGGTGTCAGACACCTTTTGAGTTCGAAACACCAAGCCCCGCGGTAAGCTGAATGTTGCTCGGCCCCGTAGCTCAGCGGACAGAGCGGGAGCCTTCGAAGCTCCGTGCGGTGGTTCGATTCCACCCGGGGCCACTCGTGTGATCACGAGGCGCGAATGCGAGCCGTGCCTGCATGCGGCACGACCTTCACGAGCGCCCCGGGGAACGGCGATGCGTTCCAGATCCAGCCGGTGGCCGCGGCGCGCAACGCAGCGACCGTCGGCAAGCGCGGTACGTCGTTGCCGTCGATCGAGACGTGGGCAGGTGGGGACGAGCGCGACAGCAAGAGCTCGGTCTCGCGCGGTGCGCCGGTGAGCGTGACGTCGCCGAGGCTCGAAAGCCAACCGGCCCGACCGGACACCGACAGCGCGTCGAGCGGCCACGGCTTCGCCCAGAGTGATGCGCGGAAGTCGAATCGGATCGTCGCGCCGCCGCGCAGGTAGAGCGGGAACTCGCTCAGCGGTGTGGCGCGCGTGACCGTGCGGCCGCCCTTTTCCGTCGCGCCGCGGAACAGATCGACCCACCGGCCGTTAGGGAGATACACGTGCGGCGATTGCGTCGACGAGGTGACAGGCGCCGCCAGCAGGTCGCCTCCGACGAGGAGCTCGAGGTCGTTGCGCCACGCCTCTTCGTCGCCTGGGTACTGGAGACCGAGTGGCTGCAGGATCGGCGAGCCCGTGCGCGAGGACGCGCGCGCGAGCGAGTACAGGTACGGGAACAGCTCGTAGTGGAGGAGGATCGAGTTGCGTGCCGCGGCGATCGCTGTCGGGCCGAGCTTCCAGAACTGCGCTGCGCGGTCAGCGCCACCGAGCTCGAAGATCGGGCTGATCGCGCCGAGCTGTGTCCAGCGCGCGAACACCTCCGGCGTCAAGATCTGCCGGCCGTCCTGCGTCGCGTACCCGCCGACGTCGGAGCCGGTCAGTGCAAAGCCGCTTGCCCCGAGGCTCGCGAGCGAATGGATCGCGTCCTGGAGGCCGGCGAAATCCGGAATCTGGTCGCCGCTCCAGACGCCGGCGCCCGCCGTCGGCGTGCCTGTGTAGCCCGCGCGGAACATCGTCACCGGCGATGCGAGGCCGGCAGAGCGTGCAGCCTGCAGCACGCTGCGCGCGAACAACTCGGGGAAGATGTTGTTCACGGCGCGGCCGGGACCGCCGGCGAACTGCAGGCTCTCGAGGTCGGTCTCGTCACCGCGGTCGCCTTTGAAGCCGTCGACGCCGAGCCGGACGAGTGCCGCGATCTTCGCCTCGTACGTCGCCTTCCCCGCCAGGCTCGTGAAGTCGACGGCGTTCCAGCCCTGCGGTGTCAGCAACGTCGTCCCGCTGCCGAACGTGTCGAGCGACGGTTTGCACTCGGGTGACGGCGTAACCCACGGCGAGACCCAGACCATGAAGCGAACGCCCGCGTTGTGGACCGTGCGGATCAGCGTTGCGGGGTCGCCGAAGCGCGAGTCGAATTGCAAAGCACCCCAGCAGCCGTTCGTCTCCCACGGGTTGTCGACGAGCACGCTGCCGAGGGGGATACGAAGACGCCTGAATTGCGCGATGTCGTCGATCACCTCGCCTCGGCCCTTCACGCTGTCGCGCCACTTGATCGTCCCGAACTCCGCGGGCGCCGGCATCGGCATCAGGCCCGCTGTAGCGCGGTACTTCGCGATGACGTTTGCGGGCGGGCCAATGAAGACGTCGTAGTCGAGCGACGGGGTCTTGAAGCACGCCTGGACGCGATCCGGCCCCGAGACGACCGTGCAGAGGGGGTTCGCGCTGTTCGAGTCGTCACACGCCATGCCGTCGTGCGTGCCGCGGAACTGCATGTGACCGACAGCTCCCGTGTCGAAGTACACGCCGTAGCCGGCCGAGCTCGCGAAGAACGGCGTCACGACCGAGCGCGCGCAGGAATAGGCGACCTTCAGCTGCACGAGCTGACCGTTCAGGTCGACGCCGGTGTGGTCGATTCCTGCACCGACGAAGTGCTCGCTCGGTGCCGGGCTGTGAAACGCCGTGTAGACGATGTCCACGCCGGCTTCGGGCTGCAGGCGCCAGGCGACATGGATCGACCGGCTTGTTCGCGTGACCGTGACGGTCGATGTTCGGTTCGGCTCGTCCGTGCGGACGCGGTACTCGGTGCCGCCCGCGACCGGTTGTGAACCGATCAGTGATGTGACGGTGTGGTTCGAGCCGTCGGTGAGCGTGTACGACAGACGCGAGCCCGGGCCCGCCGCTCCCGTCGCGTCCGCGAGGAGCTCGTGCCCACCTTCGAGCACGTGCAACGCGAACGGTGCCTGGTCGACCTTCCAGGTGACCTCGGCGTTAGTTCCGCTGCCGTCGCGTGCGACGAGCGCCCAGCCTCCCGCGGCGCAGGCGAGCAGTACGAGCGCCGCGCCCGCCGCCAGGCGCCCGCGCGTCGTTCTCGGTCTCGACACGCGGGCGATCTTAGAGACAGCGCCTACTCGTCGATCGGCGGGGGGACGTCACCGACGATCTCCGAGGCCTCGTGACGCTCGTCTTCCTCTTCCTTGCGGATCTGCTCGAACTTGGTGTCGGCATCCGCGCGGCTCTCGGCTTCACGCACTGCGGCCTCGGCTGCACGGCGCCGTTCCAGCTCGGGATCATCCACCGTGCCGGGGCTCGTCAGTTCACTGGGATCGATTGCGTTTTCGGTCATGACTGCCTGCTACCCCGAGGGTTACGCTGTCAACCACCGCGCGGGCGTGGCGGAACTGGCAGACGCGCCGGGCTTAGGACCCGGTGGGGCTTTGGCCCCTTGGAGGTTCGACCCCTCTCGCCCGCATCCACGATCGCCTCGATCAGGTCCTCGTGCAAGGCGCCCTTTTCGAGGTACTGGTCGGCGCCCGCGGCGAGTGCCTCGTCGGAGGCGCGATCGAAGCCGCTGCCGCTCATGATCAGCACACGGATCCCGCTGTTCAGCGTGCGCAGCTGCTTCGTCGCCTCGATCCCGTTCGTCCCCGGGAGGCCGACGTCCACGAGCGCGACATCGACGTGCTCGAGCAGCGCGTGCCCGCACGCCTCGGCAGCCGAGCCGACGTCATCGATCACGATTAGTCGCTCATCGGCATCCAAGAGGGCGCGGAGCACGAGGCGGAACCCTGGATGGTCCTCGACCAGCAACACCCTGATTGGATCGCCCCACCGCGAAGCATCCATTGACTGTTGTTTGCCCCGCCGGTCGAAAACGTGAACTCACCTAAATGGGTGAATCCGCACCCGATCTGCGTGAAATCAAGGCAAAAATGTCAGAACGTCGCTGAGCGGCAGGCGTTCCTTGATCGGCGGGTCGCCTGCCGGAGGCCCGAGGTGGATCAGCGCGACGACCCGCTCGTCCCCTCCGAGGCCGATCGCCTCGCGCACCGCGGGCTCCTCGAAACAGCCGGGCGTGCGCCAGTAGGAGGCAAGTCCGCGCTCCGTGGCACCGAGAAGCACGGCGTAGACGGCCGCGGCGGTCGCATGCAAGTCCTCCTCGTCGGTGCGTGGATCGCCTGACAGCACGGCCGTCGCGAGCACCAGCGTCGGCGCGCGTCGCAGCTTCATCGCCTCCTTCGCACCTGCAGCGGCCTCGATCCGCCCCCGTGTCTGCGGTCCGAGTACGCGAAAGCGCCACGGCTGGGTCAGATGGTGATTCGGCGCGAAGCGCGCGAGGTCGAGCAGTACGCGCAGAGAAGC
>JAYUEQ010000206.1:0-1578 GCA_043739205.1 Thermoleophilia bacterium
AGCGCCGCTTGCGCGACGGCCAGCGCTTCGGCGACGTGCTGTGCGTTGCCTGCGCCGCCCGAAGCGATCACCGGCAGGCTCACGGCGCCCGCGACGGACGCAGTCAATTCGAGGTCGTAGCCCTCGCGCGTTCCGTCGGCGTCGATCGACGTGAGCAGGATTTCTCCCGCGCCGCGCTGCTCCGCTTCGCGTGCCCACTCGGTCGCGTCGCGGCCCACCGAGAGCGTGCCGGCGTGCGAGCGGACGCGCCCCCGCTCGGCGTCGATCGCAACGACGACCGCCTGCGAGCCGAGCCGCTCGGCGAGCTCGGTGATCAACTCGGGCCGCGCGAGCGCCGCCGAGTTGACGCCGACCTTGTCCGCACCTGCCTGGAGCAGCCGCTCCGCGTCGTCGGCCGAGCGAACGCCACCGCCAACCGTGAACGGGATCGCGAGCCGCTCCGCGACGCGTCTCACGAGCTCGACGAGCGTCGGGCGATCGCCGAGCGTCGCCTTGATGTCGAGGAACACGAGCTCGTCGGCGCCGGCGTCGGAGTACGCAGCGCCGAGCTCGACGGGGTCGCCGACGTCGCGCAGCCCCTGGAAGCGCACGCCCTTGACGACACGGCCCGCCGCGACGTCGAGACACGGGATCAAACGCGGGAGAGGGACAACGCCTCCTCGAGATAGTGCGCGCCGAGCACGCCGCTCTTCTCCGGGTGAAACTGGCAGCCGATGAACGAACCAAAACGCGCTTCGGCGACGACGCCTTCCGACCATGCGGTGGCATGCGGCGTCTCTGCCGCGTAGGAGTGTGCGAAGTAGAACGCGCCGCGGTCGTCGACCTCGGCCCAGCCCATGCGCGGCACACGCCCCTCCTGCAGGCGCGACGAACGGCCCGGGACGAGGCCGAGCCCGTCGACCCCACCGTCTTCCTCCGTCCAGTCGAGCGCAAGCTGCAGCCCGAGGCAGATGCCGAAGATCGGGCGACCCTGGTCGAAGCGCTCGCGCAACGCGACGTCGTGGCCGCGCTCGCGCAGTCCCGCCATTGCCGCGCGCGCTGATCCGACACCGGGCAGCACCGCAAGGTCGGCGGCGCCGACGTCGGTCGTGATCTCCGCGCCCAGCCGGCGGAACGCGATCTCGACCGAGCGCAGGTTGCCGGCGCCGTAGCCGCAGATCGCGACGTTCACAGGCTCCCCTTCGTCGACGGGATACCCGCGCCGGCCGGCGCGACCGCGACGGCGAGCGCGCGGCCGACCGCCTTGAACGCAGCCTCGGCGACGTGGTGCGCGTCGCGCCCGGATGCCTCGACGTGGATCGTTGCGCGCGCGGCTTGCGCAAGGCTCGTGAACATGTGCACTGCCATCCCTGGATCGTGCTCGAGCTGCAGCTCGGCGTACGGGCGTCCTCCGAGGTCGACGGCCGCGGTCGCGATCGCGTCGTCCATCGGCACGACGGCGTTCCCGTAGCGCGCGATTCCGGCGCGATCTCCGAGCGCCGCATCGAGCGCCTCGCCGAACGCCAGCGCGGCGTCCTCCGCTGTGTGGTGGTCACCGGTCTCGATGTCGCCTGCGCCCTCGAGCACGAGGTCGAAGCC
>JAYUEQ010000207.1:0-3429 GCA_043739205.1 Thermoleophilia bacterium
CCGGCTGCGGCGAGTAGACATGAACGATCTTCGGGCTCAGCCCGAGCCCTGCGAGCGCCGCGACCGCATCGTTGACGTTGCGGCCTCGCACATCGGGTACCTGCACCTTCGGTTTGCCTGTCGACACACTGAGTGTGACCGTCGAGCCCTTGCCGACCTTCGAGCCGCCGCCCGGGTTCTCGTCGCTCACTTGTCCCGCCGAGACGGTGTCGCTGGGCGTCTTGACGATGAGCGGCTTCAGGCCCGCCTGCTGGATCTTCAGCACCGCGAGGTCCTTCTGCATCAGGCGCACGTCGGGCACCGCGACCGGCCGGTTGTTGTCGAGCTGCTGCTGGATCTTCGTGTAGAGGAACCACCCGCCGATCGCGCCCGCGATGATCAGGCCGAGCGCAAGCAACCACGGCCAGATCGACCGGCCGCGCGGCGCCTCCTCGTAGTCGTAGTACGGCCCGGGCGTGCGGTAGCTCGGCGGCGCCGGCGGCGGTGCAACCGCGCGCGGTCGCGTGATCATCGTCTGCGCCGAGGTTGCGCCCACACCCGAGAGCACCTGCGTCATCGCGTCCTCGGTCTCGGGGGCGACGGCGACGCCGCGCGCGACGCGCGCGAGGTCGGCGTCCATCTCCTCGGTCGACCCGTAGCGTTGGTCGGGCTCCTTCGCGAGCGCGCGCATCACCACCGCATCGAGATCGTGCGGAACTTCGGGACGAAGTTTCGACGGGGGCTCCGGGATCTGCGAGAGGTGCTTCATCGCGATCTCGACCGGCGTATCGCCGGTGAACGGCACGTTCCCGGTCAGCATCTCGTAGAGCACGATCCCGAGCGAGTACAGGTCCGAGCGTGGGTCGACGGGCGCGCCGCGCGCCTGCTCCGGCGAGAGATACTGCGCGGTGCCGACGATCGACCCTGCCTCGGTCATCTGCGACGCGCCAGAGCGCGCGATGCCGAAGTCCGTCACCTTCAGCCGCCCATCGCCGCCGACAACGATGTTGTGCGGCTTGATGTCGCGGTGGATGATCCCGTTGCGGTGCGCGAACGAGAGCGCGCCGAGGATCTGGCGCGCGTAGTCGATCGCGATCGGGATCGGCGTCGGGCCGTTGCGGACGAGCAGTTCTTTGAGCGTGCGCCCGTCGAGGTACTCCATCGCGATGTAGTAGGTGCCCTCGGCGCGGCCGCGGTCGAAGATCGAGACGATGTTCGGATGGTTCAGGCCGGCGGCGCTCTGCGCCTCGCGGCGGAAGCGCTCGACGAACTGGTCGTCGGCTGCATGACGGTCGTTCAGCAGCTTGAGCGCGACCCGCCGTCCGAGCTCCTGGTCCTCGGCGAGATAGACGTCCGCCATCCCGCCCGAGCCGAGCTTGCGCTTGATGACGTAGCGCCGGTCGAAGACGCGATCGATCAGGGTGTCAGTGGTGGACATGCTGGGCCAACTTCACGGTTTCGACGCTTGGGGCAAGAGTGCCTGCATCAGCTGCTTCGCGATCGGGGCAGCAATCGCGCCGCCGAAGCCGTTCAGCTGGTGCTCGACGGCGATTGCCCCTGCAACGGTGGGGTTATCGGCCGGTGCAAAGAAGATGAACCACGCCGTGTACACATTGTTTTGACCCGTTTCGGCGGTGCCCGTCTTGCCTGCGACCTTCACGCCCGGGATCTGGGCCGCCGTGCCGGTTCCCGACTCGACGACGCCTTGCATCATCAGGTTGATCGCCGCGGCGGTTTCCGGCTTCGTCGCGTGCTTCCACACCTGCGGGTGGATCTTCACGACGGTGCCGCCGCCCGCGTCGGTGACCCGGTTCACGAGGTGCGGGGCCATGATCGTGCCGTTGTTCGCGATCCCGGCCGCGACGAGCGCCATCTGCAGCGGCGTCACGAGCATGCGCTCCTGGCCGAAGGCGAGGCGGCCCGGGTCGACGATCTTCGGGTCGTCGAAGAGCGTCCCGTGCTTGAAGTCGAAGAGGCCGCTCGCTGCGAGTTCGCTCGGCGGCAGCTCGATCGGCGGCTTCGAGTAGAAGCCGAACTTCTTCGTCTCGTCGAGGATGCGCTTCGGGCCGAGCTTGATCCCGAGCTCGCAGAAGACTGCGTTGATCGAGTGGATGAACGCCTGCACGAGGTCGACGTTGCCGAAGCTCTCCGGCCCGTTCTGGTCGAGTGCGTTCTTCACTTGCTTGCCGTACTCGGTGCAGTAGCCGGGGTCGTAGAACGTCGACTTCGGTGTGTAGATCTTGGAGTCCAGTGCCGCGGCGGCGGTGATCGTCTTGAACGTCGAGCCCGGCGCGTATAGGCCTTGCGTCGCGCGGTTCAGTAGCGCCGACGACGAGCCGGGGCAGGCGCTCGGCGAGTGCAGGATGCCCGCGAACCCATTCGGTGACTCGATCTTGTTCGGGTCGTAGCTGGGCGCCGAGGCCATCACGTAGACCTGGCCGGTCTTCGGGTTGAGGACGACAGCGCCGCCGCACTTTCCCTGCAGTGCGGTCTCGGCGATCTTCTGCGCGTTCACGCGCAGGTTGAGGACGAGGTTGTTGCCGCGGATCGTCACGCCCTTCAGCGAGTCGGTGAGCTTCTGGATGATCGTTCCGACGTTCGCATTGCCGGCCGTGAGGTAGGAGTTCTCCTGACGCTCGATCCCGGCGCGCGAGCGGCCGATCGTCGAGTAGCCGACCACCTGTGACGCGAGGCCGTGCGTGGGATAGGTGCGGTAGTAGAAGGTCTGACCGGCCGACTTCTTCCGGACGTTCTGCGCAAGCACCGTCTTGCCGTCGGACGCATAGATCTTCCCGCGGTTGATGCGGAACTGCGCGACGCGCTGGATCGCGTTGTCCTGCTTTGCGGCGAGGCCGGCGGGCGCCCACGTCTGCCAGTACGTCGTCGCGACGATCAGCGACGCGAGCAACAGCAGAGCGACGATTGCGATCCGGGAGATCTGGCGGTTCATTGCGTGTTGGCCCGATTCGAGACGAGCAGCAATCCCGCGAGCAGTAAGAAGTTCGCGACGACCGACGAGCCGCCGTAGGAGACGAACGGCAGCGTGATCCCGGTCAGCGGGATGATCCGCAGGACGCCGCCGACGATGATGAACGTCTGCAGCGCGAAGCCGAACGTCAGGCCCGCCGCGAGCAGCTTCGAAAAGCCGTCGTCGGCCTGCAGTGCGATCTTCATCCCGCGCGCGACGAAGAGCATGAACACGAGCAGCAACGCGGCGGCGCCGACGAGGCCAAGCTCCTGCGCGAGTGCCGAGTAGATGAAGTCGCTGTTCACGTACGGGATCAACTGGTGGCCGTCCGTCGTCGTGAACGTTCCCTTGCCGAGGCCGGTGCCGCCGAAGCCGCCGTTCGCGATCGAGTACAGCGACTTGACGAGCTGGTAGCTCTCGCAGTCCTGGCGCAGCGCGAGCCCACCGGTCGATGGGCAGTACACCTTTGTCGTCGTCCATGG
>JAYUEQ010000208.1:0-8277 GCA_043739205.1 Thermoleophilia bacterium
GGCGTCGCCGTGGGCGGCGACGACGTCGACGCCGCGTGGCTTGGCGCGCGTGTCGTGACGGAGACCTACTTCTCGACCTGCGGGCATTGCAGGCACTGCCTCGACGGGCGCATCAACCTTTGTCTCGAGCGACGGTCGATCGGCTCATTCGTCGACGGCGGCTTCGCACCGCGGCTCCACGTGCCGGCGCGCAACTTGCACCGCATTCCGGACTGGCTCGACGGCCGTGTGGCGGCGATGACCGAACCACTCGCGTGCTGCTGCCAGTCGCTCCTGAACCCCGAGCGGGTCGGCGCGGGCGATTCGGTGCTGGTCATCGGCCCCGGGCCGATCGGACTGCTCGCTGCACAGGTGGCTCGTGCTGTCGGTGGCGACGTCCACGTGCGAGGCACACCTCGCGACGCACCGCGTCTCGAGATCGCCACACGGCTCGGCTTCACGACCTCGACGACGGATGACGGTGCGGCCGGTGACTTCGACGTCGTCGTCGAATGCTCGGGGCACGAGGCCGGGATGACGTTCGCGCTCGAGTCGGCGCGGCGCGGCGGGCGCTACGTGCAGATCGGTCTCGCCGGGAAGCCCGTCTCGATCCCGTTCGATCTCGTCTGCTTCGGTGAGCTGACCGTCACCTCCGGCAACGCGTCGACGCCAACCTCGTGGGACCGCGCGCTGCAGCTGATCGAGGATCGCCAGGTCGACCTGGAGCCGCTGTTCTCCGATGCCGTGCCGCTCGCCGACTGGGAGCAGGCCTTCGCAGCGACGCGCGGCGGCGCCGGCATCAAGTACGTCCTGGTTCCCTAGCCACGTTCGGGGTCAGGCGTGAGGACGTTGGCGCGCGTGGTCGAGCCGGCGGCTGGCGGTGATCACATGGCCGGTCTGGCCACCACCGGGGTCTGACCCCGGTGGTGGCCGTTCGAGTCAAGGCCGCGGGTACATGGCTGAAGCGCCGTGGCGCATGGTTGTGCGGCGGCAGTGTCTCGTTTGGCGATCACCCGGGTCTGACCCCGGTGGTGTCCTTTACGGTCGAGTGACCGACACCATTTCCGAACCGCCGCCGGGCGAGGTGTTCTCCGAGCCCTGGCCCGCGAGCGCACTCGTGTCACGAACCGTTACGCCCAACGGATTCAGACGATCAGCGGCGCGAGCGTGTTGCGCGCAAGCAGGAACCCGCGCTCGACCAGCTCCTGGGAGCCTTCGAAGCCCCTGTCCTCGTGCTCGACAGAAAGCACGTGGTCGTACCCGACGGCGTAGAGAGCTGCAACGAATCTGCTCCAGTCGACCGTGCCGAGGCCCGGGAGGCGCGGCACCTGCCAGCCGATGCCGCCGGAGAATGTGCCGTGGCGGTAGAGCCCATCCGCACGCACTTCGAGGTCCTTGGCATGCGCGTGGAAGATGCGCTCGCCGAAGTCGTAGATCGCGCGCTCATAGTCGATCATCAGCCAGACGAGGTGCGAGGGATCGAGGTTCAGACCGAAGTTCGCGTCGGGGATCGCCGTGAACATCTCGTCCCAGATGGCGGGCGACCACGCGAGATTGTTGCCGCCCGGCCACTCGTCGTAGCTGAAGATCATCGGGCAGTTCTCGATCGCGATCTTCACGTCGCGCTCGCCGGCATAGGAAACGATGGAGGGCCAGATCTTCCGAAAACGGTCGAGATTCTCGGGCAGCGGACGATCCTTGTCGTTACCGATGAACGTGCCGACGATCCCGACGCCGAGCGCCTGCGCGGCATCGATCACCTTCCGAAGGTGGCCGTTGACCTCCTCGCGCACGGCATCGTCGGGGTGAAGGTTGTTCGGGTAGTAGGCAAGCGACGAGATCCCGACGCCGTGACGCTCGAGCGTTGCGTGAACCGCGTCGACGTCGAGCGCGTCGACGTCGATGTGCGAGACGCCCGCATAGCGGCGCTTCTCGGCGCCCGCAGTCGGCCAGCAGGCGACCTCGAGCATGTCGAAGCCGTTCGCGGCCGCCCACGCGGCCACCTCGTCGAGCGACAGATCGCCGAACGCGGCGGTCAAGAGTCCGAGCTTCACGGTGTCACCTCCATCCATCTCTGGTCTGTGCTGGAACGAGCGACGGCCTCGGCGAGGACATTCTCGACATGGCCGGCACGAAAGCTCGGGTAGTCGTCGGCGGGCTCGCCCGCAGCGACGGCCCGGTAGACGGCGCGGTAGAGCTCGCGAAACGTGTCGGCGAAGCCCTCTGCGTGACCCGCCGGCAAGTGCGTGGTCGCGACCGACGACGGAGCCATCAGAGCGGGGTTGCGCAGCAAGGTGCCGTTCGGCCCGTCGCGGCGCCCGAGCCAGAGCTCCTCCGGCCGTTCGCCCTGCCAGGCGAGCGAGCCCTGCGAGCCGGCGACTTCGAAGCTGACCGCGTTCTTGCGGCCCGCCGACACCTGCGAGATCACACACGACCCGCGCGCGCCGCCGCGGAACCGGACGAGGATGTGCCCGAGATCCTCAGTCGACATCGAAACGTCCACACGCTGCGCCTCGCCGGCGGCAGCGAACGTCTCGACCTGCCCAACCGGCCGCTGCCGAACCGGAATCGTCGTCGCGAGGTCGGCGAAGACCTGCTCGACCTTGAGGCCGGTCACGAACTGCACGAGGTCCAGCCAGTGCGAGCCGATGTCAGCAACCGCGCGCAGCGCTCCGCCCTGGTCCGGTTCGAGCCGCCAGTTCCAGTCGGTCGGGAAGAGCAGCCAGTCCTGCAGGTAGCCGCCGTGCACGTTCCACACGTCTCCGACCTCGCCACTTTGCACGCGGGCGCGCGCTTCCTGGACCTGCGGATAGAAGCGAATGTTGAAGTTCGTGCAGTGCACGAGACCGCTTTGCTCGGCGAGCGCCAGCAATTCCTCCGACTCGGTCGCCGTCAGCGCCAGTGGCTTCTCACAGACCACATGCTTGCCCGCCGCGAGCGCGGCCTTCACCTGCGGGTAGTGCAGATAGTTCGGCGTCGTCAGGTGGACGACGTCGACGCGATCGTCGTCGAGGAGCGCCTCGTAGCTCTCGTATGCAGGAGCGAGCCGCTTCGCCTCCGCGCGCTCCCGACTCGAGCCGACGACACCGGCCACCTCGACGCCGAGCCGCCGCAGGGCATCGACGTGCACGGCACCGATGAACCCGGTGCCGACGACGCCGGCGCACAACTCGTCGATCCGACGCGTCACTCCGCCGCTGTCGCCCGGGCATAGATCGCGGCGAGTGCGAGCACGATCAGCCCGTAGATGATCTGCCGCACCGCCTGCGACGCGTTGAGGATCGTGAGAAGCGAGTCGAGGACCGTGAGGATGAGCGCGCCGAGAATCGTCCCCGCGTAGCCGCCGAGGCCACCGAAGATCGACGTTCCGCCGATCACCACTGCTGCGACCGAGGGCAGGAGAAACGGCGCCGCAATGCCGAGGTCTGCAGCGTTGTTGAAGCCGACGAGCAGGATGCCGGCAGCTGCCGAGAGCAGGCCGCAGATCGCGTAGACGAACAACAGCACCTGCCACGTGCGCACGCCGGCCAGCCGTGACGCAACCGGGTTGTCGCCGACCGCGTAGATCATGCGACCGATGCCGGAATAACGCAGGCCGAGAATGATTAGCGCGGCAATCGGCACCCACACGAAGAGGTCGTACGGGATGTAGGTGAAGAAACGGCCCGAGCCGAGCGTGACGACGAAGTTCGGCACGAGTGAGGTGAACTGCTTCTGCGCCTGCACGGTCAAAAGGCCGAGCGTGATCGTCGAGATGCCGAGCGTCATGATCAGCGCATTCACCCGGAAGAGCGCGACGCCGATCCCGTTGACGAGCCCGATCCCGAGCCCGATCACGAGCGCGATCACGATCGCCTTGGCCGACCCTTCGGTCCCGAAACGGGAGACCGCGAACGCGCCCGCGGTCGCCGTCGTCGCGACCGAGAGATCGACGCCGCCCGTCAGCATCACGAGCGTCTGACCTGCGGCCATCAGGCCGAGCACCGCCGCAAACAAGAAGGTCGTCGAGATCTGCTTCAGCGTCAGGAACGCGCCGCCACCCTGGGCGCGGTTGACGAGGTCGGTGCCGACGAAGATGCCGATGAAGACGAGCGTCAGCACCGCCGCCGGGCTGTCGCCCGCGAGGCGGCGCAGCGATGGACGCGCGCGTGTCTGCGGTGCCGCGCTCACGAGCCCTTCCCTTTCTGCCGGATCGCGAGACCGCCGATCATGACGACGAGCACGATCAGCGCTCCCTGGAACACCTGGGCGTAGTTCTGATCGACGCCCCGCAGAATCATCAGCGTCTTGACGAGCGTGAGGACGAACGCCGCCGCGATCGGGCCAACGAGACCGCCGACCCCGCCGAGCAGCGAGACCCCGCCAAGCACGGCTGCCGCCACCGAATTGAGCGTGTAGATGCCACCCGCGTTGGGATCGCCGAGACCGGACGCGCCGGTGAACGCGAGCCCACCCAGCGCGGCGAACGCGCCGGAGTACGCGTACGCGAGCACGCGCGAGCGCTTGACGTTCACCCCCGCGAGGTACGCCGCGCCGCGGTTCGATCCGGTCGCGTAGAGCGCGAGCCCTGTTCGCGTGCGCCGCACAGTCAGCCACAGGACGGCGAACGAACCGAACAAGATCAGTAACGCAGCGGGGAACCACTGCGTGAAGATCGTGTCCACCGAGACGAGCCCCTGGAATCGTGTCGGCGCACCACCGCCGGGAACCTGCAGCACCGCGAGCGCGAGTCCCCCCAGCACGAACAGCATCGCCAACGTGACGATGATGTCGGCGACACGCGTGACGACGATCGTCAGGCCGGTGATCGCGCCGACGAATGCGGCGCCCGCGACGACCGCGATCGAGAACAGGATCGCCTCGTCGAAGCTCATGTGGAGCATGTACTTGGCAGAGACCACGTTCGCGAGCGACATCATCGATCCGACGGAGAGGTCGATCCCGCCGCTGATGATCACGATCGACTGCGCGCACGCTGCGAAGCACAACGGGAGCGCGTCGATCACGAGTGACTGCACGTCGAACGGTCCCCACTTCACCGCGGTCTGCGAGCGCCAGAAGATCGTCAGGATGAGCAGCAGCACATAGATGCCGACGGTCCAGCCGTGCCGCCGGACAAAGCGCATGGGCAGGCTCACGCGGTTGCCTCGCTCTCGGCGAGACCGTGCATCGCGCGAAGAAGCGTTGCTTCGTCGGCCGCAGCACCCGCCAACTCGGCGGTCACCTCGCCACCGAAGAGCGTCAGCACGCGGTCGCATACGAGGGGAAACTCGGTCAGTTCGCTCGAGAAGAACAGGATCGCGGCGCCGTCGTCGGCGAGCCGCCGCAGCAGGGCGTAGATCTGGCGCTTCGTCCCGACGTCGATCCCGCGCGTCGGATCGAAGCAGAGCATGGTCGCGAAGCCATTCGCGAGCCAGCGCGCGATCGTCACCTTCTGCTGGTTGCCGCCCGAGAGCCGGCGCACCTGACGCGCCGCGCGCGTGTCGATCTGCAACGCCTCTTCTGCTTCGCGCACGCGCCGGCCTTCGTCGCGCATGTTGATCGGGCCCCAGCGGCGAACGGCGTTGTACCGCGGCGAGGCGATGTTCTCGCGCACCGAGCGCTGAGGGAGGAGTGCCTGCAGACGGTCGGCCGGCACGAGCACCACCCCGGCACGAATCGCGTCATACGGGTGACGGGTCTTCAACGCGCGTCCCGCTGCTCGGATCTCCCCGCTCGCAGGTGACTGTTGACCCGAGAGGACGGCAAAGAGATCGTCCTGGCCTTGCCCTTCGAGCGCCGCGACGCCGAGGATCTCGCCGGGGCTCAGCGAGAACGAGACACCATGCACGCGCCCGGCAGAGAGGTCGATCACCTCGAGCGCCTGGGTGACGCCCGTCGATGCGGGCGCCCCGCGTACGTCGCCGGCGTCCTTGTCGACCGCCGCGACGATCGCCTGCGCGGCCTCGGGGCCGAGCATGTACTCGACGATCGTCTCTTCGCCGCCTTGCTCCGGAATAATCGTCGCTACGGCCCCACCGTCACGCAGGATCGTCGCGCGGTCGCACGAGGCGATCACCTCTTTGAGGCGATGCGTGATGAAGAGCACCGACCGGCCCCGCTCACGCGATGCGCGCATGACGGTGAACACGCGCTCGGCAAGATCGGAAGGTAACGCCGCAGTGATCTCGTCGAGCAGCAAGAGTTGCGGATCACGACTGAGCGCACGGGCGAGATCGATCATGCGCAGCATCGGTAGCGGCACGTCGCGCGCCTGCTCGGAGAAGTCGACCGAGAGATCGAGTGCGCGCAGCTCCCGCTCGACCGCCGCCGGAGACGCGCCGGTCAGGCGCATGTTCTGCGCAATCGTCAGGTCGGGAACGAGCGCGGGGTCCTGAAACACGGGCGCAAGGCCGTTGCGCGCCGCCTGCGCAGGCGACCCAACCCGCACGGCCTTACCGTTCATGGCGACGCTGCCACGGTCTGCAGCGATCACCCCTGTGAGGACCTTGACGAGCGTGCTCTTGCCGGCACCGTTCGCGCCCAGCAGCGCGTGCACCTCACCCGGCCCGACCACGAGGTCGGCCGAGCGAAGCGCCTGCACAGGGCCATAGCTCTTCGCGATGTCACGTGCTTCGAGAAGTGGGACGGTGTCGGTCATGAAAAGAAGGCGCGGGAGAGGGCGCCTGCCCTCTCCCGCGGTTCAACGTTACGGCCCCTTGCAGGCCGTCAGCTGAGCGGTCGTGTACGTCGTCCAGGGCTTGATCTGGAGACGCGCGCTGTAGGTCGGCGCACGCTTCGACGAGTAGTTCGCCTTGATCTCGGCCTTGGAGGTCGGCATCGACCACACGAGCGGCGTCAGCTTGACCCACGACTGGACCTTCTGGCCCTGGAGCAGCTTGATTGCAACTGCTGCACCGGCGCCACCGATCACTGCGGGGTTCGTCACTGCCGCAGCCTGCAGCTTCGGATACTGCAAGAGCATCTGGTGCAGGAACTCGTTGTTGTCTGCACCGACGATCGGGACGAGCGCCTTGCCGGCGGTCTTGAACGCGGTGATGACCGTGTAGTCGGCACCGGAGTTCCAGACACCGTCGACCTTGACGCCCGAGTTGAGGATGTCGAGCATCTGCTTGCCGGCCGTCGCGAAGTTCCAGCCCATGAAGGTCGACTTGACGACCTTGATGCCCGGGTACTCCTTGAGGGCGGCGGTGAAGCCGGTGTGGCGATCGGTGTCGGCCGGGACGCCGGCGATGCCGCGCATCTCGACGACGTTGCCCTTGCCACCCATCTTCTTGAACAGCCACTCGGCGCCGAGCTTGCCGTAGGCGACCTGGTCGTTCGTGACGTTGTGTGCCGACGGTGCCGACACACGCTGATCGACGGAGACGACCTTGATGCCGCGGGCATTCGCCTGAGCGATCACCGCGTTGAGCGCATTACCACTCGACGGGTTGATGATGATCGCGTTCGCGCCGGCGGAGATCAGGTTGCGGATGTCCGCGATCTGCTCGGCCGGTCCGCCGTTGCGGTTGGCGACGATGACCTTGCTGACCATGCCGCTTGCGGCTGCCTGCGCCTTGACCGCGCAGATCATCTCTTCGCGCCAGCCGTTACCGACCAGCGTGTTCGAGACACCGAGGATGAACTTCGCATGCGACTTGTCGGTGCGTGCGGACGCCGTGACGGCGACCGTGACGGCAACGGCCGTCAGCGCAGCTAGAGCGATTGCCCAGCGTGCGCCTTTAGACGAGAACTTCAACTGACCCTCCTCTTTCGTATTGGGGGAAAACTCGTTGGGGGGTTCGTGCGACCAACACTACGGACTAGCCCTCCTTTCTTCCAGTGCGCGTGTCAGGCGGCTCCCCGCAGCGACCTTGAATACCGCCTCGCGTGCTCGGAATACGCGGCGTCGAACAACCGCGCGGACTCTTTTTTCCCGACCACCGCGGCACTCGTCAGCACCGGCGGCATCGCGCCGCGCGCAACGAGCAATTCCGCGGTTTGCGCTTTGATCTCGTTGACGAGCGCGACGGCCGCGATCGTCGAGCCCGGCGCAACAGGCGTGTCGAGACCCTCGATCGTGACGAGCGCGTCGCCGGCCGGCGTTCCGAGGTCGAGCACGATGTCGGCGTTGTCGAGCAGGCGGCCCGCCTCATGGGTGGGCTCGGTCGCCATCGACTGCGCAACCGATGTGACCGCAACGACCGTCAGGCCGCGCGCGCGTGCACCGGTCGCCATCTCGATCGGGACGGCCGAGAGCCCGCTTGCCGAAAAGATCATCATCACGTCGGTCGGCAGAAACTCGAAGTTGGAGAG
>JAYUEQ010000209.1:0-22217 GCA_043739205.1 Thermoleophilia bacterium
TCGGCGGGATCCGTGTCCTCGTCCTCGACGAGGCCGACCGCATGCTCGACATGGGCTTCCGCCCGCAGGTCGACCGTATCCTCAAGGGCGTCCCCGAGAACCGGCAGACGATGCTGTTCTCGGCCACGCTCGACGGAGCCGTCGCCGACCTCGCGCGCCGCTACACCTCGAACGCCGTCCGCTACACCGCGGAGGCGCCGATCGAGGCGAAGCAGGGCGAGATCGAGCACCACTTCGTGCCGGTCACGGCCGAAGGGAAGCTCGAGGCACTCGTCGAGAAGCTCGGCGGCGACCGCGGGCTCGCACTCGTCTTCGTCCGGACGAAGCACGGCGCGGACAAGCTCGCACGCAAGCTCTCACGCCAGCACGACGTGCCGACCGTCGTCATGCACGGGAACATGTCGCAGAACGCGCGCGAGCGCTCGCTCGCTCAGTTCGAGTCGGGCCGTGTCTCGACGCTCGTCGCGACCGATGTCGCTGCCCGCGGGCTCGACGTCGACGGCATCACGCACGTGATCAACTTCGATCCGCCGCATGGCGACGATGATTACGTGCACCGCGTCGGCCGCACAGGCCGCGCCGGCCGGAGCGGCACGGGCGTCACGTTCGTCACGCCCGAGCAGCGGGCCGACGTCCAGAAGCTCGCGAAGAACCTTGGTCACGCCGACGCGTTCGCCGCGTCGGGTATGGCCGTCGCGGCGGCCGCACCAGCGGCCCGCCGCGGCACTCGCCCGCACAACCGCAAGCGCCGCTAGGCGCCGGTTGCCGTTTCAGGTCTCGTTGCCGAGGACGCGAAAGTCGTCGGCAACGAGACCCGGAACGAATGGCATCAGAAAGCCGGCCCGCTCGTACCCGTGCTTGTCGAGGAGATAGACGGCGGTGCTGTGGACGATGTCTCCCGAGATCGGGTCGACCGTGATCTTGTAGGCGTCCCACACCCGCTTCAGCTGCGCGCGGGTGCCGAGCAGCCAGAGCGTGCCTGCTGGCAGCCTCCATTTCTGCATCGCGTGCGCAACCGACCGAGCGGTGTCCCCGCCGGGATTGACACTCACGACGACGAGCTGTGGCTGTACGGCGCCGGGGACCTGCCGGATCGCAGATGCAAGCATCTGGCCTTCCAGCGGACAGGCCCGTCTGCACACGGAGTCGAGGAACGTCAGCGCGATCGTCCGGCCGCGGAGTAACCCAAGCGACACGCGGCGCCCGCGCTGGTCGCGTAGGGCAAAGACCGGCGCCGCGCGGCTCCCGGCAACCCACGTCGCCTGGCCATGCAGCGCCGGCACCGCGACGTCGGCAGCCGCGGAGCCCGTCAGACGTGAATGAAATGCAACCCCGATCGCGATCCCGACGACGGCCGCCGTCGCGACGCTCACGGCGTACCAACGGCGGTGCATCAAAACTCGTTTCCCCGCCGGGCCACAAACCAGAAGTAGAAACCGACGGCGATCAGCACAGCCACCGGGATGACGAGGGTGAGAACCGAGCCCGTCAAGAACGAAGCGACCATGTCATCTCCCTGAGTGGTTGATTGTCAGTGCTCAACGGACAGCCTCCGGTGACGGCCGTTGCCGGCAGCGGGGTCGAGCCACCGTAAGGCGGCCACGACGAGCACGATGCAATAGGGCACCGAGGCGGGCACCCACATCACGCCTGCGGCGAGCTGCTGGTCAGCGAGGGCCGTCAGACCGCCGGGCCGGTCGGCGAGCGCCGCATACGCCCCGTAGACGGGCCCGGGAGCCAGTCCGAGGACGATCGCAAGCACCCAGCTGACGAGGAGCGCCCCCGTTGCATAGCCCGCACGCGCCGCATCTCCAAGGCGGGGACGGCTCGTTGCACCGGGCAGGAGATGCACCCAAAAGAGCAGCGCCGTCCCGAAGAAGAGCGCGTGCTCGAGGTCGTGCACCGGCCCATCCCGCAGTGTCAGGTTGTAGAGCGTCGGCACGTGCCAGAGCAGCAGGGTCCCGTTGAAGAGCACGAAGGACGCGGCGGGAGCCCCGAGCCACCGAAAGGCACTGCGCGCCGGCGCCAATCCCGGCCCGACGAGGACGCCGCGCGCCAGCGGACGCCGGACTGCAAGCGGTAGCGGACGCGAAAGGCGCGGCCATGGTCGACCGAGGAGAAGGAGCGGCGCGGCGACCATCATCAGCAGGACATGCTGGACCATATGTGCCCAGAAGAGCTCGCCGGCGTACGCGTCGATCGGCGATGTCACGGCCAGCGCGAGCGCCGCAAGGCCGGCGTAGAACGCGACGCCGCGCCAACGCTTGGCTGCATTCGGCGGCGTCGCACTCGCGCGTCCGCCGAGGGCATAGAGGACGGCGGTCACCGCGATTGCGGCGAGCGGCCAGTCGAGCGGCCAGTTCGACGAGCGAAGCAGGAAGCCCATCGCCCTAGATCACGTAGAGAATGACCCACGTCACCACGGCGATCCCGGCGATCGTCAGCGCGTACCCGGACACTGCCTCGAGCTCCGGCCGCACGAGCGAGATCGGATCGTCGATGTCGGGCTCAGTTCGGTCTGCGTCGCCCGAGCCGTGACCCGCTGGCAGCGGCTCGTACGCCCTGCCGCGATAGCGCACGGAGATTGCGAGAGTCGTCTCGACCCAGTACGCGAGGCCGAAGGTGAAGAGTGCGAGCAGGCCCGACCAGCCGAGGAACACACTTGCGTAGGGGCCGTCTGTCGGGCCGAACTTCAGGGTCGACCATTGGACGATCTGGAGGACGACCGCCGCAACGAGCGCCAGAAGCGCGAGCGCGCCCTTGATCCGCCACGCGGGCCGACGATCGGCGCGGTGGTCGGCGAGCCCGAGCTGCAGCAGACCCGCCGCTGCGACGATCGCGACCGTCACGAGCGTCCCGAGCGTCAGAGACGGATCGACGTTCTTCGGCCGCCAGGTCTTCGAGCTGTCGAGCGAGCGGAGATAGAAGTACGCAAAGAGGAACGCCGCGAAGAAGAACAACGTCGCACCCGACCAGAGCTGGGAGGCAACGCGCAGGTTCCGCGCCATCACCTCGGGCGGCTCACGCTCGAGGACGCCGTAGTCGGTCGATTCGCGCGCGAGCTCGGTCATGAGGTCGGCCTCCCCGGTGCAATCGCGATGCGCCCTCCGGCTGCGTCGGCGGTGCCGTACGGATAGGGATCCGGCCCGAAGGTCGGGATACGGTCGAAGTTGTGTACCGGCACCGGCGACGGGAGCTGCCACTCGATCGACTTCGAGCTCCACGGATTCGAGCCCGCCGGAATGCGCGCGAACACCAGCGACCACACGAGGTTGGCGACCACGACCAGTTCGGAGGCCCCGAGCACGAATGCGGAGTACGAGACCCAGGTGTTGCCGCCGTGCAGATAGCCCGCGTAGGTCACCGCACGTCGCGGCATGCCGAGGAAGCCGATCACGAGCAACGGACCGAATGTCGAGTTGAACGCGATGAACATCGACCAGAAGTGGATCTTCCCGAGCCGCTCGTTGAGCTCGAAGCCGGTCATCTTCGGCACCCAGTAGTAGATGGCCGCGAAGAACGCGAAGAGCAACCCGCCCATGATCGTGTAGTGGAAGTGGGCCATCGAGAAGAAGCTGCCATGCGTCGTCACGTCACTCGGCACGTCGGAGAGGAACACGCCCGACAGCCCGCCGATCAAGAAGTTGAACAGCCACGCCAGCGCGAACAACATCGGCACGGTGAACCGGATCTGGCCGCGCCAGAGCGTGCCGAGCGCGCAGATGAAGATGAAACCGGTCGGTAACGAGATCAACTCGGTCGAGAGCATGTAGAACGGTCGAAGATCGGCGTTGATCCCACTGACGAAGAGGTGGTGCTGCCAGACGAGCCACGACAGCAGCGAGATCCCGAGCATTCCCGTCACCGCGAGCCGGTAGCCCCACAGCGGCTTGCGCGCGAAGACCGGCAGGATCTCGAGCAGGATCCCCATCCCGGGCAACGCGAGGATGTACACCTCCGGGTGACCGAAGATCCAGAACAGGTTCTGGTAGAGGTACGGGCTACCGCCGGCCTGGTCGTTGAAGAAGCCCGTCTGCGCCGTTCGGTCGAGCGCGACCATCAGGAGCGTCGAGATCAGCACCGGTGCGGCGAGCAACATCAGCACCGACGTCGAGATCACGCCCCACACGAAGATCGGCAGCCGGCCCCAGCTCATCCCGGGCGCGCGCATCGTGACCACCGTCGCGATCATGTTCAAGCCGAGCAGCGACATCGAGATGCCGACCAGCGCGAAGAACACGATGTAGCTGTCCATCCCCATGTTCGCCTGGTCGTTCAGCGGTGCGTAGCCGGTCCAACCGGTGGGGAACCCGCCGTACTCGATCGTCGAAAGCAGAATCACGCCCGCCGCCATCAGGAGCCAGAAGGTGAGCGCCTCGATGCGTGGGAACGCCATTCGGCGTGCGCCGATCAGAATCGGCAGGAAGTAGTTCGCGAACGGGCCGAGGATCCCGCTCGTCATCATCCCCATCATCATCGTGCCGTGCAGCCCGACGAGCGTCAGGTAGTTATTCGCGTTGAAGGTCTGATGTGTCGGGCTGAGTAGTTCGAAGCGAATCAGCATCGCGTTCAATCCGCCGATGAAGATGAACACGCCGATCCCGATCAGGTACTGGAGGCCGACGACCTTGTGGTCCGTGCAAAGACCGAAGTAACGTCCCGGTCCGGCCGTCTCCTTCTCGCGAAGTGACGGCGGCTTGCCGAGCAGACGCTGGATGGGATAGCTCGCGAACCCGAGACCGGCGAGGAAGCCGACGACGGCCAGGAGGTACGCAAGGAAGAGCGCAATGTCGTTCTGCCCCGTGTCGGCGAAGTAGGCAATGCTCGGCCCAGTGATCTGATGGCCGAGCCACCACCCGACGTAGAACCCGACGATGCCGAGCACGACCGCGGTCAGCAGGTTGTAACCGACGAGACGGCGAAGCTTCATCCGGCGCGCGCCTGTGGGTCCGGGTGATAGGTAAGCGAGTACGGGGGCAAGTACTTCTCGACCGGCGTGAACTGCTTGCGCTGTGCTTCGACCCACGCGGTGAACTGTGCGTCGTCGACGACCTGGCCGGTGTCGAACATGTAGCCGTGCCAGAGCCCGCAGAGCTCGGCGCAACGGATCTGGAAGTCGCCGGTCTTCGTCGCCTTCACGTACGCGACGTTGTCGACGCCCGGATTCGCGTCCGCCTTCACGCCGAGCTCGTAGGCCCAGAAGGAGTGGATGACATCGAGTGACGTGACGTGGAACTCGATCTCGCGGTCGACCGGGAGCACGAGCTGCGCGGTCTCGACGCCGCCGTAGGTCGGATACCGGAAGGTGAACTCCCATTGCTGACCGATCACCTGAACCGGCAGGACCGGCCCGCTCGGCTTCGCAATCGGCTTCGGCCCCTCGCCGCCGCCGGCACCGTTCGACGCAAAGAGCTCGGCGGTGCCGAAGATCGCCAGGAACAGAACCGCAGCACTTGTGACGACGAGCCACGCGATCTGCGACGGCATGTGCCCACGAAGTGGAGGGCCGTCGCGCAACTCAGGTCCAGCCGTCGCGCGGAACACAAAGATCGCGTAGAGGAGGTAGACAAGAATGAAGACCGTGAACGGCGTCATCACGACGAGCAGCACCGTGTTGTCCCTGACCTGGGAGTGGGCACCTGTCGTGCGGTTGCCCGGCGGCATGTTCGGCCCGAGCACGAAGATGACGAGCGGCAAGATGATCGCCGTCCCGACGATGGTCAGAGCGGCGATGCGCGCGGCGTGAGTCTGCAGCTTCATACGTGCAGCCTCATGCGCGGCTCTCAGACGACATTCACGAACCCGTCCATGTAGCCGATGGTCTGCATCGGGCCGCCGAAGCCGTAGTAGAACCCGGCGGCGCACGGCACGAAGCACTGCCAGCGGTAGTGGCCCTTCTTGCCCGTCCGGAAAGTGAACGTGATCGTGTTGTGCGCGGTCGACAACGCGCACGGCGCATCCGCGCATTGGTTCTTCGCATTGTCGTCGACCCCGGCGAGAGGCACGAGGACACCGAGCTGCGGGATCGCGAACGTGTGTGAAGCGTCGTCGGGATTGATCGTGCTCACCGGCGTTCCGTTGAGGGTGAACGAGCCGCCGACGATCCCGCGCGCCTGTGCGAGGAACGGATTGCGTAGACCGCTCTTGCCGTCGAACTGGTAGAGCGTGACGTGAATGAGCGCGTGCGCCGGCAGCGTCCAGACGGTGCTGCGACGCCAGACACCGTGCTCGCGCACGAGATACGAGACCCAGTTCTGGTTGGGTGCGAGCTTCGGTCCGACCGCGGCAACCGTCTGCAGCGTGAGGCTTGCGGTCGGGGTACCGCCGGCCGCTGCGACCGGCACCCGGTACGGCGTCGGGCCACCCGTCAAAAAGGCGACATAGAAGGCGATCAGGGTCCCGACCACGGCAACGCCGAGGAAGGTGGCCAGCGCTTTCTGGGCTCGCAGGCTCACAGAGGGCGATATATCGCAGTCAGCCTGCCCGCACGACAATCGTGACGAAAGTGTCATTTCCACGTCATCCCTCGACACTCTCAGCCGGTTCTTAGGACCCGTTCAGGCTCCGCTCAGCAAGCCAGGCCAGGGTGAGGGCATGACACTCACAACGATCATCACCGTCAACGCCGTCCTCGGGACGGCCATCGCCTATGCACTCCACCACCTGCTTGCCCACGGCATCCGCTCGGACCGTCTCCACCACCGGCAACTCGTGCACAACGAGGTCACCGTCGAGTCGAGCGAGGAGCGTGAGCGGATCGCCGCCTGACCGACCACCCAGGCGGCGATTCCGGGCGGGAGGCTGTTAGGGTCCCGAGCCGACCCATGCGGATCCTGGTCATCGAAGACGAGCCTCGCATCCTCGGATTCCTCAAGGTCGGGCTCGAGGCCGAGGGGTTTGCTGTCGATGGCGCCGAGGACGGCGTGTCCGGGCTCGCACTCGCACTCTGCGAACCGTACGAGCTCGTCGTTCTCGATCTGCAACTGCCGCGGCTCGACGGCCTGCGCGTGCTCGACGAGCTGCACCGCGGCCGGCCCGAGCTACCGGTTCTGATCCTCTCCGCCCGAACTGACCTCCCGACGAAGCTCCGCAGCTTTCACCTCGGGGCGAACGACTACCTGTCGAAGCCGTTCTCCTTCGACGAGCTCGTTGCGCGCGTGCGCGTTCAGTTGCGTCACGGAAGCAGCGACGATGCGTCGACGGTGCGCGTCGGTGGGCTCGAGCTCGACCTCGCGCGGCGCCAGGCTCGGGTCGAAGACCGCGTCACCGATCTCTCCGATCGCGAGTTCCGGCTGCTGTATCACCTCGTCGCGCATGCGGGCGAGGTTGTGAGCCGCGAGCGCTTGCTCTCCGAGGTCTGGGGCTACAGCTTTGACCCCGGATCGAACGTGGTCGACGTGTGCATCAGGCGGTTGCGCAAGAAGCTCGGCCCCCAGTCCCCGATCGAGACGGTGCGGCATGCGGGTTACCGGCTGGCTGTCGCCTAGTCATCTCGACGTCGCGTGGGTCGCGCTCGCCATCGGGTGCCTGGCGGCCATGGTCGCGTGGCCGTCGTGGGAGACGATTCCCTTCCACGTCATCTGGATCAGCCTCACCTTCCTCTACGGGTTTCGTGTCTGGTCGATCTCGAAGACGTCCGCTGTGCTCGGCGCCGTTCTGATCGCCACCGGCGCGTCGATCCTCGCCGACGCTTTTGCCGGCTCGCAGCTCTGGGGCGAGCTGTTCGAGGTTCCACTCATGTCGGCGATGTTCGTCGCGATGGTCTGGCACGCCCGACGCCGCGTCGAGGCGATCGAGGCCGTGGAAGCGCTGGCCGACGAGCGAGCAACGCTGCTCGAGCAGGAGGAGCGGCTGCTCCATGACGTCTCGCATGAGCTTCGGACGCCTGTGACGATTGCACGCGGTCATCTCGAGCTCCTCGGACGACGCCTCGGTGCAGAACAACCCGAGCTCGCGGTTGCGTTCGATGAGCTCGCTCGGATCGAGCGGATCGTCGACCGGCTGCTCTTGTTGGCCCAGGCCGAGCGCCCCGACTTCGTGACGGAGACGAGTGTTCGGCTCGTCCCGTTCCTCGAGGATGTCTTCATGCGCTGGGCGGAAGTCGCCCCTCGCGCATGGCGCCTCGGCGCAATCCTCGACGTGACGCTCCAGGCGGACGAAACGTGGCTGCGCACTGCGCTCGACGCGTTGCTGGAGAATGCCGTCCAGTACACCGAGGATCACGCGCGGATCGAGCTTTCGGCGCGGGCCGAAGATCACGTCGTGGTCATCTCGGTTGCTGATGAAGGGCTCGGGATCGCGGACGAGTCGCTGGCTCGCGTCTTCGAGCGGTTCGCACGCTCCGACGCCTCGCGATCCCGGCGAGAGGGCGGTGCCGGCCTCGGGCTGTCGATCGTCGCAGCGGTAGCCCGCGCCCACGGCGGCACGTCGACGGCACGGAGTGTCGTGGGCCAGGGGTCCGTGTTCGAGCTGCGGTTCCCGCTCGTCGATGCATTCCACGCAGACCGTGAGTCGCCGCCGGGCCCGAGCGTGCGCGAGGTTCGCGAGCTTCAGCCCAAATCGGCCTGACACTCAGGACAGATGCGCGATCGTCGCCCCGTCGTCGCCGTCGCTCTCGCGGCGGCCGACGAGAGGGTGCGACGAAAGCTCCTCACGCACTGCCTTGCGCAACGCACCGGTGCCGCGCCCATGCACGACGCGCACCGAGTCAAGCCCGGCAAGCGCAGCGTCGTCGACGAGACGACGCACCTGCTCGCGGGCCTCCTGGCCCGGCAGGCCGCGCACGTCGAGCTGATCCGATGCGTCGCTGTGCGCGGCCGCACGCACCTGCACGGCCGGCGCTTGCTCCTCGAGGGTGCGCTCGCGTGACGGCCTTAGTCGCGCAACCGGGATGCGCACGCGCTGGCCCGTTGCGCCGACGACCTCCGCCATCTCGCCGCGGATCGACGAGATCGTGCCGCGGACGCCGACATCGGACTCGACGGGATCCCCCTCCCCGAGCGGGGCAGTCACGGGCAGCGGTGCACTGAGATCGCCAAGCGCACGCTCCGCGCGCGTGGCGCGCTCGGTCGCCGCGCCGAGCGCACGATCCTGATCTGGCTCGCGTTGCACGCGGCGCGCGGCGCGCAACTCGTCGCGCAGCGCATTCAACTCGGCGCGAGCCGACGAGAGCTCGCGTTCCGCGTCAGCGACCGCATCGGCCCGCGCGCGGTCGGCGGAGGCGCGCACGACGGTTACCTCGCGCTCCAACTCCTGCTCACGCTCGTGCGCACGGGCGAGCGCCTCGCCGACCCGCTCGCGCAACTCCACCGCCGCGCGTTCGGCCGCCTGCGCCTCGGCGAGCAACTCGGCGGTCCGCAACCGCTCCGGAGCGACACGCGCCCGCGCATCTGCAACGACGTCGGGGTCGAGGCCGAGCCGTTCGGCGATGCGGAGCGCATGCGAGGTTCCTGGACGGCCGAGGTCAACGCGGTACAGCGGCTCACCCGTGTCGGGGTCGAAGCTCGTCGCGGCGTTCGCCACGTCGGCACTCGCGCTCGCCCACTCCTTCAGCTCGGGGTAGTGCGTCGTGACGACCGTTAGCCGCGCTTGCCGGGCGAGCCGCGCTACGAGCGCCTGCGCGAGCGCCGAGCCTTCCTCGGGATCGGTTCCCGCAGCGACCTCGTCGAGCAGGACGAGCGAACGCTCAGTCGCCGACTCGAGGATCTCGACGAGCGTGCGCAGGTGACCGGAGAACGTCGAGAGGCTCATCTCGATCGACTGCCGATCGCCGATGTCGGCGAGCACCTCGTCGAACACCGGGAGCGACGCCGACTCGGCGGGCGGCCGCAACCCACATTGATGCAACAGCGCGGCGAGGCCGAGTGTCTTCAAAGCGACCGTCTTGCCGCCCGTATTCGGGCCGCTGATCACGACGGCGCGCAGCGCACCGAGGTCGAGATCGATCGGGACCGCGGTCGCGCGGTCGAGCAGCGGATGACGGGCTCCGATCAGCCGCACGTCCTCGGTAATCGTCACGGGCGCACCGCCCCACCCGCGCGAGAGCACGCCCGAGGCGAGCACCACGTCGACGTCCGCCGTCGTCTCGACCAGCGCTACGAGCGCGGCCGCATGTGCAGCGACCGACGACGACACCTCGCGCAGGATGCGCTCCGCCTCTTCCCGCGCTTCCGCGGCAGCTTCTGCCAGGCGATTGTTCAGCTCGACGACGGCAAACGGCTCCACGAAGAGCGTCTGCCCGGTGCTCGACGCATCGTGGACGATGCCCGGCACCTTCGATCGCGACGAAACGCGCACAGCGAGCACCGGACGACCGCCGCGCTCGGCGAGGAACTGCTCCTGCAACGCCTCCTGCACGTCGGAAGACCGAGCAACGCGCGCCAGTTCCTCACGGACGCGTGCAGCGCCGTTTCGCACCTCACGGCGCAGGCGCCGCAGCAATGGAGACGCGGTGTCACGCACGTCCGAACCGTCCTCTTCGATGCACCGGTCGATCTCCTCAGCAACGGGCGCGAGCGCAGGATCGAGTGACGCGAGCCGCTCGTTCAGGAGCGGCGCGAGCGCACGCCGCTCGCCGACGACGCGCCGTGCGCCCAGTGCGACCTGAATCGCAGAGGCGATCGCGCGTAGCTCCGACGGGCCAAGGATGCCGTCGCGCTCCGCACGCGCTGCCGCGTCGCGGATGTCGGCGATGCCGCCGAGCGCCGGTTCCTCCGCGGCTTCGAGGAGGGCGACCGCCTCCGCGGTCAACGCCTGCCGGGCGACCACCTCGTCCAGCTCGGTCGCCGGCAGCAGCGCGCCGGCGCGCTCCGCGCCGAGCTCCGTCGACGACGCCGTGGCGAGTCGCCCCGTGATCGCGGGCAGTTCGAGGGCGGCAAGCGCCTCGCTGTTCATTGCTAGGTCTGAGCGGCTACTCGGGGCGCTCGTCACCCGGGCGGAGCCGGTAGACGATGCGGCCGCGATCGAGGTCGTACGCCGACAGCTCGATGCGAACCCGGTCGCCGGGATTCATGCGAATGCGGAAACGGCGCATCTTGCCGGCCGTGTACCCGAGGGTCTCGTGACCGTTGTCGAGCTGGATCCGGAACATGCCGTTCCGCAGTGCCTCGACGATCTCACCGGTCATCTCGACCTTGTCTTCCTTCTGTGCGATGAGTGCCTCCTTTCGTTCGATGTGGGATGAGAGGGCGGCGGGCCGAGGCCCGCCGCCGAAGTGACCTGCCTACGCGAGGAGGTTCACGTTTGCGGCCTGGGGGCCCTTGTCGCCCTGCTGGGCTTCGTACTCCACCTTTGCACCTTCGGCGAGCGACCTGTAGCCGCTGCCCTGAATCGCGCTGAAGTGGACGAACAGGTCCTTGCCTCCCTCATCGGGGGTGATGAACCCGTAACCCTTGTCGGCGTTGAACCACTTGACAGTTCCGGTTGCCATATTTGTCTTTCACCTCCTTGCCACACTTCACTGAACGGGCAAGACAGGGCCGAACCGGCACCATCCACTCCTCGCTCAAATTGCAGCCCGGATTGTAGCGTCGTTCACGAGCAAAAGGGCGTTGCCTCTAGGCGCGCGGCAGGACGTAGAAGGCGATCGTCACGTAGAAACAGCCCGCGGCGAGGATCGTCAGCAGGTGGAAGACCTCGTGGTAGCCGAGGATGTGCGGGATCGGATCCGGCTTCTTGCGCGCATAGACGATCGCGCCCACCGAGTACGCGGCGCCGCCGATCGCGATCAGCACGAGTGCCGGGACCGGCAGCTTCAGGAACTGGCTGAACGCGATCACCGCAATCCAGCCGAGCACGAGCCCGAGTGCTGCCGAGAGCTTCTTCGGCGTCGCGGGCCAGAAGAGCTTCAGGAGAATCGCCGCGAGCGACCCGGTCCAGACGATCGAGAGCACGGCGACCGCCCAGTTGTGCGACAGCACAAGCAGGCCAAACGGTGTGTAGGTGCCGGCGATCAACAGGTAGATCCCGGCGTGGTCGAGCCGCGCGAGCCACGAGCGAGCGCGCGGCTGCCACGTCGGGCGGTGGTACAGCGCACTGAAACCGAAGCACGCCGCGACACACGATGCGAACACGGCCGCCGCAAGCCGCGCGCGACCCGACTCGGCAGTCGCGACGAGCACGATTCCCGCCACGACCGCGACGTAGAACGCGACCTCGTGGAAGACGCCGCGAAGCCTCGGCTTCACGCGCGGCGGGGTCAAGGCCATAGCCGAGGTTAGCTCGGAAAGCCGCGCGCCCGTCGCGCTCCCGGCTGACGCGCTAGACGCGTTCGCCGACGAGCGCGGACGAGGACGAGGCCTCGGCCGCACGCTTCAGCACCTGCAACGCGCCCGAGGTATCGCCGTCTTCTTCGAGCAGCGCCGCGAGCTTCCGGCCTGCGTCGAGCGCCATCGGCTTGAAGTGCTCGCTGAGCAGCTCGAGCGCCTGGCCGAGCAGCATCTTCGGCCGCTCCCGGTCGCCGACTGCGAGGAACACGTCGGCCAGCGTGACGTAGGCGAGCCCGCGATCGCCGGGGCTGACCGCGTCGAGCAACTCGAGCGTCCGCGCCGCCTTCAACGCGGCCTCCGAGTTGCGGTCGAGCGCCATCAGCGCACGCGCCTCCTCGAGGGAGAAGCGGGCGTCGTCACGCTCGGTCAACTCGCGCCCGAACAGGTTCCGGCCGCGGTCGAGCAGGAGGAGGGCTTCCTCCGCATTCCCGGACTCGATCTCCGCGTAGGCGAGCAAGTGGTAGGCCATCCCGACGTACGCGTCGTTCTCGGTCCGCTCGAGGATCTCGAGTGCGCGCCGCGCATACCGTCCGGCGAGCCGCGGCTCGTGCCGCATCGAATGGAGCCGCGACTGCGACCAGAACACGCGAGCGGTCGCCACCGGGTCGCCGGCCTCGTCGGCGAACCGGATCACGTCCGCGAGCGCGGCCTCCGCCTTGCGGAAGTCGCCGGCGTCGATCTGGGCGTTCGCAAGCAGAACGGTGAAGCGCAACTGCTCGACAGGCGCTTCCGCCTCTTCGGCTTCGACCGCCGCCTGCTCGAAGATGGCGATCGCCGATTCGCGCGCACCACTCATCGCGTGGGCGCGGCCGAGGGTGTCAATGAGCCCCGCGTCGACCAACGCTTTCCGACCCCGCAACTCGAAGGATTGCTCGAGCAGATCGATCGCGTCCGCCCAGCGTTCGGAGCGAAACGCGATCTGGCCGAGACCGGCGAGCGCAGCCGGCCGGGCGGGATCGCCAAGCTCGAGATGCTCGCGGTAGAGGCGCTCGGCCTCGTCGATCTCGCCGAGGCGCAGCGCGACCTCCGCATCGATCAGCTCGGACGGCTGAACTTCTGCCGCCTCGACACCGGTCGCAAGCCACTGGCCCGAGACGTCCAGGCGCAGCGCAAGCTGGTTGACCATCTGCAGGGACGGAACGCGAGCACCCGCCTCGAGACGGGAGATGTAGGCGGCGGTGCAGCCGGGGAAGGCGAGCTGGCGCTGCGACAGGCCGGCGCGCTCGCGGGAGGCCTTGAGGCGCGCTCCGACCTCCTTCGGGGAATCGATGTGTGTGGTCAATGAGCGAGGCATGCCCCACATACTAGTTGCCTGTTGTCAAATGTGTTGCCTACCGGTGGTTCGCTTTCCGGCCGCGGCTGAGACAATGGGGGTGTGCCCCCGGGGGCTGTCCATCCAACTCGGCCCAAGGAGACAGCCCAAATGCGCAGGTTCCTACCTCTCGCGGTTGCTATCGCATCGATCGTCAGCGCCCTTTTCGCAGCTGACGCGACGTACTGGCCCTAAAGACTGCCGTTCGGCACGGCCGCAGAGCGCGCCGGGATGAGGCGCGCTCTGCGGCACCCCTTCGGGGGAGGCGATCGCCCGGCGAATCCGGTTACGGTCGCTCGGTGGATCGCCGCCGCCTCGCTTTCACCTCACTGCTCGCGCTCTCGAGCCTGCTCGCCGGGACGGCGGGAGCGGTCGCCGGGAGCCGCAACTGGGCGGCACCCGAGATCAAGGCCGTCACGCAGGCCGGCGTGCTCGGCTCCTCCCCCGCGACCTTCGCGCCATCCTCGCCGCTGACAGAGCGGGCGCTTGCGAGCGCGATCGCTGCGGCTGACCTCATCCAGCACCCGCCCCCGTCGGTCGCCCCGAAGCCCGGGCCACTCGCGATCCTCTCCACGCTGCCCGCCGGCGCTGTCGTCGCAGGCACCGCCCACCTCGAGGTGCAAGTCCCCGGGCGCGACGTCGACCACATCGACTTCGCCGTGGACGGGATCGGCGTGCGCACCGAAGAGCAGGCGCCCTACGTCCTCGATGTCGACACCCGCACGCTCGCCGACGGGGCGCATCAGCTCGCAGTCAACGTCGTGCTCCGCGGTGGCGGCTACGCGGTCGCCGTCTGGACCGTCAACGTCGCGAACGCACCCGGCTCCGTGCTGACGCCGCTCGCTGCACCGGTGGCGCTCACGATCGCCAAGTCGTGGGTCCCGGCGCCTGCTCCGCAAGCGCCACTCGTCCAGCACGCGCTCTACCGCGCCGCCGCACCATCGCAGCCCGTGACGATCAAGCAGCTCGATGCGGCGCTCGTCGCCTACGTCGGGCTCGCCGGTGCCGCGCGGGAGATCCAGCTCACCCTCCAGCGTGCGGGGCTCCAGCCGCCCGCGAACACCGGAACGGAAGCGGTCGCGAGGATGCTGCAGCTCCGGCTGAACCATCCTGCCGGCGAGGACGGCCTCGAGCTGCTGCCGTTCCAGCCGGCAACCCGTGCCGAGGCGGCGTGGTCGTTCGCGCAAGTGTTGCGGCTCGACCAGTGGGCGGCCGACTCGGTGCAGCACGCAGCGGACACCTTCACGCTGCCCGAGCTCACGACCCGGCAGCGGCAGATCCTGACAACCGCGGTGCACTACGTGGGCTACCCGTACGTCTGGGGCGGAACGAGCCCAGGCCCGGAATCAGAGTTCGGTGTCCGCGCGGTGGGAGGGTTCGACTGCTCGGGCTTCGTCTGGCGGGTCTACAAGCTGACGCAATACCCCGGTGGAACACGGCTCCCGGGGGTGCTGCGCGGGCGAACGACGTATGCGATGAGCGGCGAGGTGCCGCACCGAGCGCTCGTACCGGCGTCCAAGCTCCAGCCGGCCGACGTCATGTTCTTCGGGGCGCACGGCCGCCGGTCGAAGCCGAGCGAGGTCGACCACGCCGGGCTCTACCTCGGCAACGGCTGGTTCATCCAGTCGAGTGGGGAGGGCGTGACTCTCCTCCCGTTCGACGGGTGGTACACCCGCAGCTACGCCTGGGGCCGCCGGCCGCTGCGCGAGGCCGGCCTCTAGAACGCCCTAACGGCTCAAGCCGATGGCGATCGCGCCGGCGAAACAGAGCCCCGTGAACGCTGCGACGAGCCCCAGTGTCACTTCTTTCCCCCGAGTTTGCGTGTGGAAGTCGATTCCACGCTGCTCCGCGCCTCAAACGCCGTCGCGCCCTTTTGGGGATGGCGGCCCGCGATCCGTGAGCCGATTCCCTCCGTAGGACCGAACGACACAACGCTGTGGCCCACTCAACTCGCCTCCACCTGCGGTTCGCCGCTGCTACTGCTGCTGTCATTGCGACGGCCGGCGGCGCCTTGCTCTGGTACGTCCAACACCAGGAAGTCCAGCAGGCCGAGCGCAACGTCACCACGAAGGCGCAGTACGTCGAGAAGAGCGTCCTCCACGACGAACTGAGGCGCGCCGACCTCGAGCGTCCCGTGACCGGGGCGCGGCTCAATCAGCTCGACACGCTTTTCAACAGCCGGATCCTCGTCGACGGCGGCCTGCGCGTGAAGATCTATCGCCCCGGCGACGGGCTCGTCACCTACTCGAATGTCCACTCGCTGATCGGCACGAAGATCGATTCGATCCCGGAACTGCGTCAGGTCCTCGCAGGCAATGTCGTCCGCGACGTCTCCTACATCAACCACGAGGGTGGCACCGGCGAGAACGTCAAGGCGCTCGAGGTATACGTGCCCATGCACCTGCGTAACGTCTCGAACGCCGCCGGCGTGCTCGAGATCTACCAGTCGTACGGTCCGGTCGCCTCTGCGATCCGCTCCTTCGTGCTGCCGTTCGCGATCCTGCTGCTTTTGGCGCTCGTCGCGCTCTGGGCGGCCCTGTTCCCACTCGTGCAACGGATGGTGCGCGCGATCGAACGCGACCGCGCGGCGCGGCACACTGCCGAGCTCGCGCTCGAGGAAACGTCGGAGCAACTGCGGCAGTCGCAGAAGATGGATGCGATCGGGCGCCTCGCCGGCGGCGTCGCTCACGACTTCAACAACCTTCTGCTCGCGATCACCGGGTATGCCGACTTTCTCATCACATCCCTGACCGACCCCAAGGAGCGCGGTTATGCGGAAGAGATCCAGGCGGCAGGCGAACGAGCGGCGGCGCTGACCCACCAGTTGCTCGCCTTCAGCCGCCGTCAGGTGCTCCAGCCACGCGTCGTGAACCTCAACGACTGCGTGCTCGAGATGGAGACGATGCTGCGGCGACTGATCGGAGCGGGCGTGCGGGTCGTGCTCGACCTCGAGCCCCCGCTCCGCCCGGTCGAGGCCGACCCGAGCCAGATCGGGCAGGTGCTCCTCAACCTCGCGGTGAATGCGCGGGACGCGATGGCCGGACACGGGACGTTGACGATCACCACGCGAAACGTCGATCGCGAGGTCGTGCTCACGGTGGCAGACACCGGTGCCGGCATGGACGACGAAACCCGCATCCGCCTCTTCGAACCGTTCTTCACCACGAAGGACGTCGGTGAAGGCACCGGGCTTGGTCTCTCGACGGTCTACGGGATCGTCACGCAGAGCGGAGGCACGATCCACGTGCGCTCGGAGCCCGGCGAGGGCGCAACGTTCACCGTCCGTTTGCCGGCGACCCTCGCGCTACCGACGGAGTCGCCCCCTCTCGAGCCAGCGCCGGACGGAGGCAGGGAGCGAATCCTCATCGTGGACGACGAGAAGGTCGTGCGCGAGCTCCTTTCCCAGATGCTGCGCGAGCAGGGATACGACGTCGAAGTCGCAGCCTCGGCGCGTGAAGCACGTAGCCTCCGGGGCCGCTGGGATCTGCTCCTCACCGATGTCGTGATGCCGGAGACCGACGGCGTCACCCTCTCGACGCAGATCGACGCACGGCACGTGGTCTTCATCTCCGGCTACGACCAGGAGGCGCTCGTCGCAGGCGACGCGTCCTTCCTCCAGAAGCCGTTCAGCCGCGACGAGCTGACCCGCACGGTGCGAGCCCTGCTCGACGGAGCCCGGGTCACCGTCGGCTCCAACGCCTGAGTCGTTCAGGAACCCGTCAGGCGGCCGGAGTCGAAGACGGCGGATCGTCTCTATAGGCTTCGCGCGGATGCTTGCCCCCGGGATTCCCACTGACATCGCGAAGTTCGCGATCGGCTTCGACCAGCGCGACCGCGCGCGCGTCCACGCGCTCTGGGAGCGGATCTTCGACTCCAATCAGTGGTCGGAAGGCGAGCTGACGAAAGAGTTCGAGCGCGCCTGGGCGGCCTGGAACGGGCTCGACGCAGTCGCGTTCAACGGCTGGACCGGGGCGGCGCTCGCCGCCCTCGAATGGGCCGAGGTGCGCGGTGAGACCGTGCTCTGCCCGTCGAACACGTTCATGGCGACTCCGCTGAGCGCGATCTCGGCGGGCGCGCGCGTCGAGTTCGTCGATTGCAATCGCGACGACCTCTGCATGTCGTTCGAGGATTTCGAGCGGAAGGTCCAGGAGCACAAGCCGAAGGCCGCATTCCTCGTGCACATCGGCGGCCACATCGCGTTCGACTCGGAGCGGATCGCAGAGCTCTGCCGCAGCGAGGGGATTGTCCTGATCGAGGACTGCGCCCACGCACACGGCGCCGAGTGGAACGGGCGGCGCGCCGGTACGTTCGGCGACGCAGGTATCTGGTCGTTCGCGCCGACGAAGACGATCTCGACGGGCGAAGGCGGCATGCTGGTGTCGAAGCACGCGGCAGCGATCAACTATGCGCGCACCTTTCGCAACTACGGCAAGCCGGACTACGCGGTGCATGGGCTGAACTTCCGGCTCAACGAGTTCACCGCCGCACTCGGGATCGTCCAGGTCGACCGGCTTGACGCGATCGTCGAGTGGAAGAACGAGATCGCGCGTGTGCACCTCGATGCGATTCACCCGTCGCGTCTACAACTGCCGGACGGAATGACCTCCGGCCTCTACAAGTATGTGGTCTTCGATCCGATCGAGAAGTCGACCGGCAAGGTCTACGACGAGCCCTGTCATCGCATCCTCGGACACCAGGTCGACCTGCCGAACACCGACTGGGTCGCCGAGAACCACTGGTGCGTCCCGCTCTACTACCGCCCCGAAGAACTGTGAAGGTCCTCGTCACCGGCGGCGCCGGGTTCATCGGCTCGCACGTCGTCGACAAGCTGCTGGCCGCAGGCCACGAACCGCGGATCCTCGATCTGATCCCGTCCCCGTACCACTCCGACGTCGAGACGGTGCTCGGCGACCTCCGCGAGCCGGCGATCGTCGGGCAGGCGCTCGCGAACGTCGACGCGGTGCTTCACCTCGCCGCAGTTGCCGACGTCGATCAGGTTGCGAAGGACCCGACGCTTACCGATCAGGTGAACACCCGAGGCACGCAAGTAATGCTCGAGGGCGCGCGCACTTCGGGTGTGCAGCGCTTTGTCTACGCGAGCACGATCTGGGTCTACGGCGACGCCGCCGGGCCGGAGGCACTCGACGAGGACACGGCGCTCGGACTGCCGAAGCACTTCTACACCGCGACGAAGATCGCGGGCGAGATGTACACCGCGTCCTACGGCGAGCTGTACGACCTCGAGTGGACGATCCTGCGCTTTGGAATCCCGTATGGGCCGCGCGCGCGTCCGACGGCGGTCGTGCCGGCGTTCACCGCCAAGGCGCTCGCCGGTCAGCCGCTGACGATCGCCGGTGACGGCACGCAGTCGCGGCGGTTCGTCTACGTCGAGGATCTCGCCGAAGGTGTCGTTGCGTCACTCGTCCCCGAGGCGGCAAACCGTGTCTACAACCTCGTCGGTCACGAGAACACGAGCGTGCGCGCGATCGCGCGCGCCGTGCGCGACGTCGTCGGTGACGTCCCGATCGAGCACATCGAAGGACGCGCAGGGGACCTGCGCGGCGGCAACATCTCCGGGGAACGCGCAGCGGCGGAGCTCGGCTGGGAGCCGCGCACCCCGTTCACCGAGGGCGTTCGGCGCTACGTGGAGTGGGTCACCGGCGAGGCCGGGACACCAAGCGCGGACACGGCCTCGAGCACGAACGGCAGCGCTGCCGCCGTCCTGCGCCAAGAGTCGTCCGAGCTGTAGGCGTCCGAGTCGTGCAACAGCACGACGTCGCCCGGCCGTAGGCCGTTCGTCGCCCGCCGCGCGATCGACCGAGCAGTCGCGCGCCGCTCCCAATCGCGCCCCCACGTCGACCAGAGGAGCGGCCGCCAGCCTCGCTCGCGCACATGCGCAAGGGCGCCGGAGCTGAAGACGCCGTACGGAGGCCGGTAGAGCACGGGCGCGGTGCCGGTCGCCTCCGCAATCACCGCATACGCCCGGTCGAGATCCGCCGCGAGCTCGCGCACGCTCCGGCGCAGGAGCAGCGTGTGCCGGTAGCCGTGTACGGCCACCTCGTGACCCGCAGCGACGATCTCGCGCGCAAGCGCGGGACGCTGTGCGACCTGCTCCCCGACGAGGAAGAACGTGGCGGACGCGCCCTGGCGGGCGAGTACGTCGAGCACGGCCGGCGTGCCGTCGGCATGCGGACCGTCGTCGAAGGTCAGCGCGACATGATCCTCCGACCCGAGCCGGCGCTCGATCTCGTATGCCTCAGCGAGACGCGGCACGTGCGCTGCGAGCGCGGGGACGAACCAGTCGGCTTTCACGCCACGAGCGCAAGCACGAGCGACGCGGCCGACGGCAAACCGCCAAGCGCCAGGCCCGGTGCAGGCCGCGACGACAGTGCGCCACGCAGCGCCTCGGTCAACTCACGCCGTCCCGCGACGACCTCGGCGATGCCGTAGCGGCGGAACGCCGCGTTGTTGACACGGATGTGACCACGCCCCCAACCGTAGGAGATGGTCGGGCACCCACGGATGTAGGCCTCGAGGACGGTCAGGCCGCCCGTTGAGTGCACGAGCGCATCCGCTGCCGCGAGCCACTCGCTCATCTGCTCGGTGAAACCGACGAGCCTGACGCGGGATTCGCCGCCATATCGCTCCGAGAGGCGCTCTTTCAGATCGTCGTTGCGGCCACACAGACAGGCGACCACCTTCACGTCGTCGAGGGCGAGTGCAGTGTCGATCGCGCTCTCGAGATCGCCGACGCCCCAACCGCCTCCCGACACGAGCACGACCTTTCCCGTCGCGGGAAGACCAAGAGCTGAGCGGGCTTCGGTGGGATCGCACGGCCGCGAGAACTCCGGGCGGGTCAGGCCGTGCACAGCCTGGACGTCGGTCTTGTCGCCCGCGACCAGGCGCACCTCTTCTTCCGACTCCGGATGCGTGAGCAGATGGAGGTCGACGCCCGGCGCGGCCCAGTAGTGCATCGCGGCCAGGTCGGTGATGCCTGCAACCACCGGGATGTCGAGCTTCCCCTTGCGACGCAAGCCCCCGAGCACCTCGGTCGTCACCGGGTACACCGAGACGATCACGTCGGGGTGCACGCGGTTGATCAGCTCGAGCATTCCGCGCGAGCCGAGCCCACGCACGAGCTTTTGGGTTAGGCGCCTCGTCGGGCCGAGCGCGACGCAGAGCCAGAACGTCGCGTCCCAGAGCCACTGGAAGCCGCGGTGGAAGAAGACGACACCCGGTGCGCGCTCGTTGACGAGCACGAACGCCTTGCCCATCACCTTCAGGCCGTCCTCGGTCACGACGTCGATGCCGGGGCACTCCTCGCGGAGTTGGTCTGCGAGCGTGCGCGCCGGCAGGTCATGCCCTTCGCCGACGCTTGCCGTCAGGATCAGGACGCGCGTCACGCGCCCGAGCTTAGACGGTTCCTCAGCCGGCCAGCACGTCGCTGACCTTGGCGACGAGCTGCGCGGGCGTGAACGGCTTTTGAATGAACGGGCCTTCGGCGCCGGCGTCGGTGTAGCCCGAGGTGTAGAGGATGCGAACGCCCGGCACCTCGCAGGCGATCCGGTCCGCGAGCTCGAAAGCGTCCATCTCCGGCATCACCACGTCGGTGACGAGCAGATCGATCGAGCCCTCGCCACGGACGAGGTCGATCGCCGCGTTCGGCGAAGCCGCGTCGAGCACGGTGTAGCCGGCAGCCTCGAGGGTCAGCCTGATGACGTCGCGAACGACGTCTTGGTCATCAACTACGAGAATGGTTCCGCTCACAGCTGCAGTCTCGCCACAGTTGACCGGTCGACGGATCCCCGAAACGGGTTGCGGGCCTTCGCCGGGGTCTTTCACACCGTTTTCCTACTGATGGGTCGTTTTGACCGGGGGCCAGTGGGGCGAGATGTCCGGATCGCCAAGGTCGCCGTAGGGGATGCAGCGGCCGCGGAGCAGCTGACGGTCGGCGATCAGCAACTCGCTCACGCGGCGGTTCGATGGCACTGCGGTCCGCCAGGCGAGGCGATAGGCCTGACTCAGCCGGATCAGCGCCTCAGGTGCGAGCCGCTGGGGCGAGCGCAAGAGGAAGTACTCGGCGCCGGGCCGAACAACCACGGCCTTCGTGCGGGCGAATGCGGCCGCCGCCGCCCGCTGTTCGTCCGGAGCCACGGCATAGAAGAGCCAGATCCCGTAGCGGGGTGACTGCGATCCCCGCAGGAATGGCAGCGCCCGGGCGCACGCGTCGTCGTCGACGAGCTGGAGCGAATGCGTGCTCAAGGCGACGTAGCGGTCGAGCAGGTTCGCCGGGTGGCCGTAGTCGAAGGACGAGAACAACGCGCCGCTCGTCCCGGTCGAGCCGAAGAGCACCGATCCGGCCGGCTGCCGGGCCGCGGCGTCGGCAACGGCCTCGACGCGAATCGCTCGCGTGTGGTCGCGGTGGCGCAGGTCGTAGTGCAGCTCGTGGAGAAGCAACCAGCCGACCAGCACCGCGATCACGAGCAGCCTGAGGGGACCTGCGAAACGCGCAACGGTAAGGACGCCTGCCATGACGAGCACGAGGAACGCCGGGATCGCCGGGATCATGTAGCGGTCGAAGAAGAGCGCCGAGTCGCCCGAGGCCGGCACGACGGAGAAGAAGATGATCGGTGCGGCGA
>JAYUEQ010000210.1:0-17797 GCA_043739205.1 Thermoleophilia bacterium
CACCGGCCCCTAACACCCCCGCCACCCTCCTTCCAGCGGGCTTGACACCAAAGCGCCCCGGCAACAGCCGGGGCGCTTCCACGTTCAAGGCCTGTTAGCTACTCACCCTTTGCTGACAGCAATCCACCGAGGTGTGTTCGCTCGGACATGGTCGGCGGCACCTGACCAAATCTGGGCGTGACCCTCTTCACGAAGCTTGACGAATATCCGATCCCCCTCCGCTGCCTGAGCGCGGATGCGCGCCGCCTCGTGCTCACCTCGCTCGACCGCACCGGCGAGCGCCTCTTCGAGCTCCTCGAGTGCGCCGTATCCAGTCATGAACACACGCAGCCGGCGAACGGTCGTGTCGTCATCGAGCAGGCGGTCAGGAGTAAGTGGGATGAAAGAGAGCAGCGCCCAGCCGAGATCCCACGATCTCCGTCCCGGCGCGGCGAGGTCCCAGTCGATGAACGTCCAGCCTCCGCCACTGCCACGGACGAGGTTCCATGGCGCGAGGTCGTTGTGACAGATGACCTCCGCCGCACCGGTCGGGTCGGCGGCCAGGTCCCACCACTGAGCATCCACGGGGAGCGTGAACGCAGCCGCCGCATCGTGATAGCGACGGATCAGCTGTGCAACCTCGGCGAGTGCCTCGTCGGACTCGAGCAGCTCGAAGTGGTCTGGCCACACGACGTCACCCGCGGCGTAGGTCACGACTTCACGCCCCTCGGCATCCCACCCCAAGGCCCGCGGAGCAGCATCGAAGCCCAGCGCCTCGAGGTGATCGAGCAATGCATGGACTGCCGACGTCCACGGGCCGGCAGGGCGGCGCACGGTGTCGCCGACGCGCACGACCGCGCCGTGAGTGTTCCCGCCGGTGAGGGGCTGCTCGTCTACCGCTCGCGGGCGACATCGTCGTCGCCTTGATCGTTGTCACGCTCGCGGAGGTACCGCGTCAGCTCGGCAGCGATCGCATCGCCTGAAGGAATGTCTGCTTCCTCGGCGAGCTCGTCGACGCGACGCTCGAGATCCTGGACGTAGGCGGAGGTCTCGTCGTCGGAGGCGACCGCGTCGCTCACTTGCAGCGCGTATGCCTCGGCGGCTTCGTCGAGCTCGACGGTGTCGAGGTCGGCGTCGAGCAGGTCGGCCAGCCGGTCGACGAGCGCCTTCGCTGCGCGCGGCGAAGGCGTCAGCGACACGTAGTGCGGAACCGCGGCCCAGAGACTCGCCGACGAGATCCCGGCCCGGCTGCACGCGTCGTGCAGCACGCCGACGACGCCGGTCGGCCCTTCGTAGCGAGACGCCTGCAGGCCGAGCTGATCGATCAGCTGCGGATCCGTCGCGCTGCCCGTCACCGGTGCGGGCCGCGTGTGCGGGACGTCGGCGAGCAGCGAGCCGAGCGTGATCACGAGCTCCACGTTGAACTCGCGGGCGACGCGCGTGACGTGCTCACTGAATGTACGCCAGCGTAGATTCGGCTCGACGCCGAGCAAGATGATCACGTCGCGGCCGCTGCCAGGCATGGGCGCGTACATGAACGTGTTCTCGGGCCACTCGATCTGACGTTGATCCCCTTCGATCAGCGAGACGGTCGGGCGCGTCGCCTGGAAGTCGTAGAAGTTCTCGGGGTCGATCGACGCGAACTCGATCGCGTCCCACGCCCGCGCGAGATACGCACCCGCGAGCGATGCGCCTTGCCCCCCGTCGTTCCAGCCTCGGAACGCTGCGATCAGCACGGGCCGCTCGAGCTTTGGGTGCGAGTCGATGCGAAGCTCGTCCGCCATCAAGCCATCCTACGCGGCCGCCACAGGCTGAAGACGAAGGCGGTGAGTGCCGCCCAGACCGTGACGGCCAACGTCACGTGGACGAGCACGAGCCACCACGGCAGATGCGTCCGGTACTGCGTCTCGCCGATCACCATCTGCACGAGCAGCAGCCCGAGCAGGACGAGCGCGCCGCGTACCTGCGGTGCGCGGTTGCGCACCAGCCACACGAGCAGGATCGCGAACGCGATCCCGAAGACGGCCGTTGCGCGCACATGCCAGTAGACCGCCGGCTGGAACGACCACAGCCGGCGCACGACGACGCTTCCCGGGTGCGGCCCGGCCGCTGTCGCGAAGGTTCCACTGACGAGGAGCACTGCTCCGGCGAGACCGACGAGCAGTCCGACTTGTGGAACCCACCGTGGCAGGCGCGTGCGTTCGCGCCCGCGCACCTCGAGCGCGAGCACAACACCGAGCGTCAGCACGACCACCGAGAGCAGGAAGTGCGAGAGCACGAGCCACGGATTGAGCCCGTAGTGCACCGTCAACGCGCCGAGCGGCGCCTGCAGCAGCGTGCCGAAGAAGATCAGGAATGCGAGCCGCCGGTATCCCCGGGCGAGCGCCCAGGTCGCGAGGGTGACGAGAATCGTGAAGAACGCGAACACGCGGTTCGAGAACTCGATGTAGGAGTGGAAGCTCTTGGGTTCGAAGTGATGCGGCGCGCACCCGGGCCAGTGCTCGCAGCCGAGCCCTGAGCCGGTAAGGCGGACGGTCGCTCCCGTCGCAACGATCAGGACGAGCATCACGGCGTTCAGCAGCGTGAGCCGGCGAAGCGCCTGCGAGGAGAACGCGACCCCGCGCAGACGGGCGAGCGGCTGCGCGCTGGCGTCCATCGGACGCACTGTAGCCCTACGACAACTGAGTGCCAGTGCCTTCGGTCACGTCGCCGATCCGCGCCAGGAACAGGCCCGCGGCGGCGAACTCCGCCTCGAGAGCCGTGCCCTGGTCGCGAGGGAGTGAGACGAGCAGGCCGCCGGCGGTCTGCGGGTCATAGGCGAGCTCCTCGAGCTCGGGCGCGACGTCGCCGACGTCGACCGTCGCGTAGTCCCGGTTGTTCCGCGTGCCGACGGTCGAGACGCCCGCGCGGGCGGACTCGAGCGCACCGTCGAGAGCGGGCAGGCGCGCCGCCTCGATCTGCAGCCGTGCGCCGCTGCGGCTCGCCATCTCGTGGGCGTGGCCGAGGAGTCCGAAGCCCGTCACGTCGGTGACGGCGTTCGGCGCGAACTTCCGCAGCACGTTGGCGGCGTCGCCGTTGAGCGTGCGCATCCACCGCACCGCGTCCGCGATGTCGACAAGGCCGCGCTTCGCGCCGCCGAGCACGAGCGCCGTCCCGAGTGGCTTCGTCAGGTACAAGGCGTCACCCGGTCGCGCGCCGGCCTTCGGCCAGATCCCGTCGAGCGAAACCGTGCCGACGACGGCCAGCCCGTACTTCGGCTCCGCGTCGCGGATTGTGTGGCCGCCGGCAAGGATCGCGCCCGCGGCGCGCACCTGCCGGTCGGCGCCATCGAAGATCGCGCGCACGAGCTCGGTCGGCAGCTCTTCCGGCATGCAGGCGACCGAGAGCGCGAGCAGAGGCACGCCGCCCATCGCGAAGACGTCGTTGAGCGCGTTCGTCGCGGCGATCGTCCCGAAGTCGTCCGGGTCGTCGACGATCGGCGGGAAGAAATCGATCGTGAACACGAGCGCGCGCTCGTCGTCGAGCTTGTAGACGGCTGCGTCGTCAGCCGGGTCGAGGCCGACCAGGAGGTTCTCCGCTTCGGCGGGCACGAAGCCGCGCAGAAGCTCCTCGAGCCGCGAGGCCGAGTACTTCGCAGCGCAGCCGCCCGCCGTCGCCAGATCCGTGAGCTTCACTCCTCCACCGTAATGGGCGAAGGCCGCCAGGGGAGGCGGCCTTCGCAGGGGAGAGGAACGTCGTACGCCGCCCGATTCGCTCCACCTCGCCCAAGTCCTTTAGGCTCGCCTGATGCGCAGCGCGCTCATCACCGGCGGCTCCTCGGGCATCGGCCTTGCGATCGCCCGCATGCTGCGCGAGGAGGGCTTCGAGCTGACACTCGCCTCGCGCACCAAGGAGAAGATCGAGGCCGCCGCCGCGGAGATCGGCGCCCACGCGATCGCCGCCGACGTTGGCAAGGAAGAGGATTGCGTCCGCGTCGTCTCCGAGCACAAGGAGCGCTTCGGCGGGATGGACCTGCTCGTCAACTCGGCCGGCATCGGGATCGGCGGCACGGTCGAGGCGTTGCAGGCGAAGCACATCGATCTGCAGCTCGGCATCAACCTGCGCGGGCTGCTGCTCGTCACGCGCGAGTCGATCCCACTGCTCAAAGAATCGCGGGGCTGGGTCGTCAACCTCGCCTCGATCGCCGGTACGACGCCCACGCCGGGCCTGACCGTCTACGGCGCGACGAAGGCGGCGGTGATCGCGCTCACGCGCTCGATGAACGCCGAGCTCGACGGTGACGGCGTGCGCGCGATCGCGATCTGCCCCGGGTTCGTCGACACGCCGATGGCGCAGTGGGCAGGACTACCGGGCGACGAGATGATCCAGCCGGACGACTGTGCCGAGGTCGTGCGGATGTGCCTGCGCTTGTCACCCCGCGCACGGATCCCGCAGGTCGTGATTGAACGCGTCGGCGCGGCCGGGGGCGTCGGCTAGAGAGCTTGATCTAGAGGCCGCCCGGCGTGCGCATGATGCGCCAGAGCATGTAGAGCCCGAGGCCTGCCGCTCCGAGGAATCCGATCACCGACAGCGTGTGATCGACGCGCGCCATCAACGCCGAGGAGATCAAGAGGGCCGCGATGATCACCGCGGCGCCGATGCGGTTCGCGGTCGAGCGAAGTACGCGCTCGAGGTCCTCGAGCTGCACCGGCGCGATCCCGACCTTCAGCGTGCCCGCCTCCATCTTCTGCGCGAGCTGCGCGACCCGGCGCGGCAGCCGGAGCAGAGGCTGCAGCTGCGTGAAGCCGAACGCGAGCAGCTGATTCGGCTCGAGGCGGCGCTCCGCCTCCTGTGCCATCACCGTCCAGCCTTCGCCGCGGATCATCTCCACGGGGTCGAGGGTCGGATCGAGCGTGCGCGCGATGCTCTCCGCCTGCGACAACGTCTTGCCGACGAGCGCGAACGACGTCGGGAGTGCGATGCCGTGGCGGAGTGAGAGGCGTTGGAGGTCGGCGAGACCTTCGCCCGTTTTGATCCCCGAGAGCGGCCGCCACTGGTACCGCGGCAACGTCCGGCGAAGCTCGTGCACGAAGCCCGGCTCGTCCGACTCCATCGTCGTGAGCGAGAGCGAGACGATCAGATCGGCGACATCGTCGGCGCGGTTCTGCGCGATCGCGAGCAGGAGCAACGCAAGCGATGCGCGCGTGTCGTCATCCAGCCGACCGATCAAACCGAAGTCGAGCAGCGCGAGCCGGCCGTCCTCTGTCAGCAGCACGTTCCCGAGATGCGGGTCCGCGTGGTACAGCCCCTTCACCGTGATCTGGCGGATGTAGGCCTTGAAGAACGTGCGGGCGAGCTCGGCTGCGCGCTCCGGCTCGAGATCGTGCACCTCGTCGGCGCGCACGCCGTGGATGCGCTCCATGACGAGCACGCGGTCGGTCACGAACGGGTGAATGACCTCGGGGATGAACAGGTCGGCGCGGTACTCCTCGAGGACTACGGCGATCAGCTCCGCGTTGTGTGCCTCCTCCTTGAAGTCGAGCTCGTCGTTCAGGTGCTGCTCGAGATCGTCGGCGAGGGCGTTCAACTGCAGGAGCTGCGCGGTGTCGGAATGCTTCTCGGCGACGGAGGCCGTCTTCCGCAGCAGTTCGAGGTCGAGCGCGATCTGCTCGACGATCCCGGGCCGCCGCACCTTGACGACCACCTCTCGGCCACTCTTCAGGAGCGCCACATGAATCTGTCCGATCGAGGCACTCGCGAGCGGCTGCTCGTCGATCGAGGCGAAGTGCTCCAGCCCGATGTCCTCGGCGATCGCTTCGCGGAGCGGCGCGAACGGGAGCGGCTCGACGTCGTCGACGAGCTTGCCGAGCTCGTCGATGTAGACGTCCGGCAGGAGGTCGGGCCGCGAGGAGAGCAGCTGCCCCAGCTTGACGAACGTCGTCCCGAGCTCCTCGAGTGCTTCGCGGAAGCGAACCGCGCCCTCGCGGGTCGCCGGCTTGCCCCCCACCACGCCGACCTCGCGCAGTACGCGCAGAAGATGGGTGCGACGGGCGACAGCCGTCACCTCGAGCGCGCGTTTCACCTTGCCCTTGTCAGCCATCGGCGAGATTCCTGCCCTCTAGCGCAACTCGGAAACAGTTAGGGCTGTCATTTCCGGATACCGTTCGCCCTCGTGCGCCGCACGCTTCTGCTCCTGGCCGTCGTCCTGCTCGCCGCGGGCTGTGGCAGTTCCGCTGCGAAGGTCGTCCAGTCGCCGACGCCCGCCAAGCGGACGTTCGCAGGCGGCGAGCTGACGCCGCCGCGCACCGCGCCGCCGCTCTCGCTACACGACGCCGCCGGCCGGCGCTTCACGCTCGGCGGCCAGCACGGGCGCTACGTCCTCGTGACGTTCATCTACACGCACTGCCCCGACGTCTGCCCGCTGATCACGTCGAACCTGAACACCGTGCTGCGGACGCTTGGCCCGCAAGCGAACGTCGACGTGCTCGCCGTCAGCGTCGACCCGAAGGGCGATACCCCCGCGGCGGTTCGCGCCTATGCCAAGTCGAAGCACCTTGAACCGGCGTTCCACTATCTGATCGGTACACGCGCGCAGCTGCGGCCGGTCTGGGCCGCCTGGCACGTCCTCGCAGTGGACGGGAAGGCGAACCTCGTCGAACACGTTGCCTACACGGCGCTCGTCGATCCGGCCGGCAAAGAGCGTGTGCTCTACGACGCGCAGGTCAACGCGCAGCAAGTGCTGCATGACCTACGAGTGCTTAAGAAACAGCGCACATAGCCGCGCGCCCTTCCTGTCTGGCCCACCCGACCTCAAGCGCGCTGCCGGCTCCCCATGGAGCGCGCGAAGTCAGTGCGGGCCATCGTCCTACCTCGGGCCTTCCCAGAATCCAAGGCCGGGCTGACCAGCCTTACCGGCAATGACCGAGATCACGACCAGCGCGAGAAGCACAAGCATGCGCCGACGGAAGAAGCTGTTTGCCACAGAGAACACCTCCCTTCCTCAGAACCGGAAGTCCTGGAGCGTCTCGGCTGCACGGCGGAAAAGCACCGCTGCGCGCCGTTCGTCTCCACGCTTGGTGGCCAGATCGCCCTGGGCGATCCACGCTGCGGCGCGATGTGAGCCGGACGACAACTTGGCGAACGCATCGTCGGCCTCGGCGAACGCAACCTCTGCCTCGTCGAGCCGATCTTGCTCGAGTAGCGCGCGCCCAAGCACGAGCCGCGCGTTGCCGACCTCGTTGATCATGTTCTTGCGGTCACCGATCAGCTCGAGTGCGTGCAGCGCCTGCTCCTCGGCGCGAACGACATCGCCAGTGCGGAGGTGAACCTGGGCGAGCGAGGAGATTGCGGTCGCGGCCTCTTCCTCGTGACCGAGCTCGAGCGCGACGGCGAACGAATGCTTCAGGTGGTCGACTGCCTGCTCGGGCTTGCCGAGCAAGAACTCGAGACCGCCGAGGTTGTTGAGCAACCGACCGACGTTCGCGCGATCGGAGAGCTCCTCGTACTGCACCTTCGCTTTCTCGGCGTACGTGCGAGCGAGCACCCAGTGGCCGTCGCGCTCTGCGAGCACGGACGCCTGGAAGTAGGCGACTCCAAGCGCACGCGCGTCGTGCATCGCCTCGGCGAGCTCGAGCGCGAGCTCGACGTCTTCGCGCGCTGCCTCGTAGTCGCGCTGGCGCGTGTAGCACCGTGAACGCCACGAGAAGACGTTGAGGCGAAGCTCATCCGTGGGGAGTCCCGAACGCTCCGCGAGGACGAGCGCCTCGTTGAACAGACCGACCGCGGTCGAGATGCTCGAAAGGAGATACCGGCAGACCCCCAGCCGGTAGAGCACCTCAGCGCGGTCGATGTCGGAAAACTCTTCGCGCTCGACGTGGGCGCGCGCCTCGCCGAGCATCGCCAGGGCGCTCTTGACGTCGCCGTTGTGTGCGTGCGCCATCGCCTCTCCCTTGAGGGCGCGCACGTGCAGTTCGACGGCACCGGTGCCGAGCACGGCGGGCAGCGCCCGCGTGTACTCCTCGATCGCCTCGTCGAAGCGTCCCTCTTCGAGCAGGACTTCGGCGCGGGCGAGGATCGCCTCGGCCTTGGCGCGCTCGTCGGCGGAGACCCCGCTCTGAAGGAAACCGGCGTCGACCCCGAGGCGCAGGGCGAGCCACTCGATCGTGTCCGCGGTCGGGCGGGTCTTCCCGCGCTCGATCTGGGAGATGTACTCCTTGGAAAAGCGGTCGCCGGCGATGTCGGTCTGCGTGAGACCGGCGGCGACCCGAAGTTGGCGAAGGCGTTCGCCGAGGCGCGGCGCCCGTGTCCCCTGGGCAGCCCCGTTCGTGAACCCGCGTGCGGCGCGAGAAGTCATCAGTCCGCGAAGCATGCAGCACGCTTCACCAGAATGCAATCCCCCCAAAAGGGCAGTCCCCCAAAAGAGGCATCATTGCGGGGAAATTCGGGTCAACAATAGAGCCGGAGAATCACTTGACTGAGCTACTTGACATGTCCGTAATTCACTCCTAGAGTGAGCGAACCTTGCACCACGGCCGAACGCCATTGGCCGAGTGCATGGGGGGCAACCAGAGGCGACGAACCGAAGATTCCGGGTGGGCCGCAGACCCAGGGGACTTCGGAGACGCCCAACCGGTGCCCCGCCTGACCAGGGAGAGCCCCGGGAGCCGCAGCCGGGGCTCTACCTTTTTCTCGGGCGGTTTTAGGGCTTGGCGAGCAGCCAGCGCCGCCGCTCGGTGCGCACGCGCTGGAGGTCGTCACCGAGGAGCCCACCGAGCCGGCTGTCCATCGTCGCGAGCAGACCCCCGCCGACGAAGATCCACGCCTCTGCGTCCGGGTCGCGGTCGGCGTTGACAACGCCAAGGCGCTGGCCGTCACGGATCACGTCGGCGAAGAAATCGTGCACCTCGCGGATCTGTCGCCGAAGCGCCTTCGCGATCACCGGGTCGTCGGGCGCAACGGTCAGCGCCTGGATCCAGAGGTCGACGACGCGGAGCCGGTTGCCCTTCGCCATGTACCGGTCGGAGATCACGCCGAGACAGCCCGCGCGGTCATCGGCCATTGCCGCGGTCGCCTCCTCGCGGAAGGTCTCCCACGCCTCGTCGAGGCACGCGAGGTAGAGGTCGCGCTTCGACCCGAAGTGGCGGTAGAGGATCGGCTCGGAGATACCGGCCTCGCGTGCGATCTCCGCTGTCGTCGCACCGCGGTAGCTCGAACGCGAAAAGACACGGCAGGCGGTCTCGAGCACCACCGCCCGCCGCGCCTCTGCGGTCAGACGTTGCTTCGTCTGGGTCATGCTTCCGCTACGAGGTCGACCCCCACGGGCGCCGGACGCGCGTGCTCGATCTTGCGGATCGCGAGCACGGCCACTGCTGCGCCGGCGAGACACAGGAGTGCGCCGACGCGCAGCGCGTCGTGGAAGCCGGTGAGGTAGTCGGAGCTCGCGGCGACGATCGCGCCCATCACCGCGATCCCAAGGGAGCCGCCGACCTGGCGCGCGGAGTTCAGGACCGCGGAGCCGACGCCCGCCTTGTCGACGGAGACCGCACTCATCGCGGCCGCCGTTACCGGCGTCATCGTCATCCCCATCCCGACGCCGCCGAGCAGCAGGCCGGGAAGAAGCGCCCAGAAGCGCTCGTGCGCGCCGAGCGTCGTGTAGTAGAAGAGCATCGCCGCGAGCAGCGTCATGCCGATGCCGACGAGCCAGCGCGAGCCGACACGATCGGTTAGCGCACCTGCGCGAGGCGCGATCAGGATGATCAGAAGCGTCATCGGGAGGAAGCTCGCACCGGCCTGCACCGGCGAGTACTTGAGGACGTTCTGCATGTACAGCGAGACGTAGAAGAACGTCCCGAACATGGCGAGGCCGACGAACAGCATCGCGGTGTTCGCTCCGCCGAAGGTGCGGTTGCGGAACAGGGAGAGATCGAGCATCGGCGCGCGTTGATGCCGCTCGAGCAGCACGAATGTCACCAACGAGACCCCGGCGACGACGAACGCGCCGATGATGCGCGGGGAGCCCCAGCCGTAGGTGTTCGCCTCGATGAACCCGTAGGTCAACGAGAAGAGCCCGAGCGCGGACGCCGCGAGCCCCGGCGCGTCAAGCCGCTGCTCGGCGCTCGTGTCGCGCGACTCGTCGATGAAGATCGGGATCACGAGCAGGCCGAGCAGCCCGACGGGCACGTTGATGAAGAAAATCCAGTTCCAGTTGACGTGCTCGGTGAGCAAGCCGCCGACGAGCGGGCCGATCGCGAGCGCCATCGCGGAGACGCCCGCCCAGATCCCGATTGCGCGTCCGCGCTCCCGCGGAGCGAACGTCGCAGCGATGATCGAGAGCGTCGCCGGGTTCATCAGTGCGCCGCCGAGACCCTGCACGATGCGCGCGCCGATCAGGAAGCCGCCGTTCGGTGCGAGACCGCACGCGAGGCTCGCGCCGGTGAAGACTCCGAGGCCGACCATGAAGATCAGGCGGCGGCCCATGAAGTCGGCGAGCTTGCCGCCGATCAGCATGAACGCGGCGAACGTGAGCGCGTAACCGGCGACCACCCACTCGAGCTCCGACAACGACATGTGCAGCGATCTGCGCATCGACGGGAGCGCAACGTTCACGACCGTGTTGTCGAGCATGATCATGAACAGCCCCACCGACACTGCAGCGAGCGTCCACCACTTCTTGTTCTCCGGCGTTACGAACCGCGCGAGCATGCGCACTCCTTCTCTAAGTTAGTGCCCGCTAAGTTACCAAACGCGTAGGGTTCCGCCGGTGAGTGAACGCATCGCACTTGTCACCGGCGGCGGCCGCGGGATCGGCGCGAATGTCGCGCGTGCGCTCGCCGCGGACGGCTGGAGTGTCGTCGTCGCTGCACGCTCGCTCGATCAGGTCGAAGCGGTCGCACGCGAGATCGGCGGACGCGCGCTCCAGTTGGACGTCAGTTCACGCGAATCGGTCGAGCAGGCCGCCGCCGAGGCGGGCTCGGTCGAACTGCTCGTCGCAAACGCGGGTATCGGGAGTCACGACGGACCGACGTGGGAGCTCGACCCGGCGGAGTGGTGGCGAACTTTCGAGGTGAACGTGCTCGGCGTCAATCTTTGCTGCAGCGCCGTCATTCCGGGGATGCTCGAGCGCGGCGCGGGCCGGATCGTGATTACCGGCAGCGGCGCCTCGTACCTGCCCGGCGCCGCGAACACCTCGTACACCTCGTCGAAGGCGGCAGTCGGCCGCTACGCCGAGACGCTGAACAACGAGTTGGAGGGGCGCGTCCCCGTGTTTCTCATCTCGCCGGGCCTCGTGCGCACCGAGATGACGGCGACGTTCGACGACGATGCACCGTGGACGCCGCCCGAGCTTGCACCCGAACTCGTTCGCAAGCTTGCGAGCGGCAAGTACGACCAGCTCGCCGGTCGCTACCTGCACGCCGAGCACGACGACGTCGACGACCTCCTCGCACGAATCGACGACGTGCGCGCGAACGACTTGAACGCAATCCGCATCCAGCGCTGATGAAGACGGTTCTCTGCTTCGGTGACTCGAACACGTGGGGCTACGTGCCGGGCAGCGAGGGGGAGCGCTTCTCGTCGGAGATCCGCTGGCCGCGCCGGCTCGGTGCAGCGCTCGGCGACGGCTGGGAGGTGATCGCGGAGGGATTGAACGGACGCACCGCGACGATGGACAGCCCCGTTGCCGACGGCCGGAACGGGCTGACCTACCTCATGCCGTGCTTGCACTCGCACATGCCGCTCGACGTCGTCGTCATCTACCTCGGGACGAACGACGCCGGCGACCGCTACTCGCTCCCTGCCGAGATCGTCGCCGGAGCCGTCGGCCGCCTGGTGAAAGTCGTGCGCACGAGCGAGGCCGGCCCGAACGGAAGCGCGCCCGGCGTGCTCGTCGTCTGCCCACCGCCGTTCGGACGGCTCGACCCGGAAGGCTCCTTCGCAAACGCGGGCGCCAAGTCGCAACAACTCGGCCGATGGTTCGCGGAGATGTCCCGTGAGCTCGAGTGCGAGCTCATCGATCTCGATGGGATTGCGACCTACAGCGACCTCGACGGGATCCACCTCGACGCCGACGGCCATGCGGCAGTCGCGGCGGCGGTCGCGGAGCGCCTGGTCGATTGACCGGCCGGCGCTTCAGCGCCGACCGGCCGATCCGTCTTTCGGACGCCGACGCAGCGGGTCGGTTGCGCCACGACGCGATCGCGGGGTACCTGCAGGACGTCGCGGCCGACGACGTGCTCGACGCGGGCTGGTCGCCGGACGAGCACATCTGGGTCGTGCGTCGCACGGTGCTCGACGTGCTGCAGCCGTTCCTCGCCGACACGGCGGTCGAGCTCACGACGTGGTGCGGCGCCGTCGCCGGCTCCGCAGCTGCCCGTCGCACGACGATAGTCGGCGATCGCGGCGGCCACGTCGAGGCGGAGATGATCTGGATCCACCTCGGAGCGGACCTCCAGCCGCAGCGGCTCGGCGACCGGTTCCTCTCGATCTACGGCGCGTCTGCCGAGGGGCGGCGCGCGTCGACGCGCCTCACGCTGCCTGGGCCCGTGCCCGGCGCGAACGCCGCTGCGTGGACGCTGCGCAGCACCGACATCGATCAACTCGGTCACGTGAACAACGCTGCCTACTGGATCGCGGTCGAGGAGCACTTCGAGTTGACCGCACCGCATCGCGCGGTGCTCGAGTACCGGCAGCCGCTCGATCTCGGCGACCCCGTCGAACTGCGGCGCACCGACGATGCGCTCTGGTTCGTCGTCGGCGGCGAGGTGCGCGCCGCAGCGTCGATCCGGTCGGAACGCTTGTAACAGTCTGTTACTTGCTTCGTTCGCCCTGCCAGAGACGTTGCCGCACTGCGGCACGCCGCTTGTAACAGTCTGTTACTTGTGTTGCTCGTATCATGCCGACGCGATGAAGGCGAACACCCTCCGCGTCTACCTGATCGGCGCGCTCGCGATTGCCGCCGTGATCAGCGTGATCGGCAACAAGCGGCACTCGCCGTTCATCGGCTGGCTCAGCTTCGCCGTGTTCCTGACGGCGCTCGTGATCTACGTCAGTTGGCGTCGCGCCGCGTTGCGGGAGCGCCGTGGTAGAGTTTTCGACCGAGAGGCGAAAACTACCGATGAGACTGGCACTCGCTCAGATCAATAGCGTCGTCGGCGACGTCGACGGCAACGCAGCCAAGGTGGTCGACTGGCTGGGACGGGCCCGCGACGAGCACGCCGACCTCGTCCTCTTCCCCGAGCTCGTCGTCACCGGCTACCCGCCGGAGGACCTGCTTCTCCGCCCCGGGTTCATCCGCGCGGCGCAGCGCGCAGTCGAGGGCATCGCGAAGGCAACGCACGGCGTGACGGCGCTCGTCGGCGCGCCGCACCTCGACACCCACCTCTACAACGCGTGCTTCGTCCTCGCGGGCGGCGAGGTGCGCGAGGTGTACCGAAAGCGACTGCTCCCGAACTACGGCGTCTTCGACGAGCGCCGCTACTTCGAGCCGGGCGAGGATGACCTGCTCGTCGACGTGGCAGGCGTCCGCGTGGGGCTGACGGTGTGCGAGGACATCTGGATCGAGGGCTCGCCCGCATTCGGGCTCGGGCGCCTCGGCGCCGAGCTCGTCACGAACCTCTCGGCGTCACCGTTTCACGTCGGCAAGGACCTCGAGCGAGAGGAGATCGTGCGGCGCTGCGCGGTCGCGAATAAGCGCGTCGTCGCTCTGTGCAACGCCGTCGGAGGCCAGGACGAGCTCGTGTTCGACGGGCACTCAATCGTCCTCGACGGAAACGGGGACGTGCTGGCGCGCGCCGCGGGCTTCGAGGAGGAGCTGCTCGTCCTCGACCTCGACCTCGACCTCGCCGCGCCGAAACCGGCGCGGATCACTTCGCCGCTCGACGACCTCGAGCAGATGCGCCTCGGCCTCGAGCTCGGATTGCGCGACTACGTGACGAAGAACGGATTCGGTGACGTCGTGCTCGGCGTGTCGGGCGGAATTGACTCGGCTCTCGTCGCGGCTCTGTGCGTCGAAGCGCTCGGGGCAGAACACGTGCATGCCGTATCGATGCCGTCGCGCTACTCGTCTGAAGGCACTCGCAGTGATGCGCAAAGGCTTGCCGCGTCGCTCGGCGTCGACTTCCGCGAGATCCCGATCGAGCCGATGGTCGGGGCCTACGACGCAGCGCTGGCCGAGGTATTCACCGGCCGTGAGAGCGACCTCACCGAGGAGAACCTCCAGGCGCGCATTCGCGGCACGCTGCTGATGGCGCTCTCGAACAAGTTCGGCTGGCTCGTGATTGCGACGGGCAACAAGTCGGAGCTCTCGGTCGGGTACTCGACGCTGTACGGCGACCTCGCCGGCGGCTTTGCGCTGATCAAGGACGTCTACAAGACGGATGTCTTCCGGCTCTCCCGGTGGTTGAACGAGCGCGCCGGGCGCGAACTGATCCCGACCTCGATCATCGAGCGGGCGCCGAGCGCGGAACTGCGCGCTGATCAGCGCGACGAGGACTCGCTGCCGCCGTACCCGCAGCTCGACAAGGTGCTCGAGGCCTACGTCGAACTCGACCGCTCACGCGAGGAACTGTCACAGGACGGCTTCGACCCGGACGTCGTCGATCGCGCGCTCGGGATGATCGACCGCGCCGAGTACAAGCGCCGCCAAGCGCCCCCGGGCGTGAAGCTGCGGCCGAAGGCCTTCGGCCGCGACCGCCGCACGCCGATCACCAATCGGTGGCCCGGGTAGACAGTGGTGACGTAGAGGTACCTCTACGTCACTCGGTCCGTTCGGGACTAGTCGACGAGGCGCTGCAGCGCGACGCCGAGAATCGGTAGTGCGAGCGTCAGCGAGTAGCTGAGCCAGCCGACGACCACGAGTGTCGGCCGTGTCACCGGCTCGCGGTCCTCGCGGATCTCTGCTTGCAGGCGTGGGCCGAGGACGAAGTTGTGGAAGTACGAGGTGATCACCAGGCACACGAACAGCGCGACCTTCGACCAGAAGACGATCTGGAACGCGGTGCCGTGCTGCCAGTCGCGGGCCGCCAGCGCGATGCCTGTGATCGCCGCGACGCCGAGCGCGCCGTAGCCGAGGGGGCGCCAGCGCAAGCCAAGCTCCTTCATCGCGCGGCCGCGCGGGTCGCCGTCGAGGATGCGGATCGCAGGCACGCCGACGAAGATCAGCGCGGTCGAGCCGCCGAACCAGATGCCGGCGGCGATCAGATGCACGGTGACGAGGACGGCGGTCACGGCGTCAGGTTACGCACGCGTTCAAGGAGGTCGGGCGGAGCAAGCTGAGCCTCGGTTGCTTCGAGCTCGCTACGCGACCACCAGCGGACATCGACGACCCCTTCCGCAGAGAGGTCGATCGTCGCCCGTGGCTCGTGCTCACGCACACGAACGAGGTACGTCTTGTTCACTTGCCGAAAGAGCCTGCGAGCCCACGGAAACTCGCCGACGTGCTCGAAGAGCGCAGGCCCGAGCTCGAACTCGTCGAGGCCGATCTCCTCCCGCAACTCGCGCGCGAGCGCCTGCGCGTCGGTCTCGCCGGGGTCGATCCCGCCGCCGGGCGTTCCCCACCACGTCTCGTCGCCGACCGGGCGCCGGTACTGAACGAGCAAGACGCGGTCGTCGGCATCCACCACGAGGGCGCGCACTGCGGCCCGGTCTGTGGGCTCGAGCCAGATGCGCAGTGTCTGAAACCACCGCAGACGCTCGGCATACGGAACGGCGGCGTTTGCGGGCGAGGTCGACGGAAGCACGAAGAGCCCCGTCCGGCCGATCGACCGGAGCTGCGGACCCAGCTCGGGCCGTTCGTTGTAGAGGCCGCGGTATGCCTCCTTGCCGACGAATGCGACCGCACGTGGCCCGACGTCCCGGATGCGCGCGTCGAACGACACGGCATCGAAATCACCGCGGCGCAGATCACCCGAGCCTGGTGTCGTTCGGTACGCCGCGTTCGTCACGCCGATGCCGAGCTCGAGCAACGAGATCTGCTCCTGCGGGTCATAGAGGCGCGGCGTGAAGCCCGCGTCGCGCAAGAGGCGCCAGAAATCGTTGCGCGGGTTCGCGAAGTGCGCGGCTGCCGCTGCGGAGACGCGCCCCGGGTTGATCCCGCAGAAAACGCAGGAGAGCCCTGGGGCAAGAACGTCCGGGACGGAGCTAGTCGTGCTTTCGGCCACGCGGCTTACAGCGTGGCACGCGCTGCGTCCAGGTGGCCGTGCAGACCCACGAGCTTGGGAGCGGCGGGGCAGGACGCTTCCCGGCGGTCACCGGGTTCGGCCGGCGCCCCGCGGTCCACGTCCGGCACGTGCGGGTCACGCGGCCTCAGCCTCGGGACCACGCGATTCCAGACGTTCTTCGAACCGCTCGCGCAGATGCTCGCCTGCGACCTCGCCGCGCCTCGCGCGCCGCTGCGGGACGCGTACCACGCTCACGGCTTCGCCACTGTGCCCGCCGTAGATGCGGGCATAGCACTCTGCTTCGGTCAATGTCCTCAGCCTCATGGCCGAACCCTAGGACCGGGACCGGACGGACCGACATTGCTGCGGCTCCGTCGAGCCTACGCCGCGGCTACCGTTGCAGCATGGCCCCCACCGCGAAAGTCCTCGAATACGCCGTCGACGTCGATGGTGCGGGCCGGATGACGATCCCGGGCGGCGCGCAAATCGAGGCGCCAGCAGGCTGGTCGGCCGATCATCTGCTGCTCGCCGCGCTGATCCGCTGTTCAATCGACAGTCTCGTCTACCACGCGCACCGCGCCGGGCACGAGGTCGAAGCGCAGGGGCAGGCTCAGGGAACGATCACGAAGCTGGGACCAGACGACCGCTACGCGTTCGTCTCGATCGACGTCCGCATCGAGGCCCAGCTCTCGCCGCGCACGGCCGATGTCGAAGAACTTGTCGGCTTGGCCGAGCGTGACTGCTTCGTGGGTGCGTCGCTCAACGTCAAGCCGACCTACGACTGGCAGCTCTCGTGACAGCGACCGCAACCACGATCAATGCGGTGCGCGCGCGGTTCCCGGCGCTTCGGCGGCCGCTTGCGTTCTTCGACGGGCCGGGCGGCACGCAGGTGCCCGACTCGGTGATCGAGGCGATCGCGGACTATCTGCGCAACTCGAACGCCAACAGCGGCGGGCCGTTCACGACGTCGCTGGCGACCGATGCGCTGTCGGAGCGCGCACGCGACGCCGCCGCCGGCTTCCTGAATGCGACGCCGGATGAGGTGCTGTTTGGGGCGAACATGACGTCGCTCAACTTCGCGCTCACGCGTGCTGCGTCGCGCGACTGGTCGGCGGGCGACGAGATCGTCTGCACGAAGCTCGACCACGACGGCAACGTCTCGCCGTGGCTCGAGCTCGCGCGCGACAAGGGCCTGACGGTGCGCTTCGCCGACGTCGATGACGAGTGCCGGCTCGACCTCGTTCAGCTGCAGTCGCTCCTCACCGAGCGCACGCGCGTCGTTGCGTTTCCATGGGCATCGAACGCGGTCGGGACGCTGACGCCTGTTGCGGAGGTGGCTGCGCTTGCGCATGCGGCAGGGGCGCTCGCCTGGGTTGACGCCGTGCACTACGGCCCCCACGGGCCGATCGACGTGCAGGCCGCCGGCGCCGACGTGGTGCTCTGCTCGCCGTACAAGTTCTACGGGCCGCATCTCGGACTCGCCTTCGGCCGGCGCGAGCTGCTCGAGTCGTGGCGGCCCTACAAGGTGCGCCCGGCTCCCGACACACCGGTGGGTCACCGGTACGAGACAGGCACGCTCGCGTTCGAGCTCCTCGCAGGCTTCGTCGCCGCAGTCGAGTACCTCGATGGGATCGGCTGGGAGTTCATCCAGCAACACGAGCAAGCGCTCGGGCAGCAGTTCCTCG
>JAYUEQ010000211.1:0-1810 GCA_043739205.1 Thermoleophilia bacterium
CTCCGTGGCAAGCTCGGCAAGTTCGGGTTCGACGTCAAGAGCTACGACATCGGCGAGGCGCGCAGGACCGCCGACCACGCGCCCGTCTATCCCGCGAGCGAGCAGATCCCCTCGACGCGCTTGCGCGAGCTTGTGCGCGCCGCGCTCGCCGAGCACGCGGGCAGCTTCCCCGATCCGCTCCCGGCGGAGCTCGAGCTGCCGCTCCGCCGTGACGCGCTCGCGGCGATCCACTTCCCCGTCGACGAGTGGCAGGCGGAGGAGGCGAGACAGCGGCTCGCGCTCGATGAGCTCGTCGCGTTGCAGCTCGTCGTCGCCCGCCTGCGCGACACGGACGCGGTCGCGCCGTCGCTCTCTCAGCCAGGCCCGCTGATCGCGCGCTACCGCGACGTGCTCCCGTTCCGGCTGACCGAGCACCAGGAGTCGGCAATCGCGGAGATCGATGTCGAGCTCGCGCGGACGACGCCGATGCAGCGGCTGCTGCAAGGCGACGTGGGCTCCGGCAAGACCGTGGTCGCGCTCTATGCGCTGCTGCGCGCCGTGGAGAACGACCGCCAGGGTGCGCTGATGGCGCCGACGGAGACGCTTGCGGAGCAGCACTTCCTGACGCTGGAGCCGATCTGCGCACAGCTCGGCGTGCGCTGTGTCCTCCTTACCGGCTCGGTCGGCTCGAAGAAGATCCGCGACGAGATCGCAAACGGAGTCGCACAGATAGCCGTCGGCACTCACGCACTGATCCAGCGCGATGTCGAGTTCGCCGATCTCGCGGTCGCGGTCGTCGACGAGCAGCATCGCTTCGGTGTCGAGCAGCGGAAGGCTCTCGGCGAAGGACGGAGCCCACACGTGCTGCACATGACGGCGACGCCGATCCCGCGCACCCTTGCGCTCACGATCTACGGCGACCTGTCCGTCAGCGAGATCGCGAAGCCGCCCGCGGATCGCAAGCCGATCATCACCGGCCGCATCGGCGCCGAGCGCGCCGGCGAAGCCTACGAGCGGCTGCGCGCACATCTCGACGCGGGCCGGCAGGCCTACGTCGTCTGCCCGCTGATCGAGCTGTCCGAGACGCGGCTCGCGCGTGCGGCTGAGGAAGAGGCCGAACGGCTGCGCCGGGCGGAGCTCAAGGGCTATCGCGTCGGGCTGTTGCACGGGAAGCTGAAGACCGCGGAGCGCCGAGAGGTGATGCGCCAGTTCAAGGAGGGGGAGCTCGACGTGCTCGTCGCGACGACGGTGATCGAGGTCGGCGTCGATGTTCCGAACGCGACGATCATGATCGTGCAGGAGGCCGATCGCTTCGGGCTCGCGCAGCTCCACCAGCTGCGCGGCCGGGTGGGGCGGGGTGCCGAGCAGAGCTACTGCCTCCTTGTCTCGCGTCCGGCGGAAGAGCTGTCGGAGACGGCGGACAAGCGGCTGCAGGCACTCGTCGAGACGACCGACGGCTTCGAGCTCGCCCAGGTCGACCTCGACCTGCGCCGGGAGGGCCAGCTGCTCGGGACGAAGCAGTCCGGCTGGAGCGATTTGCAGTTCACGAGGCTGCGCGTCGACCACGCGCTGATCGAGCGGGCCCGCGACCTCGCGGCGCAGCTGCGCGACGAGGACGGACCCTGGCAGGACGAGGCCGAGCGGATGCTGTCCGGGACGGACACTGGTGCTGCTGCCTAACGTGTGGCATCATGTGGTCACATGGTGCGCATGGGAATCAGAGAGCTCCGGGACAACCTCACAGCGGCGGTGCGACGTGTCAGAGCGGGAGAAGTCGTCGAGGTAACCCATGACGGCGAACCAGTGGCCGTCCTGACAGCGGTTCCCCGGC
>JAYUEQ010000212.1:0-7676 GCA_043739205.1 Thermoleophilia bacterium
GTCCACGATGGAGAGCCGCTACCGCTGGGAGGGAGACCGCATTCCGACCGGTTTGCTGCGGCTGTCCGTCGGGCTCGAGGACGTCGATCGCCTCTGGGCCGACCTGGAACAAGCGCTGGGCCACTAGGCCTACTGCTTGAACTTGTAGGACCCATTCTTTAGAATAGGATTTAGTAGTTTCCGCCCGCCTGTGCGGGGGAAATGTCCTATCCGAGGGCCTTGCATGCACCACCCCGTCACAGGACTAAGGACGCGCCTCGCCCGCCGCGCCCGGTCCTCCCGCTGAGAAAGGAAGGATCTGTGGCCACACAGACCAAGACGCGGACGGCGCGCAGTACCGGAAAGACCGCCGCCGCCCACAGCAATGGAGCAGGAGAGGTCGTCGCCGCCGCCGATCTCGAGCCGCTGCTCAACGCGCTTCGCGCCGCCTCGCGCGGCGAGCACGTCCCACACCTCGACTCCCGCAAGCGCGGCATCGTCGGCCGGCTGAACAAGGCGTTCAACCAGAAGACGGAGGCGCGCGAGCGCATCACCAACGAGATCGTCCGTGTCGCGACGGTGATCGGCCGGGAAGGCCGCCTGACCGACCGCGCGAACGTCAAGGGAAGCTCCGGCGTCTGGCGCGACAGCCTGAACGCGGTCAACTCGATGATCGACGACCTCTCCCGCCCCACACTCGAGGTCGCGCGCGTGATCGACGCCGTCGCCGAAGGCGATCTCAGCCAGAAGATGCAGCTGAAGATCGAGGGCCGCGCGGTCAAGGGCGAGTTCCTCCGCATCGGCACCACGGTCAACTCGATGGTCGACCAGCTCTCGTCGTTCGCCGACGAGGTGACGCGGGTCGCGCGCGAGGTCGGCACCGAGGGCAAGCTCGGTGGCCAGGCGACGGTGAAGGGCGTTTCCGGCACGTGGAAGGACCTGACCGACAACGTGAATGGCATGGCGACGAACCTGACGAATCAGGTGCGCAACATCGCCGAGGTGACGACGGCGGTTGCAAACGGCGACCTGACGCGCAAGATCACGGTCGACGTCAAGGGCGAAGTGCTCGAGCTCAAGAACACGATCAACACGATGGTCGACCAGTTGTCGACCTTTGCAGACGAAGTCACGCGCGTCGCGCGCGAGGCAGGCACGGAAGGCAAGCTCGGTGGCCAGGCCGTCGTGAAGGGCGTCGGCGGGACCTGGAAGGACCTGACCGACAACGTGAACCTGATGGTTTCCAACCTGACGACGCAGGTGCGCGGCGTCGCCCAGGTCGTCACCGCCGTGGCCGACGGTGACCTGAACCGCAAGTTCACGATCGAAGCGAAGGGCGAAGTGGCAGCGCTCGCTGAGACGGTCAACTCGATGGTCGACCGCCTGCGGGTCTTCTCCTCGGAAGTGACGCGCGTGGCCCGCGAGGTCGGTTCTGACGGGAAGCTCGGCGGTGCGGCCGAGGTTGAAGGCGTCTCGGGCGTGTGGCGTGGCCTGACCGAGTCGGTGAACGGCATGGCCGACAACCTCACGCAGCAGGTGCGGAACATCGCCGAGGTGACGACGGCAGTCGCACAGGGCGACCTGACCCGCAAGATCACGGTCGATGCGAAGGGCGAGATCCTTCGCCTCAAGAACACGATCAACACGATGGTCGACCAGCTCTCATCGTTCGCCGACGAAGTGACGCGCGTCGCCCGCGAGGTCGGCACCGAGGGTCAGCTCGGCGGCCAGGCGAACGTCAAGGGCGTCAGCGGCACGTGGAAGGACCTGACCGACAACGTGAACTTCATGGCGACCAACCTGACGACGCAGGTGCGCGGCATCGCGAAGGTCGTCACGGCGGTCGCAGACGGCGACCTGAACCAGAAGTTCACGATCGAGGCGCGCGGCGAAGTGGCGTCGCTCGCCGACACGATCAACGCGATGATCGACACGCTGCGCCTGTTCGCCGACCAGGTGACTGGCGTCGCACGCGAGGTGGGAACCGAGGGCGTACTGGGCGGACAGGCCGATGTGCCGGCCGCATCCGGTACGTGGAAGGCGCTCACCGACAACGTGAACTCGATGGCGAACAACCTGACGACGCAGGTGCGCAACATCGCCGAGGTGACGACTGCAGTCGCCCGCGGTGACCTGAGCCGCAAGATCACAGTGCAGGCAAAGGGCGAGGTCGCACAGCTCGCCGAGACGATCAACACGATGGTCGACCAACTCTCGTCGTTCGCCGACGAAGTGACGCGCGTCGCGCGCGAGGTCGGCGTCGAAGGCCGCCTCGGCGGTCAGGCCGAGGTGCCAGGCGTCTCCGGCGTGTGGCGCGGCCTGACCGACAACGTGAACCTGATGGTGCGGAACCTCACCGACCAGGTGCGGAACACCGCAGACGTGACGACGAAGGTCGCAAAGGGCGACCTGTCGGAGAAGGTGACCGCAGACGCGGTGGGCGAGTTCCTCGTCCAGAAGAACACGATCAACACGATGATCGACCAGCTCTCGGCGTTCGCCGCCGAGGTGACGCGCGTCGCCCGCGAGGTCGGTTCCGACGGGATCCTCGGCGGCTCGGCGCAGGTGGAAGGCGTCTCCGGCGTGTGGCGCGGGCTGACGGAGTCGGTGAACAGCATGGCCGACAACCTCACGACCCAGGTGCGGAACATCGCCGAGGTGACGACGGCGGTCGCAAACGGCGACCTGTCGCGCAAGATCACCGTGCAGGCGAAGGGCGAGGTCGCGGAACTCGCGGACACGATCAACACGATGGTCGTGCAGCTGAACGCGTTTGCGGCCGAGGTGACGCGCGTCGCCCGCGAGGTCGGCACCGAGGGCCGGCTGGGCGGCCAGGCGAAGGTCGAAGGCGTCAGCGGCGTTTGGCGCGACCTGACCGAGAACGTGAACACGCTCGCAGACAACCTGTCGAACCAGGTGCGCAACATCGCCGACGTCACGACCGCCGTCGCCAACGGCGACCTCACGCGCAAGATCACGGTCGATGCTCGCGGCGAGATCCTCGAGCTGAAGAACACGATCAACACGATGGTCGACCAGCTCTCGTCGTTCGCCGACGAGGTGACACGCGTCGCCCGCGAGGTCGGCACCGAGGGCCAGCTCGGCGGCCAGGCGAACGTGAAGGACGTGTCGGGCACCTGGAAGGACCTCACCGACTCGGTGAACTTCATGGCGAACAACCTCACGACTCAGGTGCGCAACATCGCCGACGTCACGACCGCCGTCGCAAACGGCGACCTGACGCGCAAGATCACCGTCGAGGCATCGGGCGAGGTCGCGAAGCTCGCCGACACGATCAACACGATGGTCGACCAGCTCTCGTCGTTCGCCGCAGAGGTCACACGCGTCGCGCGCGAGGTCGGCACCGAGGGCAACCTCGGCGGTCAGGCAAACGTCAAGGGCGTCAGCGGCACCTGGAAGGACCTCACCGACTCGGTGAACGAGCTCTCGTCGTCCCTGACGACGCAGGTGCGCAACATCGCCGACGTGACCACGGCTGTCGCAAACGGCGACCTGTCGAAGAAGATCACCGTCGACGTTCGCGGCGAGGTGCTCGAGCTCAAGGAGACGATCAACGCGATGGTCGATCAGCTCCGTGCGTTCTCGTCGGAAGTGACGCGCGTCGCCCGCGAAGTCGGCTCCGAGGGGATCCTCGGGGGCCAGGCCCGCGTCGACGGCGTCTCCGGCGTGTGGGCAGACCTGACCGACAACGTGAACTTCATGGCGTCGAACCTGACGACACAGGTGCGCAACATCGCCGACGTGACGACCGCCGTCGCAAACGGCGACCTGACGCGCAAGATCACCGTCGAGGCATCGGGCGAGGTCGCCGCGCTCGCGGACACGATCAACACGATGGTCGACCAGCTGTCCTCGTTCGCAGACGAGGTGACGCGCGTCGCCCGCGAGGTCGGTACCGAGGGCATCCTCGGCGGCCAGGCAAACGTCAAGGGCGTCTCGGGCACCTGGAAGGACCTCACCGACTCGGTAAACGAGCTCTCGTCGTCGCTCACGACGCAGGTGCGCAACATCGCCGACGTGACCACCGCAGTGGCAAAGGGCGACCTGAGCAAGAAGATCACCGTCGTCGTTCGCGGTGAGATCCTCCAGCTGAAGAACACCGTCAACACGATGGTCGATCAGCTGGCGTCGTTCGCCGCAGAGGTCACACGCGTCGCGCGCGAGGTCGGCACCGAGGGCATCCTCGGCGGTCAGGCAAACGTCGAGGGCGTCTCCGGCGTTTGGCAGGGGCTCACCGACAACGTGAACACCCTGGCTGGCGCGCTGACGACACAGCTCCGCGCGATCGCGGAAGTGACCACCGCGGTGACGAACGGCGACCTGACCCGCGAGATCAACGTCGATGCACGCGGCGAGGTCGAAGAGCTGCGCGACAACATCAACCAGATGATCACGAACCTGCGCGTCACGACCGAAGTGAACGCGCAGCAGGACTGGCTCAACACGAACATGGCGCGCTTCAGCGGCATGCTGCAGGGCCAGCGCGATCTGAAGCAGGTCAGCCGCCTGATCATGCACGAGCTGACTCCGCTCGTCGGAGCACAGCACGGCGCGTTCTTCATGGCGGAAGCGGAGGCCGACTCCGAGCCGCAGCTCCGGCTCGTATCCAGCTACGCCTACAAGCGCCGGAAAGGCATCTCTAACGTGTTCGGCCTCGGCGAAGGTCTCGTCGGTCAGGCCGCCCTCGAACGCAAACCGATCCTGGTCACCCAGGCGCCCGAGGACTACATCACGATCGGCTCCGGGCTCGGCGAGTCCGCGCCGGTGAACATCGTCGTCCTCCCCGTTCTGTTCGAGGACCAGGTGATGGCCGTGATCGAGATGGCGTCGTTCACGACGTACTCCGACGCGCATCTCACGTTCCTCGAGCAGCTTTCCGAGACGCTCGGCGTCGTGCTCAACACGATCGTCGCCACCATGCGGACAGAGGAGCTGCTGCAGCAGTCGCAGGGTCTGACCCTCGAGTTGCAGAGCCAGTCGGAGGAGCTCCAGTCGCAGCGCGACGAGCTAGAGCGCACGAACCAGGAGCTCGAAGAGCAGGCCCGCTCGCTGAAGGCATCGGAAGAGCTGCTGCAGCAGCAGCAGGAAGAGTTGCAGCAGACGAACGAGGAGCTCGAAGAGAAGGCAGCGCTGCTCGCCGAGCAGAACGCCCGCATCGAGCAGAAGAACACCGAGGTCGAGACCGCGAGGTTGGAACTCGAAGAGAAGGCGGAGCAACTCGCGCTCTCGTCGAAGTACAAGAGCGAGTTCCTCGCGAACATGAGCCACGAACTGCGCACGCCGCTCAACTCGTTGCTCATCCTGGCGAAGCTCCTCTCGGACAACAAGGAGGAGACGCTCACCGAGAAGCAGGTCGAATTCGCGAAGACGATCTACAACGCGGGCTCCGATCTGCTCGAGCTGATCAACGAAATTCTCGACCTCTCGAAGGTCGAGGCCGGGAAGATGGACGTCGACCCGCAGGCTGTGGAGCCGGCGGCGGTGGCGGACTTCGTCGAGCGGACATTCCGTCCGGTCGCCGATCAGAAGTCACTCACGTTCGACGTGAAGCTTGAGGACGGACTGCCCGCCTCGATCGTCACGGACGAGCAACGGCTGCAGCAGGTGCTGAAGAACCTCCTCTCCAACGCGTTCAAGTTCACGGAGACAGGGACCGTCGCGCTGACGATTTCCCCCGCCCCCGCCGACACGCGCTTCGGGGAAGCGACGCTCAAGACCGCAGACATCGTCGTGCAGTTCCAGGTCTCGGACACCGGCATCGGGATCCCGGACGACAAGTTGCGCCTGATCTTCGAGGCGTTCCAACAGGCCGACGGCACGACTTCCCGGCGCTACGGCGGCACGGGACTTGGGCTCTCGATCTCGCGCGAGATCGCACGCCTGCTGGGCGGCGAGATCCGGGTCGCGTCGGATCCCGGGAAGGGCTCGAGCTTCACGCTATTCCTGCCCGGCGTCGCGCCGAAGCACGAGCGCTCGGTCGACGAGCCGGTCTTCACGAGCTCGTTGTCGAGCCCCGCGCCGGACTTCGATCCGGCGGTATTGCTCTCACATGAGCCGGCGGTCGAGGACGACCGGGCGGAGATCGCCGACGGTGATCGCGTCGTTCTGATCGTCGAGGACGACGAGGACTTCGCGAGGACGGAGCTTGCGATGGCACGCGAGCGCGGCTTCAAGGGGATAGTCGCCGTCCGTGGCGACGAGGGCCTCGCGCTTGCGCACGAGTACAAGCCGGACGCGATCATCCTCGACATCCGACTGCCGATTCGCAGCGGCTGGGACGTCCTCGAGCACCTGAAGCGGCATCCGGAAACGCGCCACATTCCGGTGCACATCGTTTCGGGCGGGGTCGAGAACGGTGGTGTGCAGGAAGCGCTGCGCGCCGGCGCGGTCGCCGTGCTCGAGAAGCCGGTCGAGCACGAACTGCTCGACTCGACCTACTCGAAGATCCTTCAGTTTGTCGAGCGGGACACCCGCCGGCTGCTCGTGGTCGACGACGACGGCGACCAGCGCAACGCGATCATCGAGCTGATCGGCAGCGGCGACGACGTCGAGATCGTCGCCGTCGGCTCCTCCGAGGAGGCGCTCGAGCAGCTCGGAGGCGAGGCATTCGACTGCATGGTGCTCGACCTGAAGCTGCCGAAGATGAGCGGGTTCGCGCTGCTCGAGAAGGTCAAGACCGATGAGCGGTTCCGGGGTCTGCCGGTGATCGTCTACACGGGCCGCGATCTAACGCGGCGCGAGGAGACGCGACTCAAGAAGTACGCCGAGACGATCATTGTCAAGGACGTTCGCTCACCGGAGCGGCTGCTCGACGAGACCGCGCTCTTCTTGCATCGCGTCGAGTCGAAGCTCCCGAGCGAGAAGCGCCGGATCCTCGAACAGCTTCACTCGGCCGACGAGGTGTTCAAGGGCAAGCGGGTGCTGATCGCCGACGACGACGTGCGGAACGTGTTCGCCCTCGCGTCGGTGCTCGAGCGCGAGGGCATGGAGGTGCAGTTCGCGGAGAACGGCAACGAGGCGATCGCCAGCCTCGAGGCTGATCCGGAGATCGATCTCGTGCTGATGGACATCATGATGCCGGAGCTCGACGGCTATGAAGCGATGCGCCACATCCGCGAGATGCCGCAGTTCGCAAAGCTGCCGATCATCTCGCTGACGGCAAAGGCGATGAAGGGCGATCGCGAGAAGTCGATCGCATCCGGCGCCTCCGACTACATCACGAAGCCGGTCGACACCGACCAGCTTCTCTCTCTGATGCGGGTGTGGCTGTACAGGTAGAGCATCAGCCGCCGTCGCCCGAGGGGCGGCTGGAGACCGAATCTCTCGAGCTCCAGTTGCTCCTCGAAGGCGTCTACCGCCAATACGGCTTCGACTTCCGCGAGTATGCGCCCGCATCGCTGAAGCGCCGTGTGTGGCGACGCGTGCACGCAGAGCGCACCGAGACGATCACGGGCCTGCTCGAGCGCGTGCTGCACGACCCCGCTGTGATGGAGCGCTTGCTGCTCGATCTCTCGATCAACGTTACGTCGATGTTCCGCGATCCCACGTTCTATGTCGCGTTTCGCGAGAACGTCGTGCCGATGCTCCGCACATATCCGTTCACGCGGATCTGGGTCGCTGGGTGCTCGACGGGGGAAGAGGTGTATTCGCTCTCGATCCTGCTCCACGAGGAAGGC
>JAYUEQ010000213.1:0-9124 GCA_043739205.1 Thermoleophilia bacterium
GCGAAGTTCGTCGACCCCTGGTACTTCGACCCGTTCGTCAAGCGCATCCGGCTCGAGCGGGCGCCGGAGGACACGATCGACTTCGTTCCATCGTGGTACGGCCGGCGGCTGCTCGCACTCGGCGAAGGCCACGGCGTGCGCATCTCGATCACGCCGCAGGTCCCGCCGGGACTGCTTGACGGCATCGACCCAGCGATCGCGGGTCGTGACGCACTCCCGGCGACGAAGGAGAACTTCGACGTGATCAACGCGCGCACGACCAACTGGACGGTCGTGCCGTGGGCGGTTCCTGAATGGGCGCGACTGGTACATCCGGGCGTCGACGACGAGACCGCGATGGCGAAGCTCTGGGAACAGCTGATCTACACACTTCGGCTCGACGAGCCCGACGCGGCGGAGGCGTGGCGCATTCGGCTTGGGCAGCTCCACGACGCCGGCACGCGCCTCAACGACCAACACCTCGACGCGCTGCGTTTCTCGGGCCCGGGCACCGATCTCACGGTCGGGCTCCTCCCCACCTCACGCTTCGGCTCCGAGACACCCGGGATGCAGACGATCGACGGCATCATCCACGCGCCGAACCTCCCGACGGAGGAGGTGACGACGACGCCGGACCCGCTCCGCGCCGATGGCTTGGTCACCGCGACGAAACCACTCGATGTCGCAGGGACGGTCGTGCGCGACTTGCAAATCCGGTTCGAGGGCGGGCGCGCCGTGGACATCCAGGGCGAGAACGCGGACGCACTGCGGTCGCGCGTCGCCAAGGACGACGGCGGTTCGCGTCTTGGCGAGCTCGCGCTGGTCGATCGCGAGGGCCGCATCGACAAGACCGGCACGGTGTTCTTCAACACGCTGCTCGACGAGAACGCCGCAAGTCACCTGGCGCTCGGCAACGCCTACGCAACACACGTGGGCGCCGCGGACCGGGATCGCATCAACACGAGCGCGATCCACGTCGACTTCATGATCGGGAGCGACGACGTCACGGTCACCGGCCTGACGAAGGACGGCGCCGAAGTGCCGGTGCTCGTCGGCGGAAACTGGCAGCTGTAGCTCGTGTCTGACACCTAGCCCGACCTGCGCCACCGCAGCGAACTGCGCAAAGGTGTCTGACACCTTTGCGACCTACGGAGCGGCTTCGGTGCTCGCGGCGGTGTCAGACACCTTCTCCGGTCTCGCACCGCGGCGGACGAGCTTCGGTTCGCCGCGTTCGGCAAACGGCACTTCGATCACGTCGAAGTCCTTCGGAACGACCGTTGCGGGAAACACCTCACGCGCTTCGCGTGCGAGCTCCGGGCCGAAGTAGCGTGGCGAGATGTGCGTGAGCGCGAGCACGCGAACGCCCGCGTCGCGCGCCACCTCCGCCGCCTGCAGCGCCGTCGAATGCAACGTGTCCGCCGCACGGTCGCGCTCGTCCTCGAGAAACGTCGCTTCATGGATCAGAACGTCGGCACCCTCCGAGAGGACGCGCACCGTTTCAACCGGTGCCGTGTCGCCAGGGATCACGATCCGACGGCCGGGGCGCGGCGGGCCGAGCACCGCGTCCGGAGTGAACACCTGGCCGTCGTCGAGTGTGACCGACTCGCCCCGCTGCAGCGCTCCGCGCTCGGGACCGAACGGAATGCCGAGCGCGTCGGCGCTCTCGGCGTCGAACTCACCGGGCCGTTCTTCCTCGACGACGGCGTACCCGACCGCCGAGACGCCGTGGTGCACCGGGAAGACGAGGATCCGGTAATCGTCGCGGTCGAGCGCCTCACCAGGACGCACCTCTTCGAGCTCGACCGGGTAGCTGAGCTTGCCCACGATGCGACCGAGGCTCTTGTAGAGATCCCGCAGCCCGGTCGGGCCGTAGATCGTCAGCGGCAGCTCCCGCTGGCGCAAGGAGAAGGTCTTCAACAGCCCGGGCAACCCCAGGTAGTGGTCGGCATGGAAGTGCGTCAGGAAGATCTGATCGAGGTCGGGCAGCCCGAGGGTCGAGCGCATCAACTGGCGCTGGGTGCCCTCTGCGCAGTCGAAGAGCAGCTTGTCGCCGCCGCGGCGCACGAGCAGCGCGGCAGGCGCCCGCTGTGCCGTGGGCGCGCTTGCCGACGTGCCGAGAAAGACGATGTCCAGGTCCATGCCGCCGCACAGTCTTGCAGCGGGCCGCAAAGCAGCAGCTTCGGCGATCGTTACGGCAGGACGAGCGTCTGGCCGACCCGCACGTCGGCGCTCCGCAGGTGGTTCGCCTTCTCGATCTGCCAGATCGCATTGCGGACATCGCCCGCGTAGTGCTGCTGCGCGATCGACCAGAGCGTCTCGTAAGCGCGAACCGTCACCACCTGCTTTGCACCGTGTGCGTTCGAGGAGCGCGCCATTGCGCTCCACACCAGCACGGCCATTCCTACGATGAGCAGTATCCTGACGAACATGTGTTCGCCATACTAGCGAACATCTGTTCGTGTTGTCAAGGGCCGCATAAACGGAGCTACTGAGCCAGAAACGCCGAGGGGCCCCCGCGCGGGGCCCCTCGAATCGTCTCACTGGACCAAGGGCACTACTTCTTGATGCACTTGCCCTTGGCGTTCTTCTTCTTGCAGGTTGTCGGCTTCGGAGCCGGCTTGCCCTTCGTCGGCTTGCCCGCCGAAGCACCCGGCGACCCGACCTTGAACGTCTTCGAGGTCAGCGTCGTCGTTCGCGACGGGTTCGTCGCCGCCTTCAGCACGATCGTGAACTGGTAGTACCCGGTCGCGAGCGGCTTGGGCGAGGTGAAGTGGAGGCCAGGCTTGAAGTAGGCCTTGGCGGTGCCCGTCAACGAGCTGACGGTCTGCGCGCCGCCGCCGTTTGCACCGCTCACCTGCGAGAGCGTCGCCACATAGGTCGCGTCCTCGTTCACGGTTACGCTCGTCCACGCGCCCGTCGTGCCGGCCGGCTTGTCGCCCGGCTGGGAGCCCGGATCGGTGCCTGGACCGCCGAAGATAGCGGCCGCCCCGATCACCTGCTCGGTATGCGCCCAGGTCTGCGCGACTCCGGCGACGCCGCCCTGGCAGTTGCCCTTCGCCGAGGCGATCTTCGTCTTCATGCCGGCGTAGGACTGCTTCTTTGCAAGATCGGCGAACAGGTTGCCCGACTGGAAGCCGGACGAGATCCCCGTGTCGTCGATCAGCGGGAAGTAGAGGACGGTCTTGACCGCCGGGTCGCACGCGCCGATCTCCGAGAGCTCGACGTGGTTCGTCGACTGCTGCGCTTCGCTGATCGGGATCACGTTCTCCGGCGTGCCGTCGTAGGCCGACTCATGCCCCGTGACGACGGTCTGCTCGCCCGCCTCGTCCATGTCGATCGGCAGCCTCTGCGGTGCAGCGAACGCTGCGGTTGCTCCGCCTGACTGCTCGGTGACCGTCGGCTGGCCGGTGCCGTTGAACGCATCCCAGAGCGCCTGCTTGATGCGGTCGAGGTTCGCCGCCCCTGCCTGGGGCCACTGGAACTTCTTCGAGAACGGGTCCGTGTCCTGAATCGGCGGATACGGATGGAAGTTGAACTCGTCGAAGATCGGCTTCGAACGACCCGATGCCTTGTAGGCGTCCCCCATGTACTTGATGAACCACACGGGCGAGTGGCTCGGGTTCGACGCGGCGTTCGCGTCGTCGTTGCCGCGGGATGAGATCGCCGGGCCCCAGACGATCGAGTCGGGTCGCACCGTCTTGATCGCGTCATACGACTGGGCGAGCGTGTGCTCGTAGTCGGTGGCCGCCGCGTCCTTGCCGCCCACGTACTGCGGCTGCCAGAACCGGTTGACGTTCGGCTCGTTGCCGACGATGAAGTCCTTGACGCCTGGGAATGCCTGGCCGACGAGGCTCACGAAGGTCGCGAACTGCGCCTGAACGCCCGCGTTCGATCCGATCGCCGCAGGGTGCAGCGGGTAGATCGCGAGGATCGGCCGGACGTTGTTGAGCAACGCGCAGTCGATCGCGAGCTTCAGATTCGACTGAAACGGGATCACCGTCGGTGTCGCCTCGTTCCACTGGACGGTCATGCGCACGTCCTGGTAGGCGATGTCTTTGACCGACGTCCACCAGATGTCGCCGCAGGGGTGGAACTTCGGCCAGTCGTCCGCCACGCCGTAGCGCATCGGATCGGCGCTGGCGGAGCCGACAACCGTCAGCGCCGCCACCGCGAGGAGTGCCGCAAGCAGTGTTTTCAACGTTGCCCTCTTCCTTGAAATCGACCTTGGTCTCGAACACTTTCGCCTGATCGAGGCCTAGGCGAAAGTGCCGCTCGTCCTATTCGGTAGGCCGCAGCGGCCTAACTCCTTCAAGACGTTCGAGAGCGTCCACCAGCTTCCCTGCTCCGAAACGGACGGGATCGTCGGCCGGAAGCCCTGTTTCCGCCTCGGTTTCCTCGACCGCGCGGCGGGCCGCCGCCTCATCGAGGTCACGCGTGTTGAGCGCGATCGCGAGCACCTTCGCCGGCCGGGCGAGGAGGCTCATCCGGGCATGGAGGTCGGCCAGCTCGGAGAGCGGCGGGATCACGAACCGCTCGTCCCCTTCGACGAACCGCTCGCCGGCCTTGTGGCAGAGGACGTAGGCATGCGGCGCAGAGCCGTGGATCAACCCGAGCGTGACCCCCGAATAGAACGGGTGGAGCAGCGAGCCCTGCCCTTCGACGAGGAGCAGCTCGCCCCCACGCGCGGCCCCTTCGACGACGAGCTGCTCGGCCGCGCCGGCGATGAAGTCGGCGACGACCGCATCGACGGAGATACCCCACCCGGCAATCGCGATCCCCGTCTGCCCTGTCGGCACGAACTCGCTGTTGATGCCGCGCCTGCGCGCTTCGCGGTCGAGCTCGAGCGAGACGGTCATCTTCCCGATCGCGCAATCGGAGCCGACGGTCAAGACCGTGGTCGCGCCGTGCGCGAGGTTCGCTCCCGTCGGGACGTTCAGGCCCGGGGGCGCCTTGCGCAGATCGCGCAGCTCCACTCCGCGCTCGCGTGCGAGCTCTACGAGCTCCGGATCGTCGGAGACGAACTCGTGCAAGCCGTTCTCGATGTCGAGGCGGGCTTGGATCGACTCCTTGAGCAACTCGCGCCACGCCGGCGGAAAGCGTCCGCCTGCTGTCGCGACTCCGACGAGCGCGGCCGTCGGCTTGTACGCCAGCGCCTCTTCAACGCTTCGCACCACGGGGAACCCGTCCTGCGTATCGCCCGCCGCGCGTTCCGTGTCCAGGATCGCGACGACGTCTTCCGGGCGGTACCGGATCACACCGCGCGCCGTTTTACCGTGGTGCGGGTCTGCGGAGAACCCCTCCGCGAGAATCAAGAGCCTACGCTGCTTCAACGCCCAATCCGGGTCGGGTCGAGGGGAACTGCACGCCGCCGACGAACTCGACGCCGGGCCACGGGTCTTCGGCGAGCAGAAGGTTGCCGTCGAGGTCGACGTGATCCATCAGGCTCGCGATGTGCGCGCCGGCGGCGATGCCGAGCCCCGACTCGACCATGCAACCAAGCATCACGCCGAGCCCGAGCGCGCGGGCCGCGTGCACCATGCGCACGCCTTCGCGGATGCCTCCGGACTTCGCGAGCTTGATGTTGATGCCGTGTGCACGTTCTGCACACGCAGCGACGTCGGCGAGCGTGTGGCAGTCCTCGTCGACGTAGATCGGCACCGGCGAGCGCTCCTTCAGCATCGGGCCGTCGGGATCGCCTGCCTTCAGAGGCTGTTCGCAGTACTCGACGTCCAGTTGCGGAATCACCTCGAGTGCTTCGTCGAGCGTCCACGCCTCGTTCGCGTCGCACATCAACGGCAGATCGGTGACCGACCGCACGGCCCTGACGCGCTCCATGTCGAGGCCGTCGAAGCCACCGAGCTTCAACTTCAGCCGTTTGAAGCCGCGGTTCGCGATCTTCTCCGTCCGCCGCGCCATGTCGTCGGGGTCGCCGAGCCAGATCGTCCAGGACGTCGGCGGCCCGGCCGGGCGCACGCCGAGCAACTGGTACACGGGGCGCCCCGTCAGCTTGCCCTGGAGGTCGTGGAGCGCGGCGTCGAGTGCGGCGCGCGCTGCTTGCTCGCCCGGAGGCACGCCGTCGAAGATCTCGTCGAGTGCAAACGGGTCGCCGCCGAGCGTCACCTGCTCGAGCCACGCAACGGCGGAGTCGGCCGACTCGTCGTAGCGCTCGATCGGTGCCGCCTCGCCGTAGCCCGTGGTGCGTTCGTGCGCGATCTCGACCTGCACGACGTACGCCTCGTCCTCCGAGCCCCGCGAGATCGTGAACGTCTCGGCGAGCCGCAACGTCTTCTTCTGGACGGTGATTTCCACGGGGCTACACTAGTGGCCGTCCGCGCCCGTAGCTCAGGGGATAGAGCGCTCGCCTCCGGAGCGAGAGGTCGCAGGTTCGAATCCTGCCGGGCGCACTCAACCTAAGGAGAACACGTGGCATCACTCATCGGACGCGCAATTCGCCTCGCGCAAAGTCCTCAGGGCAAGAAACTGATCGCCGAAGCCCAGAAGGTCGCTCGCGATCCGAAGAACAAGCAGCGGATCGAGCAGTTGCGTTCGCGCCTTCCGAAGCGCTAAACGTCGCTTACGGGCTGAGCGCCGGTGCCGAGCACGTTGCGCCGACGGCGCCCCACGACCGCCAGGTGCGACCGTCGCGCAGCCACACGAGCCAGGCACGGTGCAGTTGCTCCTGCGGCGAGGCACTGAACGGATACGCGGGATCGCCGGGATGAGCGAAGGCGGGCTGTGACCGGCCGTTGACGCCCATCCAGGTCTGCCGCGCCATCTGCATGCCGCCGAAGTACCCGTTGCCGGTGTTCGCGTTCCACGGCCCCTCGTGTTGATGAACGCATTGCGCCTGCGCAAGCCACAACGTTGTTGGCCGCGACGGCTGCGCATTTGCGACGGCCGCGAGCGCCAGACCGGCGACCACGACGAGACAGAGCAAGCGCACCGGAATGTTGTAACAGACCCTCCGGCGAGCTTGAAGCCTCAGCACCTAGCGGCGTTTCTTGAACTCGTCCTCTGTCGGGAGCTCACCGCGCTTACGCGCTGCGACGACGCAGTCCATGTGGGCGTGCCGCCGTTTCGACGCGTCGCCCTCCGGCACGATCAACGCGTGTTCGCTCGTCGCGTGCAGCATCCCGTCACAGAACGGGCAGACGTAACTCGCCGGCTTGAGGCTCTGCGCCGGACGCATCGCCCACCAGCGCACGTGTCCACCTGGTGCGTCCACCCCGCCGACGATACCCTCGCCTCCGCATGAGATGGCTCCGCTCATTCGACCCGCAACTCCCGCGCGAGGTTTGGCTGCTGCAACTCGGCGGCGTCATGAACTCGTTCGGGAACGGTCTTGTGCTGCCGTTCCTCGTCATCTACCTGCACGACGTGCGCGGCTTCGGTCTCGGGGTCTCGGGCCTCGTCGTCGCGGTGTCGGCGGCGGCGCAGTTGACCGCCGGGCTCCTCGCGGGCCCGCTCGTCGATCGGCTCGGCCCCCGACGCGTGCTCGGCGCGGGGCTCATCCTCCAGGGCGTCGGCTTCGGGCTCTTCCCACTCGTGCGCACCCCGTGGCACGCGTTCGTGCTGATCGCGATCGAGGGTGCCGGCAGCGCAGGCTTCTGGCCGAGTCAGTCGACCTTGATCGCGCGCCTCACGCCGCCGGCGCGCCGACACGCGGCCTATGCGCAACAGCGTGTGACGATGAACCTCGGCATCGGGCTCGGCGGTCTCACAGGTGGGCTGATCGCGACCGTCGCGCACCCGTCGTCGTTCACGTTGCTCTTCCTGATCGATGCGGTGACGTTCCTCGCCTACGTCGGCGTGCTCGCGCTCGTGCACGACCCAGGCGTTCCGGTGGAGGAACGGTCCGAGACGCGCGCGTCCTACCGCGCGGTGCTGCGCGACCGGTTGTTCGTGCGCCTCTGGGCGCTCAACTTTCTTTTCGTCAGCGCCGGCTACTCGCTCTTCAACCTCATGCCGCCGTTCGCCCGTGATCACGCGCATCTGAGTGAGAAGCAGATCGGTGTCGTGTTCTTCGTCAACACGGGGCTGATCGTGATCGTGCAACTTCCAATCAGTCGCGCGATCGAGGGTCACCGCCGGCTCCGTGCGCTTGCACTGATGCCGCTGCTGTGGATCATCTCGTGGCTGATGGTCGACGCGGGCGGCTACTGGTTGACCGGCATCGCGGCCTTCCTCGTGATCACGATCGCAATGGGGATCTTCGGGATCGGCGAATGCTTCCATGGACCGGCCCACCAGGCACTCGTCGCCGAGATTGCGCCCGATCACCTGCGCGGCCGCTACTTCGCCGTCCATTCCCTCTCGTGGGGGCTTGCAGGCACCGTCGGGCCTGCGGTCGGAGGCTTTCTGCTCGCAGCGGCGCCGTTTGCACTGTGGCCGTCCGCCGCCGCCGTCTGTCTGATCGCAGCGATCGGCTCACTCCGAACGGAGCCGATGGTTCCGGAGCGCTTCCGGCGTATCCCGAAGACCGAGCCTGCCCCGCCCGTGCTCGACCTCGCAGCGGGGTGAGAAGTGGGAAACGCGGGTAGAATGGCGAACATGCCGATGCTCCCTGCGATCGATGATCCGCTCAGTACCGATGCGGGACCTCTAGATGCCCAGCCTGCCTCGCATCCGTCGCACTCGTGCGCGCGACACCGCGGTCACCACCTCGGCGCCGCAGTCACCGCCCGCTGAGCTCAGCGCGGCCGGTCTCACCTGGATTCATCTCGACGCCCCGACGCTGCCGCACGCGCAGGAGCTAGCCGAGCAGTACGGGTGGCACCCGCTCGACGTCGAAGACGTGATGTCGAAGCGCCAGCGGCCGAAGGTCGACGACTACACCGATGAGGGCTACCTCTTCGCCGTGCTCCATTTCCCGGTCTACGACCGGGCGATTCAGCGGCTGAACGCAGCAGAGCTCGACGTCTTCGTCGGCCCGAACTACCTCGTCACGCTGCCGACCGTCGAACTGCTTCCGATCACGCGCCTCTTCAGGCGCTGCGAAGAAGACGAGGCGTTTCGCGAGCAGCTCTTCTCCAAGGGATCCGGCCGTCTGCTCTACGAGGTGCTCGACGATCTCTTCGACTACTGCTTCCCGATCCTCGACAAGATCGGGCACAAGCTCGACTCGCTCGAGGACGACGTGTTCGAG
>JAYUEQ010000214.1:0-2374 GCA_043739205.1 Thermoleophilia bacterium
CGCAGGATGCGCAGCGTCACCTTGCTTCCCGGGCGACCGAGGATCCGGCCCATCGCCTCGTGGAACGAAAGCCCGGCGGTGGACGAACCGTCGACCGCCATGATCGTGTCGCCCGGCAGCACGCCGGCAATGCGCGCCGGCCCGTTGAGCGTCCGGCGCACGAGCAGCCCGCCGGGAGCCGGGAGCACGAAGAGCCCGACGCCGCCGTAGCCGCCCGCATATGCGCGCCGCGCCACGCGGTACTCCGACGGCGACAGATAGGTCGTGTAGCGGTCGTGAAGCGCGCCGATCAGGGCGGGCACTGTCGAGTTGCCGAGCACCTGCTTGGGCAGCCTGCGGTAGTAGCGCGAGACGAGCTGCGCCCGCACCTGGGCGACCTCCGCCTGGTGCCGCGCGTCATGAGTGACCGGCCGCAGCGCGAGCCCGATCCCGAACGCCACGAGCGCCGCAGTTGCTACAGCGAGGACGAGAGTCCGCCGCACGATCGGCCGAGCCTAAGCGATCTGCCCTGCGAGCGGTAGTGGCTCGGCGGGTCTAGACCTGAAGGAAGCGGCGGATCGTGAGGCCGGAGCCGATCGCTCCGAGCCCGAGGCCCATCCCGATCAGGATCAGCGCCGTCAGCGGGAAGCTGAGGGCCCGCACATCGCTGTCGCCGGAGAGGTGCGGGAGGATCGACGGGAGCGCGATCGCCTTGCCGAGCACGAGGAAGAAGACCGCCAGTAACGAGCCGAACAAGCCACAGATCAGGCCTTCGAGCATGAACGGCCCGCGCACGAACCAGTTCGTGGCGCCCACGAGTTTCATCACCTCGATCTCACGTCGCCGCGAGAAGATCGATAGTCGGATCGTGTTCGAGATCAGCAGGATCGACGCGATCAAGAGCACCAACGTCGCGACCGTGAACACCACCTCGATCACGTGCGCAACCTGCAGGATTCGGTGCGAGATCTTCTTGCCGTCGTTCACCTTGTCGACGCCCGGTGGCTTATGCGGGGTCACGATCGAGTTGAACAGCTTGTCGACGTTCTCCGCCTTGTTCGGCGTCACCTCGAGCGAGTCCGAGAGCGGGTTGGACGTCAGGTTCTTGACGAGGTCGGGGTAGCGGCGCTTCATGATCTGCAGCGCCTGCTCCTTCGAGATGTACTTGATGCCGCCCGGCGCGACGTACTGGTTCTGCTGGAGCATCTTCCCGACGTCGTTCTTCTGCAGCGTGGTCGCGTTGGGGTCGAAGTACACCTTCACGACGAGCTGCTTCTTGACGTGGTTCGACCACGAGACCGTCCACGAGCCGAGCGCGATGAAGAGGCCGAGCAAGAACATCCCGATCAGTACGGTCATCGTCGCCGCAACCGTGGTCGAGAGATTCGCACCGAGCGAGCGCCAAGCCTCGCTGACGAGCAGCTTGAACCTGCCGCTCACTCGTACCCACCCCGGCGCTCGTCGCGCGCGAGCCGGCCGTCCTCGAGCTGGATGACGCGCTTGCGCATCTTGTCGACCATCTCGCGGTCGTGGGTCACCATCAGGATCGTCGTCCCGCTGCGATTGATGCGATAGAGAAGCTGCATGATCCCGACGGAAGTGTCGGGGTCGAGGTTGCCCGTCGGCTCGTCGCAGACGAGGAGCGGCGGGTGGTTGACGAACGCGCGCGCGATCGAGACACGCTGCTGCTCACCACCGGAGAGCTCGTCGGGAGAGGAGCCCATCTTGTGCGACAGGCCGACCATCGCGAGCACCTCGGGAACCTTCTTGCGGATCGACGAGTTGCTCTCGCCCTGCACCTTCAGCGCGTAGGCGACGTTCTCGGCCGCCGTGCGGTTCGGCAGCAGCTTGAAGTCCTGGAACACGCAGCCGATGTTCCGGCGCAGCATCGGGACCTTCGAATTCTTCAGCCGGGAGAGATCGCGGCCGCCGATCACGATCTTCCCCTCGCTCGGGTCGAGCTCCTTCAGGAGCAGGCGCACGAGCGTCGACTTGCCGGAACCGGACGCGCCGACGATGAAGACGAACTCGCCCTTGTCGATGTGGAACGAGACGTCCCGGAGCGCGACGACGTCGGGCTCGTAGACCTTCGTCACCTGGTCGAACACGATCATGGACGCCGCGCTCGGGCGCGAGGCCTCTACGGGCGCGTCGACGACGGCGGTGCCTTGAGTGGTTGTGAAATCGGGTTCCTGCACGGTGTTTCGGGGGGCGTCGCCTACCGAGGCGCCCTGGTGCGAAGAGTGGGACAAGTGTACCCCACCCCCTAGACGACCCTCCCGGCGGCCTTCGCCAGGAGATATTCCCGGATGAACGGGTCGAGCTCGCCATCCAGGACTGCTTGTGCGTTGCCCATTTCGTACCCCGTCCGAGAGTCTTTTACGAGTTGATACGG
>JAYUEQ010000215.1:0-3614 GCA_043739205.1 Thermoleophilia bacterium
AGCGCGGCCGAGTGACGGAACGCGGCTACACCATCGGCGAGGTCGCGCCAATGTCCGCGCGTTAGCGCCTGCTCGCTTTGCAGGAGACGGGCCGGAATCCTCAAGAGCAGCGCGGCGGAAAACAGAAACGTCGCAGCGTTGATCCAGTAGACGTCGTCGGCGCCCCCCGCGCCGACAATCACTCCCCCGAGCACCGGGCCGATCGCGGCAGCCGCCCAATCGGTCGCCTGCAGCAGCGAGGTGCCGTGTGCGAGCTCGTCTTCGGCGACGAGGTTCGGGACGCCCGCGAGAACGGCAGGCCGGAAGAACGAGTTGGCAACGCCCGCGACGGCCGCGAGCGCGACGATCGCGACGGGTGTGTGCACGAAGACAAGCGCGATGAAGACAGTGAGCCGGACGAGGTCGGCGTTGACGATCAGCCGCTTACGCGAGAGGCGGTCGACGAGGGGCCCGAAGACGAGGCCGACGACGACCGAAGGCAGGAACGTGACGATGAAGAGCAGGCTCACCCACCACGGCGAGTGCGTGCGGGCGGTCAGGTCCGCAGTCAGGGCGATCGTGGCCATCCACGTGCCGAGGCCTGACCCAAGCGTCGCCAGGAACAGGAGACGGAAGGATCCAGAGCGCCGCAGGAGCGCGAGCTGGCGACGGAGGGGCGACGGCACGCGCTGCCCAGAGTAAGCGATTTGCGTACCCGCTAGGCGCGCTGCAGCACGCGGCCAAGCACGGCGGCGAGCATGTCGAGCTCTTCTGGCGTGCCGACGGAGATGCGGATCGCTGACGGCGAACCGAATCCGGCGAGCGGCCGCACGATGATTCCCTCGTGTAGAAGCCGCTCGAACAGATCGCTGGAATCGTTCCCGGTGTCGACGTAGAGGAAGTTCCCGACCGAAGGCACGGGCTCCAGTCCGTGCTCGAGGAGCAGTGACTCGAGGCGTCCGAGGCCCTCGGTGTTGATCGCTCGGCGGCGAGCGATCTCCGTCTCGTCGTCGATGCTCGCGAGAGCGGCTACCTGGGCCGGAGTCGTCAGGTCGAACGGGCGGCGCACCTTCGCGAGCGCCCCGCAGACGCTTCTTGGGCCGACCGCGTACCCGACGCGGAGCCCGGCGAGGCCGTAGATCTTCGAGAACGTGCGGAGCACGACGACCCGGCTGCCGTGCTTGAGGTAGCGCTCGACCGCGTCCGGATAGTCGGTGCGCTCGATGTACTCGAAGTACGCCTGGTCGACGACGGTGAGCACGTGGTCGGGGACGCGCTCGAAATACGCGTCGAGCTCCTCGGCGGTGTTCATCGTCCCCGTCGGATTGTTCGGATGACAGATGTAGACGAGCTTCGTGCGCGGCGTTACAGCTTCCAGAAGTGCATCGAGGTCATAGCGGTAGTCGAGGAGCGGCACGAGCTTCGCGTCCGCGCCCTGCTTGCGCGCGTAGATGACATAGCTCGGAAACGACGGCCAGCCGCAGACGATCTCGTCGCCGGGATCGAGGATCGCCTGGCTGATCATGTCGATGCATCCATCCGCGCCCGCACCGACGCTGATCTCCGACGGCGAGACGCCGTGGCGCTCCGCGAGCGCGGCGTGCAACCGGTAGACGCCGCCGTCGGGATAGCGGTTCAGCTCCGCGGTCGCGCGCACGATCGCCTCCTGCGCAGCCGGGAACGGCCCGAACGGCCCTTCGTTGGACGCAAGCTTGATCACCCGGGCAAGCCCGAGCTCGCGTTGCACGTCCTCGACCGGTTTCCCCGGCTGGTAGGGCGTCAGCGCGCTGACGCTGGGGCGAAAGAACGAGTCGGCAAAGTCGGAGAAGCCACTGCTCACGACGTTGGACCCTACCGTCGAGCCGCGGCCGCGCGAGCGATGGCCCTTCGGCCGGCCGGGGTGGACCCGGCCTCCTCCCCACTGCGAGCCGGTCGGTGCAAAAACCCAGTCTTGGCTCTACGCGCGAGGCTGGAACGAGTCCGTGAAACATTCTCCACTCCGTTTCCAGTCTTTCTCCACCCGCCCGCTAGGCGCGATTGTCGGGACAGCTATTCGTCGAGGTGTCGTTCAGCTCCGAGAACGCTGAAGGCCCGGACAAACCGGGCCTTCGGCGTTCTCGCTGTTGGAAGCCCCGCTAGAAGCAGGACGGCCCCCAGTACATCTCGGGGTACGGCAGGTTCACGTAGATCCAGACGATGGAGATGCAACCATTGCGGCTGCGGGCCTGTTGAGCGATCCACTTGAACGAGTAGCTGTACACCGAGAGCGCGACCCTCAGCTGCGGCCAGATGCCTGTGATGCCCTGGAGCGCGGTGGAGGGACTCGGATTGACCCACGCGATCTGGTACGTCTCCGACTTGTTCATGTACCAGGTCTTCTGGTACCAGTTCGAACTCGTCGTGTACGCCGAGGCTGTGCTCGCGCCAAGCACGAGTGCGAACACGCTGCTAACCAGGCCGGTCACGAGAGCCAACTTCACCTTCTTGCTCATCTTGATCACCTCCTCATGAGCCTCGTCGGGGTGTGACGAATCGTCACGTCCCAAGCGAAGCACCGAAGGTCAGCACCAGCTATTCGGTCCCACCAAGATCTTTAGCGACAAGAGTCGGTATCCGGCCGAAGCCTGTCCAACCTTGTCCGGGTGCAACTCGCGACACTCGGGCGGCCTAAGGGAGCGCCCCGAGAAGCCGTCTTACACTATGGATCTGGGGGTTCGACAGACAGTCCGACTTTGAGGGCAATCCGAGCCTCTCATTTCTATGGGTCGGCCCGCACGAAGCTAGTGCCGTATCTGTGCGAGGGCGCATGCATCGAGCCCAACCTCGCAGTAGCGTTCGCGCATGGCTGAAGAACCCACAGCTCGCCACGTGACGGGCCATCCCTCTCGGCGGACGAAGCGCGTCCTGGTCGTCGAGGACAAGAGACACATGCGCGCAATGGTGACGGGCCTGATAGCCGATCTCGAAGGTTTTGAGGTGATCAAGAGCTGCGCAAATCTAAAGGAGGCATTCGCGGCGTTTGATGACGGGCGAATCGACGTAATGGTTCTCGATCTCAACATCCCGTTCAATTCGACGACGGCGGAATCGGTCGACGACGGGGTCGAGTGTGGGCGCCAGATAAAGCGGATCTCGCCAGAGACGAAGATCGTCGTGTGTACGAACAATGAAGGGCTCGACGCTGTACAACTCTGCCGAGACTTCAGCGATGTAATCGTCGAAAAGATGTATCTCAGCGAGGACGACCATGATGTCCTGGGCGAGGCGCTTGAGGCAGCGGTCGCGGGAATCCCCTACATCAAGGCGCGAGACCCCGAGGCGCATCGACGGGCTCAGACTGCACGCTACGGCTTCACTGAACGGAAGAACCGGATTGGCACAGAAGACGAGGTGTCGCGCGAATGGACGATCATCGCGGCGCTCTATCGAGGCATGACAAACGATCAGATCGCCAAGAGCCTCACCATTAGCAAGCGGACGGTAGAAACCCACCGAAGGTCGATCGGCGGGAAGGTCGCCGGGGTCGAAGGATTCAGCATCGGTCCGGGAGGCGACTTTCGCGACCACGGCGCGGTCGCCGACTGGTACGCACGCGAGCATTTCATGCCAGCCTCTGCTGACTAGCCGTGGAGGTG
>JAYUEQ010000216.1:0-6861 GCA_043739205.1 Thermoleophilia bacterium
CCGGACGCCTCCTCGATCATCGTCAGGAACCGCATCGTGCGCTCGTCGAGGTCGCCCGTCCGCGTGAGGGTTCGGGCGAAACCGAAGATCGTCGCCAGCGGCGTGCGTAGATCGTGGCACGCCAGGGAGACCACGCGGGGGAATTTGTCGTCTGTCATCGTCGCGCTACGGTTGTACCCGATGGCCGAAACGCGGAACAGCCCTATCGCCGACATGCAGGCCTCCGCGCCGGAGATCCAGCTCGGCCTGACGCGCGCCGGCGTCACCGGGGTGCAGAAGGCGATCCGGATCCGCCACGAGGGCCGTGAGAAGACGTTCGCCGCCGAGATCTCCTGCACGGTCGACCTCGACCCCGGGCAAAAGGGCGTCCACATGTCGCGGTTCCCGGAACTGTTCAGCGAAGCGATCGACGCGGTCGTGATCGGCGAGGCATTCCTCGTCGAGACGCTGGCTGAGCACATCGCACGCCATATCGTCGAGCGCCAGCACGCGCTTCGGGCGGAGGTGCGGATCGAGGCCCAGTACCCCCTCGAGCGCCGCACGCCGGTCACCGATCTGCCGACACAGGAGATCGCGACGCTGATCGGGATCGCGGCCGCGTCGCCGACGGGAGTTCGCCGCGTTGTCGGCGTCGAGGCCTGGGGCATCAACGCCTGCCCCTGCGCGCAGGGGCTCGTCCGTGGGGCGGCTTCCGACCGGCTGCTCGAGGCCGGCTTCGGGGATGGCGACATTGCCCGCATCCTCGAGCTCGTCCCGCTCGCGACCCACAACCAACGTGGCAAGGGGACGCTGCTCGTCGGGACGAACGCTGAAATCAACGCCGAGCACCTGGTCGAGATCGTCGAGCAGTCGATGAGCTCCCCGGTCTACGAGTTGCTGAAGCGCCCGGATGAGCTCTTCGTCGTCGAGCACGCACACCTGCAGCCGCGCTTCGTCGAGGATTCTGTGCGTCACGCTTTGAAGGGCGTTCTCGACCGTTATCCGGCCCTCGGAGACGACGATTTCCTCTTCTCGCGCCAGCTCAATCTCGAGACGATCCACCGCCATGACGTCCTCGCCGAACGGATGGGAACGATCGGTGAGCTCCGCCGCGAACTCGGAGGCGCGATCGCAAAACGCCACACCGATCTGCGCGACTGGTTCCTCCGGGCGCCTTAAGCCGGTCGACCTCTTATTTCCGCCGGAACGCCGCGCGCACGGTGAGCGCGGTGCCCGTCGCGGGCCGGCAGACAAGCCGCGAGCCCTTGCAGCCGCCGCTCCAGCCGGCGAACGTCCAGCCCGTCGCCGGCGCGGCACGGAGCGTGAGCGGGTCACCGGCAGGGAACGCCTTCGAGCAAACGGGCGTGCACCGCACGGTGCCGCGGCCCGTCGTTGTCACCTTCACGGGAATCGACTGCGGGCCGAAGACCGCGGTCACCGACTGCGCCTGCGCAAGCGTGACCGAGCAGGTGCCGCTGCCCGTGCACGCGCCCGACCAGCGAACGAAACGCAGTCCGCGTCCAGGATTCGCCGCGAGCGTAACGATCGACCCCTTGTCCCATTGCGAGGTGCATGCGACGGTGCAAATGAGCCCGGGCAGGTCGCTCGAGATCGTTCCACCGCCGCCGGCCATCGCGACAGCGAGCGGGACCTGCGGCGCGTCCAGGTGGCTGAGCCAGCCCGAGTCCTGGAGGTCGTCCCAGCTCCCAGAATGGGCGTAGTAGTCGTCGTGGTTCACATCGAGCACCTGCTGCTGCAGCGGACGTCCGTCCGTCTGGGGCGAGAGCACGTCGACGAGCGGCGCGTCACAGGGATGGAACGAATCACCGGGACACGCGTGCGGCGCGCCGGCGGGCAATGCTCCAAGGGCATGGATCAACTCGTGCGCCCCCACACCGTCGGTGCCGACACCTGGGCAGCCACTGAGCCAGACGACCGACCACCCGGGACCGGTGCTGAAGTCGCCGCCGCCGGTGCCGCAGACGTTCGTCTGCACAGACGGCCCGTCGAAATACACGTAGTACTTCTTGAACCCGTTCGCGAAGCCGGCGTTCTGCAAGGAGTTGACGACGCGATTGAACGACGCCGTCCCGCCGCGAAAGAGCGACGCGGGATCCGGCAGGTGAACGAACGAGATGTCGAGGCACGTCCCGCCGGGGAAGCCGGCCTGATCGAAGCGCGGCGTCCGTGTCGGGTCCTGGCCCGTCCACCACGCGGTCATCGAGGCGACATCGTCGGCGAGCTTGTTCGCGTCAGCCGCGAAGTTTGGGGTCACATCGGACGGTGTGACCACGATCGGGTGAATCTGCCGGCCCGTCGTGATGTCCGGGCTGTCGGTCGCCGGCTCGCCGGTCCCACACCAGCCGGCCCCGAGCGCACCGGGAGCAAGCCAGAGCGCCGCTCCGGCGACAACAAGCGCTGCGAGGCTACGCACGTGCTTGGTGAGAGCGCCTGAGTTGGAAGCGGCTCTCGGTGCCGGCACGCAACCGCCGGAGGTTGCCGCGGTGCAGGAAGAGGATCCCCGCGGCGGCCCCGGCCCCGAAGATCACCACGGGTAGCGAGTCGCCGTAGGCGACGGCGAAGACCGGCAGCGCGATCCCGGCGAGGATCGAGGCGATCGAGGCGTATCGGAAGACGAGGAAGAGCACGAGCCACACGATCCCCGCGCTCACTGCCACGAGCGGCGCGACAGCGAAGAAGACGCCGCCGCAGGTGGCGACCATCTTCCCGCCCTTCTCGAAGCGCAGGAAGATCGGGCGCCAGTGGCCGAGCATCGCCGCGGCACCCGCGCACACACCGGCGAGGTGGTGCGGCGAGACGAACAGCATCCCGAGCAAGGCCGGAACGAAGCCCTTCAGCACGTCGAGCAGGACAACCGGGATACCGAGCCAGCGGCCGTAGGTGCGCCAGACATTCGTCGCGCCGATGTTTCCCGAGCCGACGTTGCGAATGTTCTCGTGCTTGATCAGGAGCACGAGCCAGTAGCCCCACGGGCACGAGCCCAGGAGATAGCCAAGGACAACAAGTCCGACGAAGGCCATCAGCGGCTCAGGGTAGCGCTCGAACCTGGTTCGGGGTGTGAACCAGGTTCGGGAGTTTCAAACTCATGAACCAGGTTGAAACTGCAAACCTGGTTCAAACGCGGATGCCGTACTTCTGAGCCCAGTCGCTGACCACGTCGTAATCGAGATTGTTGAAGAACGCGTCGATGTAACCGGCGCGATCCGTCCCGAAGTCGATGAAGTACGCGTGCTCGTAGACGTCGAGCGCGACCAGCGGGGTGGCGTTCCACACGGGAAACGTGTTCTGAGCGTCACCGATGTAGTTGAAGAGCCGCCCTTCGTCCCAGTCGTACGCCGTCCATGCCCAGCCGCGGCCGCTCATGCCGGTCGCCTTCAGATCGGCCTTCCAGTCTGCGACCGAACCGAAATCGCGCTTCACGAGGTCGCCGAAGATGCCGCTCGGATCGCCACCGTGACCACCGAGGTGCTCGAAGTAGATCTCGTGGTTCTTGATCCCTCCGATCGCGAAGGACAGGTCGACCTTCAGCGAACGGAACTCGGAATACACCTGGTTGGCGCTTGCGAGATCGACGTCGGCGAGCTTGCCGAGGATCTCGTTCCGCTTGTTGACGTACCCCTGGTAGAGCTTGTAGTGGGCCTCGACGGTCTCGCGGGAGATGCCGTCCAGCTCGTAGAGCGCCGGCTTCAGCTCGCGCGGGGTGATCTCCTCGTGGTTATAGGCAAGCGCCATGTCTCTCCTTAAGGCTTAACGGGTGCGGCGCGGAGCATATCCTCCACGGGAGAAGCCATCCGAAGGAGAAGTGCCAATGCCCTACGAGCTCCCCCCGCTTCCTTATGACTACAACGCGCTCGAGCCAACAATCGACGAGCAGACGATGCGCATTCACCACGGGAAGCACCATCAGGCCTACGTCGACAACCTGAACAAGGCGATCGAAGGCACCGCGTTCGACGGCCATCCGATCGAGTCGCTGCTCGGCGGGCTCCTCGACACCGTGCCCGACGACAAGCAGGCCGCAATCCGCAATAACGGCGGCGGGCACGCCAACCACTCGCTCTTCTGGCAGATCATGAAGCCCGGCGGTGGCGGGGAGCCCACCGGCGACCTCGCGGCCGCGATCACCGACCTGTGGGGCGACACGGACAAGCTGCAGGCGGCGATGAACGACGGCGGCGTCAAACGGTTCGGCTCCGGCTGGACGTGGCTCGTCTGGGACGGGACCGCCCTTTCGATCTACTCGACGCCGAACCAGGACAGTCCGATCATGCAGGGCGACTTCCCGCTGCTCGGGATCGACGTCTGGGAGCACGCCTACTACTTGAACTACCAGAACCGGCGCCCGGATTACCTGAGCGCCTGGTGGAACGTCGTCAACTGGGACGAGGTCGGCAAGCGGTTCGACGAAGCGCGCGCGAGTTAAGAGGCTTGATGTGGAACTGCGTGGTCGCGGGGATGGCCCAGACCAAGCAGGTCGCCCGGGGCAGGCGCAGGACGTAGGGGTTCCTACGTTCTAGCCCGACCCGGGCGAGATGCGCCGCGTCTGGGCCACCATCCGCGGCTGCGCGTGCGTTTCACATCAAGCCTCTAGGCTCGCGCGCGCTTCGCGCGTTCCCTAGTTAGGTGAGCTGGCGGTACTTGACGGTCGCGCTGATCGCGCCGAGGAAGCCGGCGCCTGCCTGGTTGACCGACATCGTGACGCGGAGCTGGTTGAGCCCCTTCGGCAGCTTGGGGTTGAGGAGCACGCGTGCCGAGGACTTCGAGTTGAGCATGACCTTCTTCAGCGTCACCCACTGGCCTGTCAGCCGGTTGAGGCGCTGCAGTTGCACCGATCGGCCGGCGAACGAGGCACCGGCCGCCACGTGGATGATCCAGCCGTTGTTGCGCCCGAGCGTCAGCTTGGGCTGCACCTGAACCGACGTCGGAGTGGCATAGGCGCCCTTCCAACTGGCCTGGTAGCTGGTCGCGATCGTCGGCGACACGATGAAGCTGTAGGTGCCGTCGGCCGCCGTGAGCACGGTCGCCTTCTCGATCAGATTCGGCTGCGGGTAGGGCTGGTAGTAGATCGTCACCTGTTCGCCGCCCTTGTGGTTTGACACGATGCCGTTGAGCGTCACCTTGTCGCCGAAGACGACGTACTGCGACGAAGCCGCGAACGTCAGCGTCGGCGGCAGGCCGTTTACCTTGATGGTTCCGGTGAGCTTGGGGTTCAACTCGTCCTTGTAGGTGTAGGTACCGGCTGCGTTGAACGTGAACGAGTACTTCTGATTCGACCGCAGGATCGGCGAGACGAACTGGCCCTTGTCGGCAAGAATCTGGTGGTTCGAGTTGTCCTTGTTCATCCAGGTGACCGTGTCGCCCTCGGTGATCGTTGCCGACTTCGGCGAGAACGTCGAGCCGTAGATGTTGATCGTCTTCGTTACCGCTGCGCCGGCCGGCCCTGCGACTGCGAGGGTCAAAACCGCCGCGAGCGCGAGAATCAGCTTGCGCATCGTGCGTACCTCCCTTTCAGAAGTTCGATTACCCATGGTGTTTCCAGCCATGGGAAACCCGATGCACGATGCGGCTCTGTTTTACTCATAACGAGCATGCCCTTACGGACCCCACACAAGCGCGCACTGGTTGCGGGCGGAACCGGACGCATCGGGACGGCGATCGTCGAGCGCCTGCGCGACGATGGCTGGACGGTCGTCTCGGCGGGTCGCGCCGACGGCGATCTGAGCATGAGAGCGGGTGCCTCCTCGCTTGCCGCGCGGGCCCTCGACGAGCTTGGCGGCCTCGACCTCGTCGTGCACGCTGCGGGCGCCGGCTTCACGCCGAAGCCGATCGAGGACGTGAGCGAGGACGACTGGGACGTGGCGATGGACGTGACGGCAAAGGGGACGTTCTTCCTGGCGCAGTCGGTGGCGCCTGCCCTGCGCGAGTCGAACGGCGTGCTCGTGATCATCGAGGACGTCGCGTCGTTTCAGGCGTGGACGTCGTTCGCCGCCCACTGCGCGGCGAAGGCGGCTCAGGCGATGCTGACACGCGTCCTCGCGCGTGCGCTCGCGCCGGAAGTACGCGTGTGTGGCATCGCCCCCGGCACGGTCGCCGTCGAGCCAGATCAGGAGGAGCGCCGCGCAGCCGAGACGCTGCTCGGGCGCATCGGCACGCCCCAGGACATCGCCGACGCGGTGGTCTTCCTCGCCGGCGCGGGGTTCGTCACCGGGACGACCCTGGTCGTCGACGGCGGGCGCCTGCTCAAATCCAGCGATGGCACGGGCCCGTAGTCCCTTTGTGGCCTTTGCGATCCCACTCCGTACGATGCGTGCCGTGACGAGCGACGGCGAGCTCATTCAACGCGCGGCGACCGGCGATCATTCGGCGTTCGAGGATCTCTACCGCCGGTATGCGCGGCCGGTCTTCGGGCTCGCGCTGCGTCGGCTCGGCGATCGCGGGCGTGCCGAAGACGCCGTGCAGGAGACCTTCGCGTCGATCTGGCGCTCGGCCGCGTCCTACCGGCCCGAACGAGGTCCAGGTGCGCCGTGGCTGTACGCGGTCGCGCGTAACGCGATCGTCGACCGCGCGCGCTCGCGCACCGAGATCCCGTCGGAGATCCCCGACGAAGCCGCGGCCGACCCGGGGCCCGGCGATCGTGCCGAGCAGGGCTGGGTCGCCTGGCGTATGCATCGCGCGCTCGAGGAGCTGCCGGACCGCGAGCGCGAGGTCCTCGCGCTCGCCTACTGGAGCGGCCTCTCACAGAGCGAGGTCGCCGAGTTCCTGAGCATCCCGCTCGGTACCGTGAAGACGCGGACGCGTGCGGCGCTCGCGAAGCTGTCCGACATCCTGGGAGACGAACTGCCGTGAGCAACTTCGACGACA
>JAYUEQ010000217.1:0-35808 GCA_043739205.1 Thermoleophilia bacterium
GTCTTGCCGAGCCCCGGCATCGTCTGCATGTCTCCGCACAGCGCGACGATCCAGCCTGCGCCGGTGTAGGCCCGGAGATCGCGGACGGTGACCGTGAACCCGGTGGGCGCATTGGTCAGGGCCACGTCGTGGGAGAGGGAAAGGTGTGTCTTCGCCATGCAGATCGGCAGCCGGTCGAGCCCGGCCGCGGTGAACTGCGCGATCTTGTCCTTGGCCGTCTTCAGGAGGTAGATCCCGTCGGCGCCGTAGACCCGCTTCGCGATCGCTTCGATCTTCTGGTCGATCGGCGCGTCGAGGGGATAGAGGAAGTCGAACGTCGACGGCTCGTCGGCCGCCGAGACGACCGCCTCCGCGAGCGCCGACGCGCCGGCGCCGCCCTCCAAGAAGCCGTCGTTGACCTCGGCCGCGTACGCGCCCGCCTCGAGCGCGAGCGCGCGGACGCGATCGATGTCCTCGTCCGTGTCGCCCGGGAACCGGTTCACGGCCACGACGGGGTTGATCCCGAACTCGCGCACGATGCCGATGTGGCGTGCGAGGTTCGCGGCGCCCGCCTCGATCGCCTCGACGCCGCCGTCGGGATCGCCGGCGTGGTGCTTGAGCGCCTTCACGGTCGCTACGAGCACAACGGCGTCGGGCCGGAGCTTCCCGGCGCGGCAGACGATATGGAAGAACTTCTCCATGCCCATGTCGGAGCCGAAGCCGCTCTCGGTGACGACGTAATCGGCGAGCTTCAGCGCAACGCGATCTGCGACGACCGAGTTGTTGCCGTGCGCGATGTTCGCGAACGGGCCGCAGTGCACGAACGCAGGCTGGCCCTCGAGCGTCTGCACGAGGTTCGGCTTGATCGTCTCCTTGAGGAGGACGGTCATCGCGCCGGCCGCCTGGAGCTGCTCGGCTGTTACGGGCTCGCCGTCCCAGTTGTTGCCGACCGTGATTGCGCCGAGCCGCCGGCGCAGATCCTGCAGGTCGGAGGCGACCGCGGCGATCGCCATCACCTCGGACGCCGCCGTGATGTCGAACCCGGTTTGCCGCGTGTAGCCGTTTGCCTTGCCACCGAGCCCGACGGCGATATCGCGGAGTGCGCGGTCGTTGATGTCGATGCAGCGCCGCCAGCTGATCGACAGCGGATCGACGCCGAGCTTGTTGCCGTGCAGCAGGTGCGCTTCGAGCATCGCGGCGAGCAGGTTGTTCGCGGCGCCGATCGCATGGATGTCGCCGGTGAAATGGAGGTTCATGTCTTCCATCGGCACGACTTGCGTGTAGCCCCCGCCGGCTGCGCCGCCCTTGATCCCGAACACCGGCCCGAGCGAGGCCTCGCGCAGACAGAGTGCGACCTGCTTGCCGATGTGGCCGAGGCCCTGCGTCAGCGACACCGACGTCGTCGTCTTGCCCTCGCCCGCCTTCGTCGGCGTGATCGCCGTGACGTCGATCAGCTTCCCGTCTGGCCGCGACGCGAGACGGTCGAGGACGGAGAGGTCGATCTTCGCCTTGTAGCGGCCGTACGGCTCGACCTCGTCGGGCTCGAGCCCGGCGGCCGCGGCGATCTCCTGGATCGGCCGGAGCTGGTGCTCCTGTGCGATCCGGAGAGACGAGGGCATCGTCGTGTTCAAATTCGTCCTTTCGGTCGAGTGATCGACGCGAGGATACGACTAATATATCTCCGTGGCTAGGGCAGGTACCGCTCGGCTTCCCGTTTCGCCGCGCGGCGACGGGGCCTCGCTCGCGGACCAGGCCTACGTCGCGATCCGGGCGCTGATCGTCTCGCTCGAGCTCGCGCCGGGCGATCCGATCCGTGAGCCCGACCTGACGGCGCAGCTCGGGATCGGGCGGACGCCGATTCGCGAGGCACTGCGCCGGCTCGCCCTCGAGCGGCTCGTCGAGGTCTATCCGCGCCGCGGGATGTTCGTCACCACCGTGGACGTCCGCGACCTCGCGCGGCTCTGCGAGGTGCGGGCAGTGCTCGAGCCCGAGGCCGCGCGCCTGGCCGCAGAACGCGCCACCAGGCCGGATCTGGAGGAGATCAACGCCCTGCTCGAGGAGCTTCTCGACCCACGGCGCCGCGACGACCGCACGTTGATCGACCTCGATGAGCGCATCCACCGCACGATCTACCGGACGAGCCACAACCAGCTGCTCGAGGAAACGCTCGAGTGGTACTACACCCACGCGCTGCGCATCTGGATGCTTGCGCTCGACCGCACGCGCACCTTGCAGAGCGCCGTGCTCGAGCACCACGAGCTGCTCGACGCGATCGCGCGCGGGAAGGGCGAGCGGGCGGCCGAGCTGATGCGCGCCCACGTCGAGCATTTCGAACAGGCGATGCGTGACGTGCTCCTCGACGCGTGATATATCACGAGCTATGACTGAGACCCCTTCGTTTCCCGCCCACGCCCGTGCCGTGATCATCGGCGCCGGCATCGTCGGCAACAGCCTCGCCTTTCACCTCGCCGAGCTCGGCTGGACCGATCTCGTCCTGCTCGACAAAGGCCCGCTTCCGAACCCGGGCGGTTCGACCGGCCACGCGTCGAACTTCATCTTCCCGGTCGACCACTCGAAGGAGATGACGCAGCTGACGCTCGAGTCGGTGCGCCAGTATCGGGACGCGGGCGTCTTCACCGAGAGCGGCGGCATCGAGGTCGCACGTACCGAGGAGCGCATGCAGGAACTGCGGCGCCGCGTCTCGTCCGCGAAGGCGTGGGGGATCGAAGACGTCGCGATCCTCACTCCGGCGCAGGTGAAGGAGCTCGTCCCGTATATCGAGGAGTCGGTGATCGTCGGCGGCTTTTACACGCCGTCGGTCGGCATCGTCGACTCACTGCGTTTCGGGACGATCGCGCGCGAGCGCGCGCAGGAGAAGGGTGCGCTGTCGGTGTTCGCGAACACGGAGGTGCTCGGCATCGACGTCGAGAACGGGCGCGTCACCGGGATCAAGACCTCGCGCGGCGAGATCGAGACCGATCGCATCGTCGTCTGCTGCGGCGTCTGGAGCCCGAAGATTGCACGAATGGCGGGCGCATCGATCCCGCTGACGCCCGCGGTGCACCAGATGATCGATGTCGGCCCTGTGCCGCACTTCAAAGACACGAAGGGTGTGATCGAGTTCCCGATCGTCCGCGACATGGACACGAACATGTACGAACGCCAGGACGGGAGCGGGCTCGAGATCGGCTCATACGCCCACCGGCCGATCCTCCACGACGTCGAGGACATTCCCTCGAACGAGGAGGCGGCACTGTCGCCGACCGAGTTCCCGTTCACCGAAAAGGACTTCGAGAAGCAGATGGAGGACGCGCTCGAGCTGATCCCCGAGGTGCTGAACGACGAGTCCGTCGGCATCAAGTACGCGATCAACGGCCTCCTCTCGCTGACCGCCGACGGACTGCCTCTGCTCGGCGAGACGCCCGAGGTGAAGGGGCTGTGGTCAGCGGCTGCGGTCTGGGTGAAGGAAGGTCCCGGCGTCGGCAAGTCCGTCGCGCAGTGGATGACCCACGGCGAGTCGGAGATCGACCTGCAGGCTTCCGACATCGCCCGCTTCTACGAGCATCAGAAGTCCAAGAAGCACATCAAGGCACGCGCGGCCGAGGGGTTCAACAAGACCTATGGGATCGTCCACCCGTCGGAGCAGTGGGAGTCGAATCGCAACGTTCGGCTGTCCCCGTTCTTCGCGCGCGAGCAGGAGCTCGGTGCGCGGTTCTTCGAGGCTGTCGGGTGGGAGCGGCCGCAGTGGTACGAGTCGAATGCGAAGCTGCTGGAGGAGTACGGCGATCGCATCAACTACCGTGAGGCGGAGTGGGACTCCCGCTGGTGGTCGCCGATCATCAACGCGGAGCACCTCGCGATGCGCGACCGCGCGGCGATGTTCGACCTGACCGCGTTCTGCATATTCGACGTGACCGGCCCGGGCGCGCTCGACGTTGTGCAGCAGGTCTCGATGCGCCAGATGAGCGTCGCGGATGGCAAGGTCGTCTACACGCCCGTGCTCTCGCCGAGCGGCACGTTCAAGAGCGACCTCACCGTGATGAAGCTCGGCGACGAGCAGTTCCGCGTCGTCACGGGGGGCGCGCACGGGATGGCGGACATGAAGTGGTACGCCGACCATCTGCCGGAGGACGGCAGCGCGCAGATCACTGACCTCACTTCCGCGTATACGACGCTCGGGCTGTGGGGGCCGCGCTCACGCGAGATCCTCGCGGGCCTCACGTCGGACGACATGTCGCACGAAGCGTTCCCGTTTGCGTCGTGCCGCACGATCGAGCTTGACTCGCTGCGCGTGCTCGCCTCGCGCATCTCGTATGTTGGCGAGCTCGGCTGGGAGCTCTACGTTCCGATCGAGCAGGGCGCGAAGCTGTGGGATCTCGTCTGGGAGGCGGGCGAGCCGCACGGCATCGTGCCGGCCGGGATCGGCGTCTACGGCACGACCGGCCGCCTCGAGAAGTGTTACCGCGCCTTCGGCGCCGAACTGGACGCTGACTACGACGTGGTCGAGGCCGGCATGGCGTGGGGCAAGGTCAAGACACCCGACTTCACCGGCAAGGCCGCGCACGAGAAGCACCGCGCGCAGGATCCGGTTGCGATTCTCTGCACGCTCACCGTGGACGACCACACGTCGAAGGACGGAACCAAGCGCTACATGCTCGGCCGCGAGCCAGTGCTGTCGAAGAAGGGCGAGCCGCTCCTCGACGCACACGGCCGCCGCTCGTACGTGACGAGCGCCGGCGCAGGCCCCTCGATCGGCAAGCACATCCTGATGAGCTACCTCCCGCCGGAGAACGCGAACGTCGGCGAGCAGCTGCTCGTCGAATACCTCGGCGAGCAGTACCCGGTCACGGTTGCGACGAACGACTCGACGCCGGTCTTCGATCCCGACAACTCGCGCGTGAAGTCGTGAGGATTCTCGTCTGTGTGAAGCGCGTCCCGATCACGGGCGGGAAGATGGTACTGACCGAGGACGAACAGTCGATCCAAACGCGGCACCTCGGCTTCACGATCTCGCCGCACGAGGAGTGCGGTGTCGAGGAGGCGGTGCGCATCGTCGAAGCGCAAGGTGGTGAGGTCGTCGTGCTGACGCTCGGCCCGACCGAGGCGGAGGAGCAGTTGCGCGAGTGCATGGCGCTCGGCGCCGACCGCGCGATCCACCTCGTCACGGAGGAAGAATGGGATGCGCAAGCGACGGCCGCAGCTCTCGTCAATGCGATCCGCAGCGAGGAGCCATTCGACCTGATCGTGTTCGGCAACGAATCGGCGGACGCGGGCAACTATCAGGTCGGCATCCGTGTGTCGTATGCGCTCGGACTTCCGATCGTCACCGGGGTCAAGGGCATCACGCTTACCGACGGCCGCGCGCGCTTCGAGCAGGAGGTCGCGACCGGCATGGACGTCTACGACGTCGCGCTGCCGGCGATCGTCACGGTGAAGGAGGGCCTCAACCTGCCGCGCTACCCGTCGGTGCCGGCGAAGCTGCGCGCGAACCGCAAGCCGGTCGGCGCGAAGCCGGTCGAGCGTCCCGCGTCGAGGCTCGAGAAGCTGCGACTCGTCGTGCCGGAGGGGCAAGGCAAGCAGGCAGAAATTCTCGGTCACGGCCCCGACGCCGCCCCGGCGGTCGTCGAGGTGATGCAGAAGCTGGGCCTCGCATGAGCGTCATCGTCTTCATCGAGGGAAGCGACGAGCTCTCGCTGCAGGCGGTGACGCTTGCGGAGTCGCTCGGCGGCGACGTGCGCTGCATGACGATCGAAGGCCCATACGCGCCGAGCGCGTGGGCCAGTGCGCTGATCGACGCGGCTGGTGAGGCCGACGTCGTTGCTCCGGGCTCCGACCGCGGGAACGAGCTACTGGCGCACGTCGCAGCGCAGCTTGACCTGCCGATGGCCGCGAACGTGACCGAAGTGCGAGGCGACGAGGTGACGCGCCAGCGCTGGGGCGGCACGTTGCTCGAAGAGGCACGTCTCCATGCGCCACGCAAGCTGCTGACCGCAGCGCCGTTCGCCTTCGAGGCAAGTAACAGTCTGTTACAAGCTGAGGTTTTGCGCCCCGACGTGAGTGGCGCGGTGCAGGTCACCGAGCACGTCGCGCCGGACACGGGCGGGAAGGTGTCGCTTGCCGACGCGAAGGTTGTCGTCTCCGGCGGGCGCGGCGTCGGCTCGAGCGAAGGGTTCGCGATCCTCGAGGAGCTCGCGGCGCTGCTCGACGGCGCGGTCGGTTGCTCGCGCGTCGTCACGAGCGCGGGGTGGAGGCCGCACACCGATCAGGTGGGTCAGACCGGCACGAAGGTGTCGCCTGACCTCTACATCGCTTGCGGGATCAGCGGCGCAACGCAGCACATCGCGGGCTGCAAGGGCGCGAAGACGCTGCTCGCGATCAACGACGATCCCGAGGCGACGATCTTCAATCATGCGGACTACGCGGTCGTCGGGAACCTGCACGAGATCGTGCCCGCGATCACCGCCGAGCTCAGGAAGGTTCGAGGGACATAGCGACGTTCGCGGGCGCCGTTGCGCTTGCCGCCGCGCTCGCAGTTGCGGGCTGGCTCTTCGCGCGCCGCGCACTCTTCCTGACGCGGCTCGTCCGCGCGGCCAAGCCGATCGAGCGCTCCGACGACCTACCCGGCCGCGTCAAGAACGAGGCCGTGATCGTGCTCGGCCAGAAGAAACTCTTCCAGCGGCTCGTGCCGGGCGTGATGCACGCGCTGATCTTCTGGGGCTTCCTCGTTCTCTTCCCCACGATCGTGATGGCGCTCGTCGGTGCGGTGAACCGCGACTGGTCGATTCCGTGGCTCGGCGCGCAGGGCTGGTTCATGGCGCTCGTCGACGTCTTCGTGCTCTCGGTGCTCACCGGCATCGCGATGGCGGTGTGGATTCGCAAGGTCGTGAAGCCGAAGCGCTTCGACGGCTCGCACCTCGGTGAGGCGGACTTGATCCTCGCGATGATCGCGCTCGTTGTTCTGACGCTCGTCGGCTGGCATGCGTCGCGCATCGCGGCCGGGCTGAACGAATGGCCGGCCGGCGCGTCGTTCCTGTCGAACTGGGCGTCGGGCGCGATCCCGGCGCCGCGTGTCCTGGAGCGCGTCTTCAACTGGGCGCACGTCGCGGTGATCCTCGCGTTCCTCGTCTACTTGCCGTACTCGAAGCATCTGCACATCGCGACAGCCGCGGTCAACGTGTTCTTTTCGCGCACGCGACGGCGCGGCCGCCTCGAGCCGTTGAACTTCGACGTTCCCGACGACGAGATGCGCCTTGGCGTCAACACGATCGGCGATCTGACGTGGAAGGAGATGGTCGACTCGTTCTCGTGCACGGAGTGCGGTCGTTGTCAGGACGTGTGCCCCGCGTATGCGACGGGGAAGCTGCTCTCGCCGAAGCTCCTGATCATGGGCATCCGCGACCAGGTCTTCGCGGAGGGCGCGAACCTGCTCGCAGGTGGGGAGCTCTCGCCGATCGCGGGCAACGGCGTGCCGGAGGAGATGATCTGGGACTGCGTGACGTGCGGCGCCTGCGTGCACGAATGCCCGGTATCGATCGAGCACATCGATCACATCGTCGACCTGCGCCGCGACCTCGTGATGATGCAATCGAGCTTCCCGAAGGAGTCGGAGTCGATGCTGCGCGACGTCGAGCGCGTCGGTAATCCGTGGGGCAAGCCGCAGGGCGATCGCGCGTCCTGGGCGGAGGGCCTCGGCGTGCGCGTGCTCGAGGAGGGTGACGAGCCGCCCGAGGTTCTGTACTGGGTCGGCTGCGCCGCCGCCTACGACGAGCGTGCACGCAAGGCGGCCGAGTCGACTGCGAAGCTCTTGCAGAAAGCGGGCGTCGACTTCGCGATCCTCGGCGCGCGCGAGGCGTGCACCGGCGATCCGGCGCGGCGGATGGGGAACGAGTACGTGTTCCAGGAGTACGCGAACCAGAACATCGCGACGTTGAACGAAGCGCGCGTGACGAAGATCGTCGCGAGTTGCCCGCACTGCCTCAACTCGCTCGGCAACGAGTATCCGGACTTTGGCGGGCGCTACGAGGTGATGCACCACACGCAGCTCCTCGCTGAGCTCCTGCGCGACGGCAGGCTCGAGACCACCGCGACCGATCAGGAGATCACCTACCACGACTCCTGCTACCTGGCGCGGCACAACGACGTGATCGACGAGCCGCGCGAGCTCGTTTCTGCGGTCGGCAAACCGATTGAAATGGCGCGCAATTCGAAGCGCACGTTCTGCTGTGGCGCGGGTGGCGCGCACATGTGGATGGAGGAGCGCGGGACGCCGATCAACGAGGAGCGCGTGCGCGAGGCGTCGGAAACCGGGGCGGAGACGCTGGCCGTCGCGTGCCCGTTCTGCACGGTGATGCTCGACGACGGCGTGCGCTCGATGGGCAAGCAGTTGCGCGTCGTTGACGTGTCGACGCTGCTCATCGAATCGATGGAGAAGGAGAAGGAGAAGTAGTGCTCGTCGGTCTCGGCCACGTCGACCTCGTGTGCCGTGACCTCGATCGGTCGCTTTCGTTCTATGCGGCCGTCTTCGGCCCACTTGGACTCGAGGCGCCGTTCCTCGTCGACGGCGAGCGCGCCGAGCAGATCCACTACCTGCGTTTTCCGGCCGCCGGCTCGGGCTCGATCGGCCTGCGCCAGGCGCAGACCGATCAGGAGTTCGAGCTTTACGCGCCTGGCTTCCACCACCTCTCGGTGGCCGTCGAGACAAGGGCCGACGTCGATGCAGTCCACACGGCCGTGGTTGCCACGGGCGGCGAGGTGCTGCACGCGCCGCGCCTGTGGCCGCAGTACCACCCGGACTACTACGCGACGTTCTTCGAGGATCCAGACGGCTTCCGGCTCGAAGTTGCCGCGAGCAAGGACGCCCGCCTCGTCTAACTGACCGTGTCTCGACCAGACCAGGCTGGTGGCAGCCGCCGTGGAGTGCGCTTCGCATCTCCGACGGGTCTGGAAAAGGCAGGTCAGCGCTTGTAACAGACTGTTACTTGCTTGACAGCGTGGAACGGGTGTTCCACCATATGGGTCGATGGCGGCAGAGACCGGGACTCAGGCGATCGACCGCGCGGCGGATTTGCTTGTCAGCGTCGTCGAGTCGACGCGGCCGCTCGGGATCGGGGAGCTCTCCGAGAGTGCCGGGCTGCCGAAATCGACGACCTCACGCCTCGTGGGCGCGCTCGAGCGGCGCGGGCTCGTCCAGCGCGCCGGCGACCGCCGCGTCCAGCCCGGGCCGGTGCTGCTGCGCTTCGCGCACCGCGACCTCGGCGCGAGCCTCGTCGAGATCGCAGAGCCCGCGCTGAAGGCGCTCTCGCAGCTCTCGGGCGAGACGATCAACCTCGGCGTGCCGACGCCGCTCGGCGTCGAGCACCTCGCGCAAGAAGACAGCCGCCATTTCGTCGGTGGCACGAACTGGGTCGGCCGCCGCGTCCCCTACGAATCGACCGCGAACGGCAAAGTGCTGAAGGCCTTTGCATCGCGCGACACGGACGGCGAGGAGATCCGCGCGCGCGGCTATGCGACTGCCGTCGACGAGCTCGAGCATGGCCTCGCCGCGCTCGCCGCACCGATCTTCGGGCCTGACGGCGACGTCGTCGCAGCCCTTTCGATCTCCGGGCCGACGATTCGGCTCACCCGCGACCGCATCGCCGAGTTGCTGCCGGCCCTGCTCGAGCAGGCCGGCCTCGTCTCGATGCGACTCGGTAACCACGACCAGCGAGGTGCCGCATGACCCACGAAGAGATCCTGAAGGGCCTCTACGACGAGACGCTCATCGGGAACGCGCCAGAGGTGAAAGACCTCGTCAACAAAGGCCTTGCAGACGGCCTCGGTTGCGAGTCGATGCTCTACGACGCACTGATCCCGTCTCTTGAAGAAGTCGGCGCGCGGTTCGAACGCGGCGACTACTTCGTGCCCGAGATGCTGATCGCTGCGCGCGCGATGCAGGGCGCGCTCGACATCCTTCGCCCGCTGCTTGCCGAGACCGGCGCCAAGCCGATCGGCACCTATGTCATGGGCACCGTCAAGGGCGACGTGCACGACATCGGCAAGAACCTCGTCAACATCATGCTCGAGGGCGCAGGCTTCACCGTCTACGACCTCGGCGTCAACGTGGCGCCCGAGGTATTCGTCCAGCAGATCCAGGAGCACAAGCCGGACGTCGTTGGCTTCTCGGCGTTCCTGACGACGACGATGCCGATGTTCAAGGCGAACATCAATGCGCTGCAGAAGGCCGGGATCCGCGACGACGTGATCGTGATGGTCGGCGGCGCACCGGTGACGCAGGAGTACGCAGACGCCGTGGGCGCAGACGGCTACGCGGCCGACGCGTCGACCGCAGTTCGCCTCGCGAAGGACCTGATCGCAAAGAAGCGGGCTGCCGTCCCGGCCTGATGCGTCACCTCGCAATGTCACTTGGCTCCTGGAACGCGATCACGCGGCGCGCTGTCGCGTCCTCGGTCGTGTCAATAGAACCCACTATTGACACTCCCGGCGTCCTTGCATCGCTTGGTGCTCGCGTCCCAGTAGCTCAAGCACATCACGAGGCGACGCATTGAAGCCGATCGCCCTGATCGAAGCCGCCGTCAAGAAGCCCGTCTTCGGCTGTCAGATGTGCGGCCAGTGCGTGTTGCACTCGACCGGCATGACGTGCCCGATGAACTGTCCGAAGACGCTGCGTAACGGGCCGTGCGGCGGTGTGCGTCCGGACGGTCACTGCGAGGTCAAGCCAGAGATGCGCTGCGTCTGGGTCAAGGCCGTCGAGCGCGCACCAAAGACGCCGTGGGCGCACGAGATCCACGACATCCGCCAGCCCGTTGACAACCGCTTGTGGAACACCTCGTCGTGGCTCAACTACCTCACGAAGCGCGACAAGGTCGCACCCAAGGGTTGGCGTGTCGAGGCTTGAGGACGCGATCGCGGACGGGGGCTTCGTGCTCACCGCCGAGTTGCTGACCGTGAACAGCGGCGGGCTTCCGAAGGTGCACGAGCTCTTCGCGCCGTACGAGGACTACGTCGACGCCGTCAACGCGACCGACAACACGGCCGCGCACGCGCATGCCTCACCGCTGTCGGTCGCGATCGCACTCCAGCAACTCGGGATGGAGCCGATCATGCAGTTGGTCTGCCGGGACCGGAACCGGCTCGCACTGGAGGCGGAGATCGTCGGTGCGGCGCTGCACGGGATCGAGAACATCTGCTGCCTCACCGGCGACGACGTCACGGCGGGCGATGAGCCGGAGGCGCGGCGTGTCTTCGACCTCGACTCGATCCAACTGCTCGCGACGGCGAACACGATGCGCAACGGGACGTACCTCTCCGGCCGCAAGATCGATCCGGCGCCGCGCCTCTTCCTCGGCGCGGTCGAGAACCCGCAAGCGCCGCCTCAGGAGTATCGCGTTGACCGCGCCGAGAAGAAGGTGCGCGCAGGCGCACAGTTCCTGCAGCTGCAGGTCGGCTTCGAGCTCGGCCCGCTCGAGCGCTTCATGGCTGAGGCGGTTGCGACGGGGCTCGCAGAGCGCGTCGCGATCCTGCCCTCGATCTGCCTCGTGCGAACGGCGAAGTCGCTGCGCTACATCGACGAGCACGTCCCGGGCATCTCCGTGCCGGCCGTGCTGATCGAGCGCGTCGAGAGCTCGGCAGATCCCGAGGCGGAGTGCTTCGAGATCGGCTGCGAGCTCGCCGACGCCGCACGGCAAATCCCCGGCGTGCGTGGACTGCACCTGATCAGCTTTCGCAAGGAGGCCGGCATTGCGCGCCTGTGCAGCCGCCTGAACATCCCAACCCGCGCCGAAAGGGAATTGAGTGGAGACCGTCCTCGAGTCGTCGTCTAAGACCATCGTGATCGGGTCGGAGCGCCCGTTCTGCGTGATCGGTGAGCGCATCAATCCGACCGGGCGCAAGAAGTTCCAGGCCGAGTTGCAGCAGGGCGACCTCTCGCGCATCGAGATCGACGTCGCGCAGCAACTCGCAGGCGGCGCCGACATGCTCGACGTCAACGTCGGCGACCCGCTCGCTGACGAGATCGAGCTGATGCGGCAGGCGATCCCGCTCGTGCAGGGCCTGACCGACGTGCCGCTCTGCATCGACTCGTCGGTGATCGAGGCGCTCGAGGCCGGCCTTGGTGCCTACCAGGGCAAAGCGCTCGTCAATTCCGTCACCGGCGAGGACGAGCGGCTCGAGGCGATCCTCCCGATCGTCGCGAAGCACGGCGCTGCGGTGATCGGTCTCGCTAACGACGACGAGATCCCGATGGAGCCGGAGCGCCGCCTGGAGGTCGCGCGGAAGATCGTCTCGCGCGCCGGCGACTACGGCATCCCGCCCGAGGACGTGTTGATCGACCCGCTTGCAATGCCCGTCGGTGCGGAACCGCGCGCCGTCACGCTGTTCCTCGAGACGGTGCGCCTGATCCGCGACCACCTCGGCGTGAACATGACCTGTGGCGCGTCCAACACGTCGTTCGGCCTGCCCGGGCGCGAGACACTCGGCGCAGGCTTCCTCGCGATCGCCGCGAGTCACGGCCTGACGAGCGCGATCATGGACGCGCGCTCGCAAGAGATCGTCGAAGCCGTGCGCGCGACCGACTTCCTGCTCGGCCACGACGAGTGGGGCGCCGCCTGGATCGCGGCGTTCCGCAAGAAGAAAGCGGCGGCCGAAGCAGTCCTATGACAGCGGAGCCCGTGACCGACGCTGACCTGCAGCCGACGCGGGTCCGGCTCGTCTTCGAGCAGGCCGACGGCGCCGTCAAGGAGACTCGCGTCCCGGCCGGCACGACGCTGTTCGACGGCGCGAGCTGGAACGGCGTCGCGATCGACTCCACCTGCGGCGGTCACGGCACGTGCAAGAAGTGCAAGGTGCGTGTCGCGACCGGCGAGCAGGCGATCGATGCCGTCGACCCGCGCGCGTTCACGCCGGACGAGCTGAGGGCGGGGTGGAGGCTCGCCTGCCGCGCGCAGGCTGCAGAAGACCTCGTCGTCGAAGTGCCGCACCTTCAGACGCGCCCGAAGGCCGCGCTCGTCGGTGTCGGCCGCCATGTAATCCTCAGGCCGGCAGTGCAGAAGCGCTACCTCGAGCTGACCGAGCCGACGCTCGAGGACCAGACGTCCGACCTGGAGCGTGTCCTGCAGGCGATGGACGACATCGAGCCGCGGGTGCCGCTCGAGGTGGTGCGCGCGATGGGGCACACGCTGCGCGAATCGAACTGGCAGGTCACCGCTGTGCTCGTCGACGACGTGCTCGTCGACATCGAGCCCGGCGACACGACGGCGCGTCGCTTCGCGATCGCCTACGACCTCGGGACGACGACGTGTGTCGCAACCCTGCTCGACCTCGAGACGGGGCTACCGGCTGCTGTGCAGTCGATCCTCAACATGCAGCAGCCGTTCGGCGCGGACGTGATCACGCGGATCTCCGCGACGATGATGGACCCGGAAGCGCTCGGCATGCTCGGCGACCGCGCGCACGAGACGCTCGCGACACTCACCAAGGAAGTGTGCGAGGAAGCAGGCGTCGCTCCGTCGGAGGTCTACGAGATCGTCGTCGCCGGCAACCAGACGATGATGCAGCTCGCGCTCGGGATCGATCCCGAGCCGCTCTCGATGGCGCCGTTCACGATCGCCGCCCGTACGCTGCCCGCCGCGAAGGCAACCGACTTCGGCGTTCACGTGCACGAGCGCGCGCCGGCCGTGCTCTTCCCGGCGCTCGGCGCCTACGTCGGTCCGGACATCGTCGCGGGGATCCTCGCGACGGGGCTGACGCTCGACAAGCGCACGCGTCTCTTTATCGACGTCGGTACCAACTCCGAGATCGTTCTTGGCTCGTCCGCCGAGGCGCTTGCCACGGCCGCCCCTGCAGGCCCCGCATTCGAAGCCGCCCAGATCCGCTGTGGCATGCGCGCCGCGGACGGCGCGATCGAAGGCGTGAAGATCGTCGACGGCGAGGTGCAGCTGACGGTGATCGGCGACGTCGAGGCGGTCGGCCTCTGCGGCTCCGGTCTCGTCGACGCGGTCGCCGAGCTCGTCGGAGCCGGCATCCTCGACCACTCGGGCCGTTTCGTGCTCGGCTCGTCGCCGCACCTTGCAAAGATCGGCGAGGAGAACGTCTTCTACCTGCACAAGGACGTCTTTCTCTCGCAGCGCGACGTGCGTGAGCTGCAGTTTGCAAAGGCATCGATCGCGACCGGCTGGCAGATCCTTTGCAACGACATGGGTGTCGACCCAACGGAGATCTCGCAGGTGCTGCTCGGCGGCTCGTTCGGCTCGTACCTCACGGCTGCGAGCGCCGTGAAGATCGGCCTCGTGCCGAAGTTGCCGCTGCTCCGCATCGTCGCGGCCGGGAACGTCGCCGGCGAAGGCGCGAAGATCGCAGCGTTGTCGGTCACCGAACGAGCCGCCGCGCAGGCCGTGCTCGACGAAGTGAAGTACGTCGAGCTGTCCGGCCGTACCGACTTCAACGACCTGTTCATCGACCAGCTGTCGTTCCCGGCATGACCAGGACGATCGTGGCTTGCGGCGCTCTGGCGCTCCACATCGACGCGATCGCCAAGCGGCGCGGTTGGGATCTCGAGGTCAAGCCGCTCCCGCCGGAGTTGCACAACCGCCCGGAAAGGATTCGCGAAGCTCTCGGTGACGCCGAGCTCGTGGGTTACGCCGACTGCGGGACACGGGGCGCGCTCGACGACCTGCCGAGGCTCGCGGGCGCCGACTGCTACCAGCTCTTCGGCGGGATGGAACACGAGCTCGGCACCTATTACCTCACTGATTTCCTCGTGCGCTCCTTCGACCGCGTCGTCTGGCGCGGGCTAGGCCTCGACCGCCACCCCGAGCTCCGCGACGACTACTTCAAGAACTACAAGCGTGTCGTCTGGCTTGCGCAGTCACCGACCGACGAGTTGCGCGCGAAAGCGGAAGCCGCTGCTGCGAGACTCGGCCTGCCGCTCGAAATCCGCGAGACCGGCGACACCGGCCTTGAACTTGCCCTTGAACAACTTCTCCAGGAGGCGTAGCGACTTTGTTGATCAACGAACTGCCGCGGTACGAGATCCTCGACGAGTTCTCGATGCAGGAGCTCGACCGTGGTTGGCGCCGCATCGTCAGCGAGCTCGGCGTCGACTTCCAGCACGAAGACGCGCAACAGGCGTTCGCACAAGCGGGCCAGAACGTCGAGGGCGACCTCGTCAAGTTCGATCCCGACTGGATCCTCGAGCAGGTGGCGAAGGCGCCGCAGGAGTTCGACCTGCAGGCGCGCAACCCCGAGCGCAACATCCACATCGGCGGCAGGCACATGGCGTTCGGCGCCGTCTACGGCTGCCCGTTCGTGCGCCGTGGGCTCGAGCGCCGCGAAGCGATGTACGAGGACTTCGAGAACCTCGTGAAGCTCGCGCAGTCGTTCCCGGAACTCGACACGCCGGGGGGAACGATCTGCGAGCCGGGTGACAAGGCGCTCGACTCGCGCCACCTCGACATGGTCTACGCGCTGATGACGCTCTCCGACAAGCCGTTCATGGGCTCGGTCACGTCGGGCCCGAACGCGCTTGACACGATCGCGATGGCGGAGATGGTGTTCGGGCGGGAGTCGCTCGAGGAGAACCCCGCGATCATCTCGCTGATCAACGTCAACTCGCCGCTGCGCTACGACGACCGCATGCTCTCGGCACTGCTCGAGTACGCGCGGGCAAATCAGGCGATGATTATCACGCCGTTCCTGCTGATGGGTGCGATGTCGCCGGTCTCGATCGCTGCATCGCTCGCGCAGCAGGTCGCAGAAGCGCTCGCCGGCATCGCGCTCGTGCAGACGATCCGTCCCGGCTGCCCCGTTGTCTTCGGCTCGTTCCTTTCGAACACCGACATGCAGTCCGGATCGCCGAGCTTCGGTACGCCGGAGTCGGCGATCGGCCTGCTCTGCACCGGGCAGATCGCGCGCCACTACAAGCTGCCGTTCCGCGGCGGCGGCGCGCTCACGTCGTCGCAGACGGTCGACGCGCAGGCCGCGTACGAGGCGGCAATGACGCTCTGGCCGACGTTCCTCGCCGGCACGAACTTCGTCATGCACTCTGCGGGTTGGCTCGAGTCGGGCCTCGTCTCCTGCTACGAGAAGTTCATCGTCGACGTCGAGTTGCTGCGGATGCTCCATCACGTGTTCCAGCCGCTGAACATCAACGAGGAGACGCTCGCGTTCAGCGCGCACCAGGAGGTCGGGCAAGGCGGCCACTTCCTCGGCGCCGTGCACACGCTCGAGCGCTTCCGCGAGTGCTTTTACCGGCCGCTGCTCTCGTCGACCGAGAACTACGAGCGCTGGAACCGCCTGGGTGGCCGCGACGCCGCCGCGCGCGCGACCGAGATCTCGGAGAAGACGCTTGAGGAATACGTCGAGCCCGAAATGGATCAAGGCCTGAAGGACGAGCTCAAGGCGTACGTCGACCGCAGGCGCACGGAGCTCGGGGACTGAGATGACGACCGTAGGCGATGTGATGTCCCGCGACCTGCTCACGATCGAGCAGGAGACGACGCTCGTCCAAGCAGCGGCGGCGATGACAGGCCGGCGCGTCGGCGCGGTGCTCGTCGTCTCCGGCGATCGGCTGACCGGGATCCTCACCGAGCGCGACGTGATGCGCGCCGTGGCGTCGGGCGACGTCAGCGGCCAGGTCGCGAACTGGATGACGCGTGGCCCCGAAACGGTCGACGCGGACGAGAGCACGCAGCAGGCCGGCGTCGTGATGATCCACGGCGGCTTCCGGCACCTGCCCGTGCTCGACGGTGGCAAGCCGTGCGGCATCGTCTCGATCCGCGACCTGATGCGTGTCGTTCTCGACGATGTGAGCCCCCGTGGGGTCTGAGATGTTCGTGGACGGCCGGTGGACGTCGTCCATTTCCGGCGGGACGTTCACCGCCGATTCGCCCGCGACAGGCGCGTCGCTCGGCGAGGTGCCGCAGGGCACGCGTGAGGACGCGCAGCTCGCGATCGGCGCCGCGAACCGCGCCGCCGACTCGTGGTCCCGGCTGACCGTCTTCGAGCGTGCGATGTATATGAACCGCGTCGGCGACGCGATTGAGCAGCGCCGCGACGAGCTCGCGCACACGCTGACGCTCGACCAGGGCAAGCCGCTGCACGAGTCACGCGACGAGGTCGAGGAGCTGATCGCGTACTGGCGTAACGCCGCGGAAGACGGCAAGCGCCTCGAAGGGCGCCTCGCGAACTCGATGTCGCCCGGCAAGCGCGTGCTGCTCGTGCGCCGGCCGCGCGGCGTGATCGGCGTGATCACGCCGTGGAACTGGCCGTACACGATGCCCGCCGAGCTGATCGCGCCCGCGCTCGCTTCGGGGAACGCCGTCGTCTGGACGCCCGCGTCAACCACGGCGATCGCGGCGATCGCGCTCGCCGAATGCGTCGTCGAAGCCGATCTTCCGCCCGGCGTCTTCAACCTCGTCACCGGCCCTGGCTCTGTCGTCGGCGACGAGATCGCGCGCAATCCCGGCACGCACGGCGTCGGCTTCATCGGCTCGACCGAGACGGGCCGCAAGGTGGCCGAAGCCGCGGCCGGTAAAGCAGCGGTGCTCGAGCTTGGCGGCAACGGTCCCGTCGTCGTGCTCGATGACGCCGATCTCGACCTTGCGGCCGAGGCGACCGTCACCGCGTGCTTCCTCTGCGCGGGCCAGAGCTGCACGGCCGGCGAGCGGTTGCTCGTGCACCACGCCGTGCGCGAGGAGTTCGTCGCGAAGCTGCGCGCTCTCGTCACCGAGCGTGTCGTCCTCGGCGATCCGTTCGCCGAGACGACGACGATGGGCCCGCTGAACAACTCGGGCGTGGCGGAGAAGATGGACGAGCACGTCGCCGATGCCCTCGAGCGTGGCGCGACCGTCGTGACCGGAGGTGCTCGCGCCGATGGGTACCCGACGCGCCTCTACTGGCAGCCGACGGTGCTCGACGGCGTACCCGCCGACGCTTTGGTCGCAATCGAGGAGACGTTCGGGCCGATCGCGCCCGTCGTTGCGATCGACTCGCTCGACCAGGCGATCGAGCTCACGAACGCCTCACCGTACGGGCTGCTCTCCGCGATCTTCACGCGTGACCTGAGCAAGGGACTGCGTTTCGCCGACGAGGTGCGCACCGGCTGGGTGAACATCAACGACTCGTCCAACTACTGGGAGCCGCATCTGCCGTTCGGCGGCCGTTCGGGCACCGCGAGCGGAATCGGACGCGTAGGGGGCACGGCGCCGATGGAGTCGTTCACCGAGTTGCAGACCGTCGTCATCTCGTGAGCTGGGACTTCATCATCGTGGGAGGTGGCTCGGCCGGGTCAGCACTTGCGGCGCGGTTGACCGAAGACGCGTCGACGCGTGTGCTCGTGCTCGAAGCGGGGCGCACCGATTCCTGGTGGGACCTCTATATCCACATGCCGGCAGCGCTTTCGTTCCCGATCGGCAGCCGCTTCTACGACTGGAAGTACGAGTCGGAGCCCGAGCCGTTCATGAACGACCGGCGGATCTATCACGCGCGGGGCAAGGTGCTAGGCGGCTCGAGCTCGATCAACGGGATGATCTTCCAGCGCGGCAACGCGCTGGACTTCGAGCGGTGGGCAGCCGAGCCGGGACTCGACCAATGGGACTACGCGCACTGCCTGCCGTACTTCAAGCGGATGGAGAACTGTCTCGCAGGCGCCGACCAGTGGCGCGGGGGAGACGGCCCGCTACAGCTCGAGCGCGGCCCGGCGGGCGGACCGCTGTTCGGTGCGTTCTTCGACGCGGTGCAGGAGGCCGGTTACCCGCTGACCGATGACGTGAACGGCTACCGCCAAGAGGGCTTCGCGAAGTTCGACCGCAACATCCGGAAGGGCCGCCGGCTGAGCGCGGCGCGCGCATATCTGCATCCCGTGATGGGCCGACCGAACCTCGAGGTGCGCACGCGCACCTTCGTCGAGCGCGTCGTCTTCGAAGGCACCCGTGCTGTCGGGGTGCAGGTGAACGGCGAGACGATCCGCGCGGGCGAGGTCATTCTCTGCGGCGGTGCGATCAACTCGCCGCAACTGCTGCAACTCTCTGGCGTCGGTAACGCGTCGGAGCTCGAAGCGCTCGGCGTGAACGTCGTAAACGACCTGCCGGGCGTCGGTGAGAACCTGCAAGACCATCTCGAGGTGTATGTGCAATGCGCGTCGAAGCTGCCCGTGACCGTCGCGCCGGCGTACAAATGGCGCAACCGGCCGCTCGTCGGCCTGAAGTGGCTGCTCTTCAAGTCCGGCCCGGGCGCGACGAACCATTTCGAGGCGGGCGGATTCATCCGCTCGAACGACGAAGTCGCTTACCCGAATGTGATGTTCCACTTCCTGCCGATCGCCGTGCGCTACGACGGCACCGCGCCTCAGGGCCACGGTTACCAGCTGCATGTCGGGCCGATGTACTCGGACGCGCGCGGCTCGGTGAAGATCACCTCGATCGACCCGCGTGTGCATCCCGCGTTGCGGTTCAACTACCTCTCGACCGATCAGGACCGTCGGGAATGGGTGGAGTGCGTGCGTGCCGCGCGATCGATCCTGAACCAGTCCGCGTTCGACCCGTACAACGGCGGCGAGCTCTCACCCGGCGCGAGCGTGGACACCGACGAAGAGATCCTCGACTGGGTGCGTCGAGACGCGGAGACTGCGCTGCATCCCTCCTGCACCGCGAAGCTGGGAGTCGACGAGCTGTCGGTCGTCGACCCTGGGTCGATGCGCGTGCACGGCGTCGACGGGCTGCGCGTCGTCGACGCGAGTGTCTTTCCCTACGTGACGAACGGGAACATCTACGCGCCGGTGATGATGGTCGCGGAGAAGGCTGCGGACCTGATCCGCGGCGACACGCCGCTCCCTCCGGCGGAGGCGGAGTTCTACCGCCATGGCATTGAGCGAGTTACGAGTCGGTGAGTTTTTGGCGGCGCTCGGAGAGCGCACGCCGTCGCCTGCGAGCGGCGCAGCGACCGCGCTGACGGCCGCCCTCGCGGCCGCACTCGTCGAGCTCGCGGGGCGGTTCGCGGGCGACGAGGCGTCCGTCGTCCGTGCGAAGACGCTCTGGTCGCGGCTCTCCGAGCTCGCGGACGAGGACTCGGAGGCCTACGCCGCCTTCATGGCAGACCGCAACGAGCAGACCCGGGCTCGCATCGTCGCGGTGCCCGAGGAGATTGCTGCCTGCGCTGACGAGATCGCGGTGCTCGCGGAGCACGTGCGCGCGCAACTCAGCACGTCGGTGGTCGGCGACGCCGAGGCCGCGGGCGAGCTCGCACGCGCGGCAGCGCGCATCGCCCGCCGGCTCGCCGAGCTCAACGCCTAGGCTGCTGTTCCGATGCCGTCTTTCGTCGAGCTTCTTGCAGCGCGTCCCGTGCTGATCGCGGATGGTGCCACCGGGACGAACTACCAGAACATGGGCATCGAGCCTGGCATCGCGCCCGAAGAGTGGGTGATCGACGCGCCGGACAAGGTGCAGGAGTTGCATCGCCGTTTTGTCGAGGCGGGATCGGACATCGTGCTCACGTGCAGCTTCGGCGGTTCGTCGCTGCGCCTCGCGGACGAGGCGCTGCACGGCCGAGCGGTCGAGGTCAACCGTAGGGCCGCGGAGCTCGCGCGCGAAGCGGTCGGCGATCATGTGCTCGTCGCCGGGTCGCTCGGGCCGACGGGGCACCTGACCGAGCCGCTCGGGCCGCTGACCCACGAGCTCGCGGTGTCGACGTATGCCGAGCAGGCGCGCTCGCTGGCGGAAGGCGGCGTCGACCTGCTCGTACTCGAGACGTTCTTCTCGTTGGACGAAGGCCTGTGGGCCGTCGAGGGCATCAAGAGCGCAAGCGATCTACCGCTCGTCGTCTCCTACAGCTTCGACCAGGGAACGAAGACGATGATGGGCCTGACCCCGACGCAGGTCGTGGAGGCATTCGCACCGCTCGGGATCGCCGCGATCGGCGCCAACTGCGGCAAGTCGCTTGCAGACACCGATCTGATCGTCGACGAGCTGGTCGCTGCTGCGGACGGTCTGCCGCTCTGGGTGAAACCGAACGCCGGCGTGCCGCGGATGGTCGGCGACAGCGTGATCTACGACGCAGGCCCGGACGATCTCGCCGAGCATGTTCGTACGTATGTCGAACGCGGCGCGCGCATCGTCGGCGGCTGCTGTGGCTCGACGCCGGAGCACATCGCGGCGATCACCGGCGTGCTTCGGTAGATGGCTGTTGTCACCACCGCGACGGTGGCCTGCCCCGAGTGCGGTGCGTCGCACGTCGAGGAGATGCCGACGAACGCATGCCAGTTCTTCTACACGTGCCCGAGCTGCGCATCGTGGCTCCGGCCGCGCGCGGGTGATTGCTGCGTGTTCTGCTCGTACTCGGATCAGCTCTGCCCGCCCAAGCAAGCGGGCGAAGACTGCTGCTGACTCAGCGGGCGGTGTTTTGCCGGCCGGGTTGCCCCGGCGGCGTCGGCGGATCAGACTGCCCGCACGGCCCGGCCGAGCGTAGAGCACGGCCTGGCAACCCGACGAACGAACGAAGGGGAGAAGAATGAGTATTCGGCGTTGGCACAAGCAGGCGTTCGCCTCGATGCTGGTGGTGCTCGCAACCGCCGCAGCCGTCCTGGTTACCGGCGGCGTGTCGCAGGCAGATCCTGGTCATCCCTACCTGGCGCTCGGTGACAGCGTCTCGTTCGGTTACATCACCCAAGCCGGGTTCGAGTACGGCAACCCCGACAACTTCGTCGGTTTCCCCGACTACGTCGGGCTGGCGCTCGGGATGACGCCGACGAACGCGTCTTGTCCCGGCGAGACAACGGAGGGCTTCACATCCGCGACCGGCGCAGATAACGGTTGCCGGCCGTACAAGGCGCACTTCCCGTTGCACACGAGCTACAGCGGCACACAGCTCCAGTTTGCGACGGCATTCCTGCGTTCGCATCCGAACACCAAGCTCGTCACGGTCCAGCTTGGGGCCAACGATGCGTTTCTGCTCCAGAGCCACTGCAGTAACGATCCAGCGTGCATCGGGGCCGGACTTCCGGCGTTGCTCGGAAGACTCGCCACAAACATGGATGCGATCTACCGCGCGCTGTCGGCGGCACACTTCAACGGCCGCCTGATCGTCGTCAACTACTACTCACTCGACTACGCCGACCCGGCAGGCACCGGGCTCACCCAGCTTCTGAACCAGGCGATCACGAGTCATGCCGCCGCCGATGGGGCAATCGTCGCCGACGCGTTCACCGCGTTCCGGCAGGCGGCCGCGTCGTCGGCCGGGCATACCTGCGCGGCGGGGCTTCTGAACGCCAGTCCGCAGAATCAGTACGCGTGCGATGTCCACCCCAGCCAGTCGGGCCAACTCCTTCTGGCCCAGGTCGTCAAGAACGCCTACGACAACGCCACCGGAGACTGAACTGTCGGGTGGCCGTAGCCCTCACTCGCTGGCTGGGTGAGGGCTACGGCTCACTCACGCGACCTGCGTTTCGACGGCTGACAGTCACTCGATCTGGTCAGAGCGAAACCGCGTGGGCGCCGATGAGACGAGGGTGATGGGGCGTCTGCGGTTCGTTGCTCTGCTCGCCGTGGTCCTCGCCGCGGCGGACCTCGTGGTCGCGAAAGTGGCCGAGCACGACCATCCCGGCCTCGACCATCACCGCTCGGTCGTGTGGGTCGGGCTCTCTCTCTTGGTCTTCGGCTTCGCCGGCGCGCTCGCGTGCCTTCCCTCACGACTGCTCGCGCTCGGCTGCGGCCTGCAAGCGGGCGGAACGCTCGGCAACCTGCTCTGGGCGATCAGTCACCACGATGTCGTCTCGAACTCGTTCGTGTTGCACGGCGGTGAGGGCGGTGTCGCATTCACCCTCGCCGACGTGTTCGTGCTCGTCGGGATCGCTGTGATCGTCGCCGCCTCGATGCGGATGACAGTCCGCTACCGGCACGCGCTGCCTCGCTCGACCGTCGGGGTCCGCCTGTTCCGTCGGCTGACGGTCGCGATCAGGCGGTAGCCCACCGTGCGGGATCGCGGTTGATGCCGAAGGTGGGAATCGAACCCACACTCCCCGGAGGGAACCGGATTTTGAGTCCGGCGCGTCTGCCAGTTCCGCCACTTCGGCCTGCCGAGGGATCGTAGCCGCGACGGTTCCGTAGGACTTTTGCTCCCGACGCAGTAAAGTCGCCTCACCTGTGGCTGCAGACGCTTCCGCCCCGACTCTCGCGAACCGCTTCCAACGCCCGAGCGTCATCGGCCTGATCGGGCTGGTGGTCGTCCTCGGCGCCGTCGCGCTGCTGCTCAAGAATCTGACGGTCTCACCATCGGGCTTCTTCGAAATCACCCTGATCGGGCTGACCACCGGCTGCGTCTACGCGCTCGTCGCGCTCGGCTACACGCTCGTCTACGGGATCCTCGAGCTGATCAACTTCGCCCACGGCGACGTGTTCATGCTCGGCGGCATGTTCACGATCACGTACGCGACGAGCGTTTTCGGTCTGCACTCCGGACAGGGCTGGGTAATCGTCCCGATCGTCTTCGCGACGCTGATCCTCTCGATGCTCTCGTGCGGCGCGCTCAACGCCGTGATCGAGTTCGTCGCCTACCGGCCGCTACGCAGCGCGCCGAGGCTGGCGCCGCTGATCACTGCGATCGGCGTCAGCTTCATCATCGAGGATGTCGGCCTGGCCTGGAAGGGGCCGAACTACGTGACGGCGCCCGACGTCTTCCCACACACGAAGGTTTTCTCGTTCCACGGCGTCGACTACGGCTGGAACAAGCTGATCGTCGTCGCGATCACGATCCCGGTGCTGCTCGGGCTGCTCTACCTCGTGCAACAGACGCGGCAGGGCAAGGCAATGCGCGCGACGGCACAGGACAAAGACGCCGCCGCGATCATGGGCATCAACGTCAACCGCACGATCTCGTTCACGTTCATGATCGCCGGCTCGCTGGCCGGCGCCGCAGGCCTTTGCTACTCGCTCTACGTGACGACCGTGCGCTACGACCAGGGCTTCCAGCTCGGCCTGATCGCGTTCACCGCAGCGGTACTCGGCGGCATCGGCAACCTTCCCGGTGCCGTGCTCGGCGCAGTGTTGATCGGGCTCATCCAGAGCTGGAACGAGGGCCTCCCGTGGCACATGCCGGGCTCGGACTGGACCCAGTCGATCGTGTTCTCGATTCTGATCTTGATCCTCGTGTTCCGGCCCGAAGGGCTTCTCGGCGAGCGAACGCCTGAAGGCGGATGACCGAGACGCTGGCCGATCCGCCGGAAGTCGTCGGCATCCGCAACGTTCTGCGGGCCCACTGGAAGGCGCTGCCGTTTTGGTATCGCGTCACCGTCTCGATCGGGCTCGAGATCCTGATGGCGATCGGGCTCTTCTTCCTCGACCATTCGCTGGGCTACGCCGTCGCGACCGGGACAGCGCTTTACTGGGTGCGCCGCATGCCGCGGCTCCCGTGGCGGCTTGCCGGCCAGCTCGTGATCATCTCGATCTTCCTCTTCACCGGCGTGACATCGCTCGCCGCGGCCCTCGCGATCGCGTTCGCCGTCTTCTGGGTTCCACCGCGTTACCGTTCCTGGACGCTGCCGGTGGTCGCGATCGCGCTCGCGGTGCTCTATCCGTTCTACGCGGCGAAGATGTTCACGATTCCGGTGTTCGGCGTGTGGCCCGACGTTGCAACCGGTGTCGTGATGCTCGTCTTCATCATGATGGCGGTCGGCCTGAACATCGTCGTCGGCTACGCGGGACTGCTCGACCTCGGTTACGTCGCGTTCTACGCGATGGGTGCCTACACCGCCGCGTGGTTCTCGTCACTGCAGTTCGCGCACAAGCACTTGCACTTCGGCGCCGTTGGAGTCCCACCCGGTCTGCCGGGCATCCACATCACGATGTGGCTGCTGCTCCCGCTCGCGGGAATCGTCACGGCGCTCGCGGGCATCATCATCGGCCTGCCGACACTGCGACTACGCGGCGACTACCTCGCGATCGTGACACTCGGCTTCGGTGAGATCCTCCCGCAGATCGCTCGCAACGGCGACAACTTCTTCGGGACGGGCTTCAACCTGACGAACGGACCGAACGGCATCACGCCGCTCGACTCACCCGGTTTCGGCCACGGCCTCTCGAATCTGACAGGCGGCTTCCTACCGTCAAACTATTTGCAGTGCTGCAACGCGACGGTGCTCGGCCACCAACTGCAGTCGACCGACGTCTTCTTCTGGACGGCGATCGTGCTGCTCCTCTTCACGGTCTTCTGCTCGCTCCGCCTGCAGTACTCTCGGCTTGGCCGCGCGTGGATTGCCATCCGAGAGGACGAGACCGCAGCCGCAGCGATGGGCGTGCCGCTCATGCGCACGAAGACGTGGGCTTATGCGACCGGCGCATTCTTCGGCGGCGTCGCCGGCGCCTACTACGCGTTCTTCAAGAGCGCCACGTTCCCGGGCGACTTTTTCTTCAACATCTCGGTCTTCATCCTTTGCATGGTGATCCTCGGCGGCATGGGGAACATCTGGGGCGTGATCGTCGGCGCCGGTTTCCTCGCCTACCTCGACCGCGAGGGGCTCGCGAACACCGGTGCGTGGATCAATACGAACATCCACGTCGGGCACTGGCACCCGAACCTCGATGTGCCGCTCTACGCTTCCGGCATCTACGGGCTGATCATCCTGGTCGTCATGCTCTTCCGGCCGGAAGGGCTGATCCCGTCGAAACGGGTCGCCGCCGAGATGCACGAAGGCGTGCATGACGCGCCGCTTTACGACCTCGAGCACGCAGGGACCGAGGCATGAGCGGGACCGGCGTAGGCTCGACGGAGCCGGTGAGGGCAGAGACGACCGACAACATCCTCGTCGCCACCGGGATCCGCAAGGAGTTCGGTGGTCTCATCGCGGTCAACAACGTCGATTTCACCGTGCCACGCGGCAAGGTGATCTCGCTGATCGGGCCGAACGGCGCCGGCAAGACGACGTTCTTCAACATGCTGACCGGCGTCTACAAGCCGACCGCTGGAACGGTCACGCTGCTCGGCGAGGACGTGACGGGCAAGCCGCCGCACGCGATCACCGCCCGCGGGATCGGGCGCACGTTCCAGAACATTCGCCTGTTCCAGAACATGACCGCGCTCGAGAATGTGCTCGTCGGCATGCATGCGCGGCTCAAGGCGAACCTCTTCAACTCGATTCTCCGTACGCCGGGCGTCAAGCACGAGGAGAAGGAGGCGCGCGAACGGGCGCTCGAGCTGCTCGACTACACCGGGCTTCGACGCAAGTGGCAGACGACCGCCAAGAATCTGCCCTACGGTGACCAGCGCCGGCTCGAGGTGGCGCGCGCACTCGCGACGGAGCCGCAACTCCTGCTCCTCGACGAGCCGACCGCAGGCATGAACCCTCAGGAGTCGGCGGAGTTCACGGCGTTCGTCGGCCACGTACGCGACGAACGCGGACTGACGGTGCTGATGATCGAGCACGACATGCGAGTGGTGATGGGTGTGTCGGATCGCGTCTCCGTGCTCGACTACGGTGAGAAAATCGCCGAAGGGACGCCACGCGAGGTGCAGCAACACGAGCGCGTGATCGAGGCCTACCTCGGCAAAGCGGCAGTCGAGGACATGAAACGGCAGGGACTCTCATGAGCAATGGCGATGCAAAGACGCCGATCCTCCAGCTGTCGGACATCCACACCTACTACGGATCGATCCAGGCACTGAAGGGCATCTCGCTCGAGGTGCACGAGGGAGAGATCGTGACGTTGCTCGGCGCGAACGGCGCCGGCAAGTCGACGACGCTGCGCTCGATCAACGGGCTCAACCGTCCGCGTCAGGGGACCATCCGCTTCCAGGGGCGCGACATCACGTCGGTTCCCGCGCACGAGATCGTCAAGCGCGGCATCGCACAGTCTCCGGAGGGCCGCCGTCTCTTCCCGCGGATGACGGTGATCGAGAACCTCGAGATGGGCGCGTTCCAGCGCAAGGATCGCAGCGAGATCAAGGGCGACATGGATCGCGTTTTCGAGTTGTTCCCACGCTTGCACGAGCGCCGCACGCAGAAGGCCGGGACGATGTCGGGCGGCGAACAGCAGATGTGTGCGATCGGTCGCGCGCTGATGGCACGCCCGAAGCTCCTGCTGCTCGACGAGCCGTCGCTCGGACTTGCGCCGATCTTCGTCGAGCGGATCTTCGACATCATCAAGCAGATCAACGAGCAGGGGACATCGATTCTCCTCGTCGAGCAGAACGCGCTGATGGCGCTCGACGCCGCGCACCGCGGCTACGTGCTCGAGACCGGCCACATCGTGCTCGCCGACAGCGCTGAGGCGCTGAAGACGAACGAGCAGGTGCGCAAGACCTACCTCGGCGAAACGTAAACGCTGGTGTCTGACACCGTGTAGCGGCTTGTCCTGTGACAAGCGCGCCGGACGGTGTCAGACACCGTTTCGGACTACGCGTCGCGGCGGGTCGTCCACCAGCGGCCGGCCTGCGTGAAGACGAGCGCCCAGCCGACGAGGACGAGCAGCGCCGTTGTCGTTGAGAGCGTCACCTGCTTCGTCACGAACTGACCTGGAGCAAAATGCTCGATTGCAGCGACGTCGACTCCGTTTCGCACGGTGCCGAGGCTCCCGATCTGCAGAAGCAGTGGGGCGACGATCACGTTCCAGGCGATCAGCACGCCGATTGCGACCCGCGCACTCGCGAACGCGGTAACGCCGACGGCGATGATCACGTTGATGATTGCGGAGGCAAGCCCGTACTCGGCGTACTTCAGAATCACGGAGCCGGTTGGGTGCGCCAGATCGCCCGCAAACGCGAACGCTCCTCCGACTGCGAGTACGAAGCCGATCGCGAGCATCGGGAGCAGCACGAGCAGGACTCCGGGAACGCGCACGTTGAAGAGGGTTGAGCGCTTGCGCCCGGTTACGACGAGGTCGCGGAAGACACCGTTGCTGACGTCCTGGCCGCCCGCCGTTGCCCCGATCATGATCGCCGCGACGGTCCCGAGCCCGAACAGCACGTCGAGGTAGTGGGACATGTTCGTGACGCCGCCTGCTGGACCGTGCTTCGCGGAGTTCACGGCGTGCAACACGAGGAGCACGACCTCGGCGATCAGCACCGCTCCGGCGGTGAGGAGCAGCGACCACACCATCAAGCCACGGCGGCGAACGATCTTCAGCACTTCTGCGTTGATGAGCCTCATTCGTTCGCCCCCAATCGCGAGGTGATGGAAAGGAATGTCTCTTCGAGGGTCGCGCGTGCCGGCTCGAGCCGGGAAACGGCGATGCCCGCGTTGACGAGGGCACGGTTGATCTCCGCGGGAACCAGCCCGTCGCCGAGTGTCAAGCGCAGGATCGACGCGCCTTCTTCTTCGACGTTCGTCACCCGCGATTCGCCGGCGAGCAGTTTGCGTGCGCCGGCTGGATCGTCGATCTCGATAAGCACGGTGGGATCGCCTTGCGCGGCGATCTCGCCGACCGCACCTTGGACGACGACGACGCCCTGGTCAACGATCGCGACCTGGTCGCACGTCTTCTCGACTTCGTCGAGCAGGTGGGAGGAGAGAAATACGGTGCGGCCCTCGTCGACGAACGAGCGGATGAGCCGCCGCATGTCGAGGATGCCGGCCGGGTCGAGGCCGTTCATCGGCTCGTCGAGGATCAGCAACGCCGGGTCGGCCAGCAGGCAGCGAGCGATCCCGAGCCGCTGGCGCATGCCGAGCGAGTAGGTCTTGACGCGGTCGTCAGCGCGATGCTCGAGCCCGACACGCTGGAGCGAATCGGCGATCCGGCCGTCGGCGGCGCGGTCGCGTGCGGCGGCGACGATCTTCAGGTTCTCGCGGCCGGTGAGGTGCGGGTGGAACCTCGGCTCCTCGACGATCGCCCCGACCCGTGCGAGCGCTTCGGCGCGCTTGGCCGGCTGGGGAAGGCCGAGGAGCGTGACGTCGCCGGACGTCGGCTGCGTCAGGCCGAGCAGTGTCCTGATCATGGTCGTCTTCCCTGCCCCGTTCGGGCCGAGGAAGCCGAAGGCGACGCCTGCGGGGACGGTCAGATCGACCCCGTTGACGGCTGCGCGGTCGCCGAACTTCTTGGTCAGCGCCCGCGTCTCGATCACTGTTTCCATCAGGTGCACGCTACGGAACTTCCGTCTGCGGTGCATCCGCCGGATGGACGATTCTGGTCTCCGCCTTCAGGTGGAGGCGAGAACGAGCGGAAAGTAGGGCGGAGCGAGCAGGTAGCCGATGCGCTTCGCGCCCCGCCCGCGGGCCATCTCGAGTGCGGCCGGAAGGCCGTGCGCCGGCACATAACCGAGTTGCCGGGCGGACTGAGCGTCGCGGCAGCCGGCGATCAGTACCGCACCGAGCCGGTGTGCGGTCGCGTCGCAGGCGCTCCATTCGAGGAACGGCTGCAGTGGGTGGCAGGCGCGCCCGGCCCGGTACTCGGCGATCGCGTGGACGTCGTTGACCGCGGCTGCCTCCGCGTCGCGCATTGCGCCAATGTCTCCGGCGGTGCGGGCGTCGTAGAACAGCGCGCGATACGGGGTCTGGGTCGGTCGGGCGAACCGCCGCGCAAACGGGTGGACGAGGATCGCGGTGCCCCCGTGCGTGAGCGGGGGCGCATTGCGCCAGAGACGCAGCGCGAGCCCGAGCCCGAGGTAGGCCGCGTTGACCGGGTTCGGCCGTTCGCGTGGCATCGACGACGTGGTCGGCGGGATCCCGATCACGATCGCGTCGAGTGGCTCGTCGAGCTCGACACCCTTGAAGACGGTGCCGCGCAGCAGCGCCTCGGTGTGCGCGACCGACGGCGTCCCGGCATACACGGCGGCGGCGGTCAGCTCGCGCGGGAGGCGCTCGAGGACGCGTTGCCGCATCCGGCCGGGCGCGAGCTGGAACACGCGCCGCACGCGGGAGCGAACCATCCGTTCGATGGCTTCCTGGTCGTAGGGGTAGCCCGCGAACGGCCCTGCAACCCGCGGCGCGTTCAGCGTCAGTGAGACGCCGATCACCGGAACGCGTTCGCCGAGCAGGCGTTCGATCGCGACGGCGAGCCGCCAGCCTTGCGATCCGCTTGTCTCGAGCAAGGAGAGCGCCCCTGCCGCGCGCAACTGTTCGCGCCCGCTCGCTGCGAGTAGTGCCGCCGGCCCGCCGTGCAGGACCGTCTCCGCTGCGGTAACCGTGACGACGAGATCCGTCTCGACCAGGGCCGGGTTGACACGCAGCGTGACGTTGCCCGCCTCGCCGAGTTCGACGAGGTCGTCGGCCTCGGCGTCGTGCACGATCACCCGGCCCCTGAAACGACGCCGGAAGTCGGGTGGGACAAGCGTGCCGATGTCGCGCGGCGTCGTGCGACGCATCAGCCCGCCCGCGACGAGGATCGTCGTCTGCCGAACGCCGAGCCGCTCGAGCTCATCGGCGACCGCGGCGATCGCGATGTGGCGGGGCCCGACCTGGACAGCGGGAATAGGGAGTGACGGTTGTTCGATCACGATCGTGGCCGTCCCGCCGCGCTTCACAAGGCGTTCGAGTGGCTCGCCGGCGAGCGGGAACCGCAGCGCGTCGCGGACGGCCTGCCCGACGTCCCGGAGCGACTCGCGCGGAAGGGGCGGCCGCAGCACGATGTCGTCCTCTCCCGGCTCGGCGACGACGATGCGCGCGTCGTAGAGCAAGGGGATGCGCATCACGTGCTGCGCCGGGCGGCGGCCGCCGTGATCCCGAGCGCGACGAACACGCCGCCCGTCAGCCAGCGTCGCACCTTCGCCCCCGTGCCGGTGCGGCGGATACGCCCGGCGATCGCGTCGGAGACGAGCGCGTACGTCATGTCGGAGACCAGGGCGACAGATACGAAGATCACGCCGAGCAACGCGACCTGTGGCCAGACCGTGCCTCGTGCGGGATCGACAAACTGCGGCAAGAACGCGAGGAAGAACAGCGCGGTCTTGGGATTGAGCACGTTGACGACCACGCCCTGGCGGTAGACGCGCGGCAGCGGTGCGCGGAGCGCGTGCCGATCCGTGTCTTCGGAGTCACCTGCCAGGATGCGGCGGATCCCGACGACGATCAGGTAGGCGGCGCCGACGAGCTTCACGACGGTGAACGCCTCCGCGGAGGACGCGATCAGCGCTGACAGGCCGACCGTCGCAGCCGTAACGTGCACGAGCCCGCCCGTGGCAACGCCGAGCGCCGAGACGAGACCCGCGCGTCTGCCCTGATCGATGCTCTGCGTGACGATGTAGGCGACCGCCGGTCCCGGGACGACCGCGAGGGCCGTCGCGGCGAGCACGAAGAGCGCGATCGTCGAACCGGTCGGCACTACGGAACCGCCCGGTAGAGGCGGAGGTACTGCGGGCGAAAGCCGCGCCGCGGCCAGAAGCGCGACGAGAGGAGATTGACGGAGCGCCAGTCGACTGTCATCGACGCGAATCCCTGCTCGTGCGCCCAGCTCATCGCGTGCGCCGTGAGGGCGAGCCCGGCGCCGGTGCCGCGCACGTCGTCGGTTGTCGCCGCAAAGGCGAGGTCGATGTTGCTCGCGGGGACACGCAGATCCCCCTGCGGCCTGCGGTACAGGCCGACCATGCCGACGATGCGGCCGTCGCGCTCGGCGACGAACGGGATGTACGAGTCGTCGTCCCAGATCTCGGCGACCTCCTGCCGCAATGTGTCGCGCGGTGGTGCTTCCAGCCCGGAGATGCTCGGTGAGGCGGCCTGATGCGAGTAGAGCAGCTCATCGAAGCCGAGGATGGCGTCGGCATCGTCTGGTGTTGCAGGACGGATCGCGCAGCCGAAGTCGACCGGCTCCGCCGGTTCGACCTCGCGGACGGCCCAGATCGCCTGGCAGCCGAAGGCGAGTCGGAACCAGACATCGACGAGGTCGGGCTCGGAGGCGGGCACGGTGAGCATGAAACGCGTGACGTCGAACTCCTCAACCTGCAGCGCGAAGAGGTCACGCAGCGCCTCCGGCTCACGCGCGGCGTGGCCCGCGAACAGCCAGCGCGCGATCCCCGTCTCTCCGTCGATCGCCCCGGCGAGGTAGGCGACCGCTTCGCCGCCTCGTGTGGCGACGTGCCCATCCTCGGGCACATGCGCTGTGAAGTCGTCGATCTCCGGCAGCAAAGGCTCCGCAGCGCGCTGGCGCGCGAACCGCTCGGCGAGCAGCTGCGCCGCCTCGTTGCGAAGGTCGGAAAGTGGGTGAATCTCGAGGCTCGCCATCGCGTCAGGACGATACCCTCGACGCTGTGCCGAAGACCCTCACCGGAGCAGAGCTCGACCTGGACGACGGGCCGGCGCGCGAGTCCGACCTGTTCATCGTCGACGGCAACAATCTCGCCTACCGCGCGTTCTTCGCGTTGCCCGAGGAGCTCGCGACGACGGACGGCCAGCCGACGAACGCGCTCCTCGGCTTCACCAACATGCTCTTCAAGCTGCTGGCCGACTACCGCCCGAAAGGGGTCGCGGTCGCCTGGGATTCCCGGCCCGTGCACAGAGCAGCGACCGCCGAAGCGGCAGACGTCGTCTACAAGGAGGGCCGGAAGCCGATGCCGGACCTGCTCCGCGAGCAGTTCCCGCATTTCCGTCCGATCGTCGAGGCGTTCGGCTACCGCAACCTCGAGTTCGAGGGCTGGGAGGCGGACGACGTGATCGCAACGCTCGCGACGCGCGCCGACATCGAGGGGATCAAGACGTGTGTCGTCTCGACCGATCGCGACGCGTTCCAGCTCTGCAGCGAGAACATCGTGCTGATGATGACGCCGCGCGGTGTCGCCGACGTCAACGTCTACACGCCCGAGCGCGTCGAGGCCCGCTACGGCGTCACTCCCGAGCAGGTGCCGGATTTCATCGGCCTCAAGGGCGACACGAGCGACAACATCCCAGGCGTTCCCGGGATCGGCGACAAGACGGCCGGCCAGTTGATCGCGCAGTACGGATCGCTCGAGTCCGTGATCGAGCACGCGTCAGAGCTGTCGCCTGCCCGTGCGCGGAACATCACCGAGCACGCCGACCTCGCGCGCGTCTCGAAGGAGCTCGCGACGATGCGGCGCGACCTCGACATCGAGTGCGACCCGGCACAACTCGTGCTCGACCCACCCGACCGGGACGGGTTGAAAGAGATCTTCCGGCGCTTCGAGTTCCGCAACCTGCTGAACCGCGTCGACGAGCTCGACGCTGCCGTCCCGGCCGCCGCGCCCATGAAGGCGACCGGCATCGAGGTGCCGTGGCGCGAGGGGGAGCTCGACTTCCGTGGCGTCGTCGGGTACGCCGCAATCGCCGATCGCGCGGCGGTTGCTGCCGGGGACGAGGTCGTGATCGGCCCGCGGCCGGCGAGTGTCGAGGGCGACCTGGTCGTCCACGACGCGAAATCGCTGCGCGTCGACGCCAAGGAGGACACGCTGCTCGCCGCGTACCTGATCGACCCGGGCCGCGCCGGCTACGAGCTCGACGATCTCGCCGCCGAGTACGGCGTCGAGCTGCTGCCGACGCCGGAGGCCGAGGAGGAGACCACAGCGCTCGTGCGTGCCGCGGAGACGCCGCGGCGCCTGATCGGCCCGCTGCTCGACCGTCTCGAGGAGCGCGGCGTCACCGACCTCTACCGGAACATCGAGCTCCCGCTTACCTCCGTGCTCGCGTCGATGGAGCAAGCGGGAGTGAAGATCGACACGTATCGCATGGGCGAGATCACCGCCCGGCTCGCCGATCGCGTCGAGGAGCTGGAGACGCAAGCGTACGAGCTCGCAGGCGAGGAATTCATGATCGGCTCGACGCAGCAGGTCGGGCGCGTGCTCTTCGAAAAGCTTGGGCTGACCGCGGGGCGCAAGGGGAAGACGGGTTACTCGACCGACGCGAAGGTGCTGCGCGCGATCCGTGACGACCACGGGATCGTTCCCGTGATCGAAGAGTGGCGGGAGCTCTCGAAGCTCCTCAACACCTATCTGCGCCCGCTGCCATCGCTGCTGTCGGAACACGACGGCCGCTTACACACGACGTTCAACCAGACCGTCGCGGCGACCGGCCGGCTCTCGACGAGCGATCCGAACCTGCAGTCGATTCCGATCCGCACCGACCTCGGGAAGGAGATCCGCTCGGCGTTCGTCGCCGAGGAAGGTCACCGCATTCTCTCGGCCGACTACTCGCAGATCGAGTTGCGGATCCTCGCGCATGTCTCCGGCGAGCCGAAGCTGCGCGAGGCGTTCGCGCGTGGGGAGGACATCCACACGGCGACTGCGGCCGAGGTGCTTGGCGTCGAGCCCGCGAAGCTCACCTCGGGACAGCGGTCGATCGCAAAGATGATCAACTTCGGGATCGTCTACGGGATCTCGGCGTTCGGCCTGTCCGAGAACCTGCAGATCCCGCGCGATGAAGCCCAGCGCTACATCGACGCATATCTCGCGCGCTTCCCGCACGTGCAGGACTTCATCGGGCGCACGATCGCGCAGACCGCCGCGGACGGCTACGTCACCTCGCTCCTCGGCCGGCGCCGTCCCGTGCCCGAGTTGCGCGCGTCGAACCGCCAGACACGCGGCTTCGGCGAGCGGGTCGCGGTCAACTTCGTCATGCAGGGCTCGAACGCCGACATCATCAAGGTCGCGATGATCCGCATCGCACTCAGGTTGCGCGAGGAGGGGAGAGGCGCGCGCCTCGTTCTCCAGGTGCACGACGAGCTTCTGCTCGAAGTGCCCGACGTCGAGGTCTCGAAGGTGAAGGAGCTCGTGCGCGCGGAGATGTGCGGCGCGTACGACCTCGATCCGGCGCTCGCCGTCGACGTCGGCGTCGGCGACAACTGGGCCGAAGCAAAGAGCTAACGCGGCTCCCGCGAGCCGCCTTGGGCGGCAGATCCACCGGGGATATCCGGATGGGGACGTCCGGGATGTCGCCTGGGCGAAGGGCGCGAGCTTCACCCAGGCCGGCGGCCTGCTCTTTCCGTAGCCCGGCCGCTCGTTTCGTGCAATCCGCGCGCTCTGCCGGGATGTACTGGGAACGTGGCTATACTTCCCGGCCGCTTTGGCTACCAACGATCTTATGCAGCTTGAGCCCGGTGTTTGGGTCGAAGGCCCCGACGGCGAGCTGATCCCCGACTACGACTCGACCTTCCCCGAAATCAACGAGGGACAGGTCGTTCACGGCACCGTCGTGCGGGTCGACAAGGACGAAGTCCTCGTCGACATCGGTTACAAGTCGGAGGGTGTCATCCCGGTTTCGGAGCTCTCGATTCGCCGCTCGGTCAACCCGGCCGACGAGGTCTCGCTCGGCGACGAGATCGACGCGCTGGTGCTCACGAAGGAGGACGCCGAAGGGCGCCTGATCCTCTCGAAGAAGCGCGCGCGGTTCGAGCTTGCCTGGAAGAACATCGAGCTGGCCGCAGAGTCCGGCGAGCCGGTCAACGGCCGCGTGATCGAAGTCGTCAAGGGCGGTCTCATTCTCGACCTGGGCGTGCGCGGCTTCCTGCCGGCATCGCTTGTCGACATCCGACGCGTGCAGGACTTGGACGAGTTCCTGGGCCAGGAGTTGCGCGCGAAGGTGATCGAGCTCAACCGCTCGCGGAACAACGTCGTGCTCTCGCGCCGCGCGGTGCTCGAAGAGGAGCGCAAGGAGCAGCGGCAGACGATTCTCGACAAGCTCCAGCCCGGTGACGTGGTCGAGGGTCAGATCTCGAACATCGTCGACTTCGGTGCCTTCGTCGATCTCGACGGGATCGACGGCCTGATCCACATCTCCGAGCTCTCGTGGACGCACGTGAACCACCCTTCGGAGCTGCTCGAGATCGGCCAGACGGTGAAGGTGAAGGTGCTCGACATCGACCGCGACCGCCAGCGCATCTCGCTCGGGTTGAAGCAGACCCAGGCCGATCCGTGGCAGCGCGTGCTCGAGAGCTACCAGCAGAACGACGCCGTGCACGGACGAGTCTCGAAGGTCGTCAC
>JAYUEQ010000218.1:0-6850 GCA_043739205.1 Thermoleophilia bacterium
GCCGGGTCCCCGGACAGTGCTGCCCAGCGAAACGGCCCGATCCCGCGACAGAAGAGCGGCCGGATATAGGCCGGGACGAAGCCCGGGTATGAGAAGGCCCCGCTTACGCCGGCTGCTTCGGCCTCACCTCGCAGGTTGTTGCCATAATCGAAAACATAGCTCCCGCTCCGGACGTACTCGAGCAGCCCCTCGACGTGCGCCGCGATCGATTCGCCTGCGCGGCGCAGGTACTCGTCCGGGTCGGACGCGCGCAACGCAGCCGCGTCCTCGACGGACAACCCGCGCGGGATGTAGCCGGTGAGCGGGTCGTGCGCTGCGGTCTGGTCGGTGACGAGGTCGAAGCGCTCGCCGCGACGCGCCAGTTCGGGGACGATATCCGCCGCGTTGCCCACGAGGCCGACCGAAAGCGCACGTCCTTCGGCGGCAGCGGCGCGCACGCGCGCGAGCGCGTCGTCGAGCGACTCCGTCGCCTCGTCGAGGTAGCGCGTCTCGAGCCGCCGCGCGATGCGCGTCGGGTCGACCTCGACGCAGAGGATCGCCGCGCCCGCCATCGTCGCTGCGAGCGGCTGCGCACCCCCCATGCCGCCGAGACCCGCGGTGAGGATCGTCTTACCCGCGAGTGACGTCGCACCGTAGTGCTGCTCTGCCGCTGCCATGAACGTCTGGTAGGTGCCCTGCAGAATCCCCTGCGTGCCGATGTAGATCCACGAGCCCGCCGTCATCTGTCCGAACATCGTCAGCCCCTCGGCTTCGAGCCGGCGGAACTCGTCCCACGTCGCCCACTTCGGCACGAGCAGCGAGTTCGCGATCAACACGCGTGGCGACTCGCGCGTCGTACGAAACACGGCGACCGGCTTCCCGGATTGCACGAGCAGCGTCTCGTCGTCGCCAAGCTCGAGCAGCGCGCGCACAATCGCCTTCAGAGCCTCGTGCGAGCGCGCGGCCTTGCCGCTGCCGCCGTAGACGACGAGATCCTCAGGACGCTCGGCGACCTCGGCGTCGAGGTTGTTCAACAACATGCGGAGCGGCGCCTCGGCCGCCCACGACCGGGCGTTCAGCTTCGACCCGCGCGGTGCGCGGATCGCCGACAGATCACCGCAGAGCGACTCGACCAGCGCGTCGCGGGACGGCGCGACGGTCACAGACGCTCTTTCCCTGCGCGCTCCGCCTCCTCGCGCAGTCGCGTGCGCCAGCGAGAGATGCTCCACGCCGACGCGACGACATAGAAGAGGAGGGCGATTGCCGCTGCGCGCGCGACGCCACCGCCGGTCAGCCACGCGACAACGACGATCAGCACGGCGAACACCGCGTAGATGATCAGTGTGTCGCGGTATGGATGCTTCGGGGGCGGTTGCTCCGGCACGCCCCACTTCAGGCGACGCGGACGGCTCATTCGAGCTCCCCGACTTCTGCCTCGACTGCAGCGAGCAGCGAGCCGTCACGGATCGCGTCGGCGACCGCCTCGATGTCGGGTCCGAGGGGACGGTCGTCGCGCAGCCGGGGCGAGAGAGAACGGACGAACTCGTGCGTGGCGGCGGCCCCACGACCAGGCTCCAGCGGCGCAAGGAACTCGACTGCCTGCGACGCGGCGAGCAGTTCGATGGCGAGCGCGTGCTCGGAGTTGGCGATCACCTGCCACGCCTTGAGCGCGGATGCGTTGCCCATCGACACATGATCCTCCTGCCCGGCACTCGTCGGGATCGAATCGACCGACGCCGGATGACAGAGCGATTTGTTCTCGGAGACGAGCGAGGCGGCAACGTACTGCGGGATCATGAACCCCGAGTTGAGACCGCCGTCGGTCGTCAGGAACGCCGGGAGACCGTCGCTCAGGTTGGGGTTGACAAGCCGCTCGACGCGCCGCTCCGAAATGCTCGCGAACTCTGAGACCGCCATCGCGAGCGCGTCGAGCGCGAACGCGAGCGGCTGCCCGTGGAAGTTGCCGGCCGAGACGAGCATCTCGTCCTCGACGAGCACGAGTGGATTGTCCGTCGCCGCGTTCAGTTCGGTCGTGATCGTGTACTCGACGTAGTCGAGCAGATCACGTGACGCACCGTGCACCTGCGGGGCGCAGCGCAGCGAGTACGCATCCTGCACCTTGTCGCACCAGCGGTGCGACTCCATGATCGCCGAGTCCGCGAGCAGCCGCGTCACGTTGCGCGCGGACGCCGCCTGTCCGCGCAGCGGACGCAACGCGTGCACCTGCGGAATGAACGACGTGCGCGAGCCTTGCAACGCTTCGAGTGACAGCGCGCACGCGCAGTCGGCGACACGCGCGAGCCGGAGCGCACGCACCAGCTCGATTGCACCCTGCGCCGCCATGAACTGGGTGCCGTTGATCAGCGAAAGGCCCTCCTTGGCAAGCAACCGCACCGGCTGCAGGCCCGCACGCTCGAGCGCCTCGCGACCGTCGAGCAGCTCGCCTCCGAACCACGCGCGTCCTTCGCCGACGAGCGGCAGCGCGAGGTGCGCGAGTGGCGCGAGATCGCCCGACGCGCCGACGGAACCACGGGCGGGCACCTCCGGCAGCACGCCACGGTTCAGGCACTCGAGCAGCAACTCAACGGTCTCGACGCGCGCACCGGAGTTCCCTTTCGCAAGCGCGTTTGCTCGAAGGAGCATCGCCGCGCGTACGACTGCATCGGGATAGGCCTCGCCGACCCCGCAGGCGTGCGAGCGGAGCAACCGCAGCTGCAGCTCCTCGGTCAGCTCCTCGGGTATCACCTTCGAGACGAAGCGGCCGAAGCCGGTGTTGACGCCATAGGTGTGTTCGTGCGCACCGTGCGCGACCTTCTCGACGACTCGGCGCGCCGCGCGCATCTGCTCACGCGCCTCTTCGGAAAGCGGCGCCGCCATCCGGCCCTCGACGGCAACCGCCCAGACGTCCGCCAGCGTGAGGTCGTCGCCCGTCAGGGCATGCGTCGCGGTCACAGCCGAGACACTAGCGCCGTCGCGCGGATTCTCCGGAGCGGTGTCCGATCCGATCTTCGATCAACCCACCGTCGGCGCCCACTACGCTACTCGCCGAGGAGGCGCAGCTCGAGCACGTGGGACTGATCGAAGCCGTCGATCCTGAGCATCGCCCCAGCCGCGGCCGCGGCGGCACCCGCGGGCATCAGCCCGACGAGCTCCGAGCCGACGACCTCCGCCCCGCGGGCTTCCGCTTCCTGCTCGATCCGCGCGACGATCTCGTGCAGCGCTGCCGCCTCCCAGTCTTCGACGTTCATCGAGACCTGCACGAGGCCGGCGCGCGGCAGGTCGAGCCCGAGTGCGCGCACGCCGGGGAACCCGCCGCCCTTCTCACGGACGAGCGCCGCCACCTCCCGGGCCGCAGCGAGCGAACCGCGGAGATTGACGTTGAACGCGATCAGCGGCGCGCGCGCCCCGAGGATCACGCCGCCGGCCGACTCGTGCAGAAGCGACGGACCGTAGTCGGGCGCGAGCTCGCCTGCGTCGACGCGGCGCTGCAGCTCCGTGGGCCCCCCGCGCCGGTAGAACGCCGGCCCGCGCTCCGGTGGCGCATAGACGAACACCGGCAGCCCGAGCTCCTCGCCGATGCGCGCGCCGACGAGCGCCGCGGTTGCGCGGGCGCGCTCCCGGTCCTCCGGCCGCAACGGCACGATCGGGACGACATCTGCCGCACCGATCCGCGGGTGAGCGCCCTCGTGCTTCCGCAGGTCGATCCGCTCTGCGGCCACTCGGATGCCTGCGACGAGCGCGTCGGCCAGTTCGCTCTCCGATCCGACGAGCGTGAAGACCGAGCGGTTGTGATCCTCGTCGGCGTGCACGTCCAGCAGGCGGGCGTGGGCGCCCAGGGCATAGCCGATCGCGGAGATCGTCGCGGGATCGCGGCCTTCACTGAAATTGGGAACCGACTCGAGCGGCAGCACTCGCCGTACTCTAGGAGGCGGTGAAGGAGTACTACGACAAGCGCGCTCTCGAGTACGACGACTGGTACCTGGGACGCGGCCTGTTCGAGCCGCGCGACCGCGCCGGTTGGGACGCCGAGGTCGGGCAGCTGGTCTCGGTGATCGGCAGCCTCTCGCCCGGGCGGACGCTCGATGTCGCCTGCGGCACCGGCTTTCTGACCCGCCACCTGCGCGGCGACGTCGTCGGACTCGACCAGAGCAAGCGGATGCTCGACGAGGCGCACCGGCAGGCGCCGAGCGTCACGTGCGTCCAGGGTGACGGCCTCGCGCTGCCGTTCGTCGACCACTCCTTCGACCGCGTGTTCACAGGCCACTTCTACGGCCACCTCGAACCACCGGAGCGCGAGCGGTTCCTCGCAGAGGCTCGGCGCGTCGCGAACGAGCTCGTCGTCGTCGACGCTTCGCGCGCCCACAGCGAGGTGGATGAGCACCTATCGCCTCGAGTGCTCAACGACGGCTCGACGTGGGAGGTCTTCAAGCGCTACTTCACCGGTGCGGGTCTCGCCCAGGAGCTCGGCGGCGGCGACGTGCTCTTCGAGGGCGCGTATTTCGTCGTCGTTCGCAGTTGAAGACGTACCGGTCGCTCGCGTCGCTGAAGCGCGACGAGGCTTCCTGCCGCGCCTGCGTCGACGCGGGTTACCCGCTTGAGTCGCTGCCGGTGATCGCACCAGGTGAGGGCCAGCGCGCCTACCTCTTCGGCCAGGCGCCGGGGATCGTCGAGGGCGAGGAGCGCAGTCCGTGGCGCGGCCGCGCCGGGCAGACACTCCGCCGCTGGCTTGCCATGGACGAGGAAGCGTTCTACGAGACGTTCTATTGCGCCTCCGTCACGCGCTGTTACCCGGGCAAGCCGCCATCGGGCCGCGGCGACCGCACACCGACGCCCGCCGAGCAGCAGCTCTGCGCGTTCTGGCGCGACCACGAGCTCAAGCTGCTGCGGCCGCGGCTGATCGTCACCGTCGGCGGCCTCGCCGCCCGAAGCCTCCTCGGCGTGAAAAGCGTGAGCGAGTGCGTCGGGTTCCGCTACGAGCTCGGCAGCGCGGTCGCGATCCCGCTGCCGCATCCGTCGGGCGCGAGCAGCTGGCTGAACATCGCAGCGAACAAGGAACGTGTCGCTGCGGCGGTCGAGCTCGTCCACGCCGAGCTGGCACGGCTCTGACCCCCGGTACCCTCGAGGCGTGACCGAGACGCCGCGCTATCGCACCACCTTTATCCGGCTGCTCGGCTTCCTGCGCCCCTACAAGTGGTCGATGCTCGTCTCGATCCTGCTCGCGGTCGGCCAGCAGGCAGCCGGCCTGATCGGCGTCTTCCTGACGGGCTCGGTCGCCGCGGCGCTCGTCCACCACCGGCGGCATGAGCTGCCCTGGCTCGTTGCGGCGATCCTCGGCCTGGGCGTCATTCGTGCGGCGATGATGGCCGGCCGCCGCCTGATCGCGGGCAAGCAGGCGCTGTATGTCGAGATGGACATTCGCACCGCCGTCTACGCGAAGCTCGTGCGGCTCTCGTTCGGCTTTTACGACCGCCACCAGACCGGGCAGCTGATGAGCCGCGCGACCGTCGACCTGCAGGGCGTCCGCTTCTTCCTCGGCTACGGCCTCATCTTCTTCTTCCAGCATGTGTTCACAATCCTCGGCGTCGGGATCTTCGTCTTCCTGATCTCGTGGAAGCTCGCGCTGATCGCGATCGCGATCTCCCCTGCGCTGATCGCCGTCGCCTACCGCTACAGCCACGTGTCGCACCCGTTGCTGCGCGACGTGCAGCAGAAGATGGCCGACGTTGCGACCGTCGCCGAGGAGAACATCGTCGGTGTCCACGTCGTGAAGGCGTTTGCGCAGGAGGAGGAGCAGCAGCGGAAGTTCGAACGCAGCTCGGAGGAGGTCTTCCAGCTGAGTGTGAAGGCGAACCGGCAGCGCGCCTTCTACATCCCGCTGCTCAGCTTCCTGCCGCTGCTTGCACAGGCTGCGATCTTGCTCGTCGGCGGGCGCATGGTGGCGAGCGGCGCACTGTCCCTCGCGAGCTTCGTGCGCTTCAACCTCTTTCTCGCGATGCTGATCATGCCGCTGCGCGCACTCGGCATGTGGATCGGCCAAGCGCAACGGGCAACCGCGTCGGGCGAGCGCATCTTCCAGGTGATCGACGAACCAGAGGAGATCAAGGACGCGCCCGACGCGCGCGAGCTTGCGCCCGGCCCCGGCCGCATCACGTTCAATCACGCAACGTTCGGTTACGACCCGGAGCGGCCCGTCCTACGCGAGGTCGACCTCGAGCTCGAGCCCGGGAAAGTCGTCGCGCTGATCGGCCACACCGGTTCGGGCAAGACGACGCTTGCGTCACTCGTGCCACGGTTCTACGACATGCAGATGGGCAGCGTCGCGATCGACGGCCAAGACGTCCGGAACGTCAAGCTCGCGTCACTCAGGCGCGAGATCGGGGTGATCGCTCAGGACCCGTTCCTCTTCTCCGCGACCGTGCGCGAGAACATCGCGTTCGGCCGACCGGAGGCAACCGACGAGGACGTGCAGCGCGCAGCCGAGCTCGCGCAGGCGCACGAGTTCGTGGAAGCACTGCCGGACGGCTACGACACCGTGATCGGCGAGCGCGGGATCACGCTCTCCGGCGGCCAGCGCCAGCGCGTTGCGATCGCCCGCGCCCTCCTCGTCGACCCACGCATCCTGATCCTCGACGACGCCACCGCTTCCGTCGACGCGACAACCGAGTCGAAGATCCGCGACGGCCTGCGTGAGGCGATGCGCGGACGGACGACGATCATCATCGCGCACCGCCTGTCGACGATCGCCCTCGCGGACGAGGTGGTCGTCCTCGACAACGGGCGGATCGCTGCGCGCGGCACCCAGGAGGAGCTGCTGCGGACGAACGGCGTCTTCCGCGAGATTCACGAGCATGGGCTGCTCGAGGCGAGGATC
>JAYUEQ010000219.1:0-4400 GCA_043739205.1 Thermoleophilia bacterium
ACCATCGGGAACGCCCAGCGCTTCCGCTCCATCGCCTTCAGATAGACCGAGCTCTCCGGCTCGGGCACGTTCAACTCCAGGATCAGCTCGCCCGGCTCGAGCGTGGTCGTGCGCCGGTCGTCCTCGGTCGGGACCCGGTAGAGGTCGCCGATCGGTAGCTCGCGCCGGTTCGTGCGCAGCGTCGCGTCGAGCGCGAGCAGTGCCGCCGCGACATCCGAGGGGTGTGCCGACGCGCAGAAGTCGTTTGCGAAGATCGCGTGCTCGCGGTGCTCTCCCTCGTGTGCGAAGCACTCGTCACCGCCATGCAGCCGGCACGGCCAGTCGAGGCGCCAGTACCAGCACCGGGTTGCCTGTAGCAGGTTGCCGCCGACGGAGCCCATGTTGCGCAGCTGCGGGCTCGCTGCGAGCTTGCACGCCTCGCGTAGCGCTGCGGGCACCTGAGGGTCGCATTCGAGCTCGGCGAGCGTCGCGCCCGCGCCGATGCGCGTGCCGTCGATCCCGCGCGGGATGACACCGCGGATGTCGACGAGGGTGTCGGTCTTCAAGAGCCCTGCGCGAAGCAGCGGCACGACCTCCGTCCCGCCGTGCACCGGCAGCCCGCCGTCGATGTCGGTGCTAGACGCCCGCCGTAGCTCCATGCTTCTCACGCTCCTTCGCTTCCTTCAGCGCCCGGAGCATTTCCTCGCGCGAGATCGGCAGCTCGTGCACCTCGGCGCCGGTGGCATCGCGGATCGCGTTCGCGATCGCTGCTGCGGTCGGAATGATCGGCGGCTCGCCGAGCCCCTTCGAGCCGAGGTTCGTCAAATGCTCGTCCGGCAGGTCGATCAACTCGCTGACGATCTCGGGAACGTCGGCGATCGTCGGCAGCTTGTAGGCGTCGAACCCGGTCGTCAGGATCTGCCCGGTCCGCGGATCGTGCAAGCGGTGCTCCGAAAGCGTGTGCCCGATCCCCTGGATGATCCCGCCTTCGATCTGGCTCTCGGCGCCGAGTGGGTTGATCACGCGTCCGACGTCGTGGATCGCAGCGATGCGGTCGACCCACACCTCGCCGGTCTCGACGTCGACGGCGACCTCGGCGACCTGCACGCCGAACGTGAGCACTGTCATCCCGGTCGGGTTCGGCCCGCGCGCGCCCTTGCCGAGGATCTGCGCGTTCTCGAGCAGCCCGATCACCTCGACGAGTGGTGCATTGAGCTTCCCGTCCGCGGAGATGACGTTGCCGCCGCGCAGTTCGAGCACGCGCTCTTCGAGGTCGAAACGCTGCGCGGCGATCTCGATGATCTGTCGTTTCGCATCCGCTGCAGCTGCGCGCACGGCCGGTCCCATCGACGGCGTCGTCGACGAGCCGGCGGAGAGCGATGCGAACGGCCCGCGTGCGGAGTCGCCGAGGCTGACCGTCACGTGGTCGAGCGGGATGCCGAGCTCCTCGGCGGCGATCTGCGCCATCGCCGTCCTCGTGCCCGTGCCGATGTCCTGCATCGCGGTGACGACGTTCGCGCGTCCGTCGGAGCCGACTCGGATCCACGCGTAGCTCGGCGGGCCGCCGCCGCCGTACCAGACTTGCGAGGCCATTCCGACTCCGCGCTTGACCGTGTCGGTCGAGCGTGCGCGCACGTCGTGGCGGCGCTCCCAATGTGGCTCGGCACGGCGATAGCACTCGATCAGGTTCTTGCTGCTGTAAGGCTTCTCGCCGCTCGGGTCGCTGTCGGCGTGGTTCTTGCGCCGCAACTCGAGCGGGTCCATCCCGAGCTTCGACGCGAGCACGTCCATGAGCGACTCGAGGCCGAACGTGCCCTCGACGAAGCCCGGCGCGCGGAACGCTTTCATCGGCGGCTGGTTGATCTTCGCCGCCCACGTCGTGGTCTTCACGTTCGGGCACGCATAGAGCGACTGCATCGGGCCTTCGACCGGAGACGACCAGCCGCCCCAGCCGGTCGCGTTCACGTACTCGCCCCCGAGCGCCGTCAGTGTCCCGTCGGCCTTGGCGCCGATCGTCAGGCGTTGGATCGTCGCGTTGCGGTTGCCCGACGCGAGGTTCTCCTCACGCCTGGTCAATGCGCAGCGAACCGGACGGTTCGCGCGCTTGGCCAGCTCGATCGCTATGAACGTGTGCTCGTCCGGGCTGTTCTTCGAGCCGAAGCCCCCGCCCATGTACTCGCAGACGACGCGCACCTTGTCGCCGGGGATCCCGAGCGCGCTCGAGATCTCCTCGCGCACGCCCCAGATGTACTGCGTCGAGATGTAGACCTCAAGCGTGTCGCCGAGCCACTGGACGACCGACTGGTGCGTCTCCATCGAGCTGTGCAGCACGACCTGTGTGCGGTATTCGCCCTCGACGACGACGTCGGCCTCCGCGAGGCCCGCTGTGAGGTCGCCGCGTGCGTTCTCGCGCGGCTCGCCGATCAGTTGCTTGCGGGCGACTGCGTCGTCGGGGTCGAGCACGGCCTCGAGTTGCTCCCATTCGATTGCGATCGCGGCGACTGCTGCGCGTGCCTGCTCGAACGTGTCAGCGCAGACCGCAGCGACGGGGGTGCCCTCGTAGCCGCACTCTTCTGCGAGTTGCGCGATGTCGCGCGGACCGATCGCCGCGTGCACGCCGGGCAGCGCCAGTGCGGGCGCGAGGTCGATGCTCGAAACGTGCGCGTGCGCGTAGGGGCAGCGCAGCACTGCGGTGTGCAGCATTCCGGGCAGCTTGAGATCCGCGGTGTAAACCGCTTCACCTCGGGCGCGCTCGAGACCGTCGATGCGCGTCGCGGGCTGCCCCACGACCTCGCGTGCGCCGGCGGGCCACTGCTGCAGGGCGTCTTCTTCGACGACGAGCCAGACCTCCTCGAACCTGCCTTCGACTTCCTTCTCGGTGCGGATCAGTCTTGCCACGTGCGAATCGCCTCCTCGATCTTCGGATACGCGCCGCAGCGGCAGAGGTTGCCCGCCATCGCATGTCGAATCTCCTCCGTCGACGGCTCGGCCGTCGCGTCGACGAGCGCGACCGCGCTCACGATCTGGCCCGGCGTGCAGAAGCCGCACTGCAGTGCGTCCGCGCGGACGAACGAGTGCACCATCCGGTGGTCACGCAAGCCCTCGATCGTCGTCACCTTCGCACCGTCGACTGCGTGCACGAGCGTGATGCACGAGAGCGTCGGGATCCCGTCGACGAGTACCGTGCACGCGCCGCAGTGCCCTTCACCGCACGCGACCTTCGTCCCGGTGAGTGAGAGCTCGTCACGCAGCGCCTCGGCCAGTGTCGTGCCGACGGCACCGTGCACCTCGTAGTCGTGTCCGTTGACGTTGATCACGCGGTCACCGCTTCGATGTCCGCGATGTGGATCAGTCGATGCGTCAAACGTCCTGCGTCGCGCTGGTCTGCTTCGTCGAGTGAGGGAACCTCGGCCCACAGGTCCCGCGCAGCGACGAGCAATTCCTCGATCTTCTCGATCGACTCGACATGGCCGTTGCGCTCTGCGCAGGTGTTGATCGCGAGACCGAGCACGCCGATCGTGTCGGGCTGCCGCATCCAGAGGAGCGGTGTCGCCATCGACAGATACTGGTGGATCCGCGCGAGTTGCATCGACTGGGTCAGCGTGTCCTTGCCGAGCGGCGTCGTCGGTTCCGGGAGCTCCCGGCCGTCGGCGAGCGCGTTGGCGGTGCCCGCGAGCATCGCGCGAACCTGGTCGTCGGAGTACCCCGCAAACCGCGTCGTCTTCACCGCGCTCAGGAGCGAGTTGGGTTGTTGCCCGTACGGGTAGTCGCTCGCGTAGAGCACCTGCTCCGGTGGGATCAGGCGATAGAAGTCGAGCAGGTCGATCGGGCTCCACGTCGAGGTGTCGAAGAGGACGCCCTTGCGGCCTGCCATGCAGTCTGCGAGCGCCGCGAGATCGGCAATGCCCGCGTGCGCGATGATCAGTGTCGCTTCGGGGTAGCGGTCGACGAGCGCCCGCAGCCCGTTCGCGATCGGCGGCAGGCCGCGCCCGCCGTGGATGAGGATCGGCACGCGTCGTTCGGCCGCGATCTCGAACACCGGCGCGAGCCGCTCATCCGTGGCCGTGAACTTCTGAGCGCGCGGGTGCAGTTTGATGCCGCGCGCGCCCGCGTCGAGGCAGCGGCGCGCTTCGTCGATCGGCGACTCCTCGAGATCGAGGCGGACGAACGGGATCAGCCGGCCGCCGCTGCGCTCGGCGAACGCGAGCGTCCGGTCGTTCGCGGCGCTGAAGGACGGATGCCGGTCGGGCTCGTCGAGGCAGAAGAAGAAGCAGCGCGACACGCCGTAGCGATCCATCGCCGCCTCGAGCTCGTCGTACTGCCCGAGCATGCCGTCGATGTCGGTGCCGAGATGCGTGTGCGCGTCGAAGATGTCGGCGCCGGCGGGGAGCTCGCTGCGGAGCTCCGCCTCGAAGAGCGAG
>JAYUEQ010000220.1:0-9358 GCA_043739205.1 Thermoleophilia bacterium
CGCCGGCCGCCGAGGCGGGAACGGTCGCAGACGCCGCGTTCCACGTCTATGCCCGCGGCGCGGTCGACTACCGCCCGTGATCCGCCGGCTCCTCCTCGCGGCCCTCGTGCTGCTCGTTTTTGCGCTCGGCATCGGCCTCGGCCAGGCGCTCAACGACAACCCCGATCCGGGCGGCACGCAGACGCTGATCCGGACGCTTCAGCCTTTGCCGCTCGCCCCAGCAGCGCGCGCAACTGTGACGGTGACTGTTCCAAACAAGTAATCGCGGTTTAGGTATCGGGAGCTTTGGCTACTTTTGAGGACATGACGTACCCCGGGAGACGCGTTCCGACCGGTGAGCCCGACTGGCTGACGCTCGGCCAGGCGGCCAAGTTCCTCGGCGTCGCGCAATCGACGATCCGGAAGTGGTCCGACCAGGGCCGTGTGCCGGCGTTCTATACCCCGGGGGGTCATCGCCGCTACCGCCGCCGCGATCTCGAGGCGTTCCTCGATCGTTCCGGTCCCGGCGGCAAGTCGGCCGGGCCGCTCGTCCTCGTCGTCGACGACGACGCCCGCCTCCGCGAGTTCATGCGGGTCAACCTCGAGATGGAGGGGTACACGGTTCGGGAAGCCTCGAGCGCCGAAGAGGCGCTTGGTTCGATCGAGGATCAGGCACCCGAGCTCGTGCTGCTCGACGTCGTGATGCCCGGCGTCGACGGCTGGGAGATGCTGCAGCGGATGCAGGAGCGCTATGGCTCGATCCCGGTGATCATGTTCAGCGGTCAGGTCGACGCGAACTCGGCGGGCGAAGCAGAGGAACGCGGCGCCCGCGCCTTCGTCGGCAAGCCGTTCGATCCGCAGCAGCTGATCGAGCGCGCCAAGCAACTCGTTCCTGCTTGATCTGGGAGCGTCACCTCGAGCACTGGATCGTCGGCCAGCGAGTCGGCTGGCTGAACTGGTTCTTCATTGGCCTGTCGTGGATCGGCACGCTCGGGGCGGTCTGGCTCGCGATCGCGGTCGTGCTCGCGCTGCTGTGGCGGCGGCCGGCGATCTTCGTCACCGTCCTCGTCGCCGACGTGGCCGCCGACCTCCTCGCAGAAGCCGGGAAGCTCGTCGTCCATCGTCACCGCCCGTTCGAGACGCAGCTCGGCCCCGCGTCGAGCGCGCACTCGTTCCCGTCCGGGCACACAGCGACGTCGTTCGCCTGCGCGACAGTGCTTTCCACGTTTGCGCCTCGCCTGCGTGTGCCGTTCTTCGTGCTCGCGACGCTGATCGGGCTCTCGCGTATCTACAACGGGATGCACTACCCGACGGACGTGCTCGCCGGTGCCCTGCTCGGCGTGCTTACAGCTCTTCTGCTGCTCGCACGAGCCCGCCGGCGATCACGCCCAGCGATGCGATAAGCGCGATCCAGATGCCGATCCCACGGCCGTCGGCCGGCAGGACAGCGTCGGGGATCGAGATGATCCGGATCAGGACGAAGATCGCGGCCAGGGCTCCGAGGCCGAGAACGAGCAGGCTCTCTGGAACCGACGGCGGAAGCTCGAAGCCCAGCTCGTGCAGGGCGACGAGCGCGAGCACCGCAAGCCCGATGAAGAAGACGAGCTTCCCGAGCACGCCGCTGTGCCAGCCGATCACCGCAAGCTTCACGCCGACACCGGAGCCGGCGTACCAGTCCATGAACGACGAGAGCGCCAGAACGAGCCCCGAAATCCAGGTGATCCGCTCGCCGGCAGCCCAGAGGCCTCCTGAGGGAGCAGGGCGGGTGTAGCCCGCCGCGGTGGCCGGACCGGGATCCGGCGGATCGAGCTCGAAGAAGTCAGGGGTCTCCACGGCCCCATTATGGGCATCACTTCGGTCGGCAGCATCGCCTGTCACCGCTCTGCGCTCGGCAGAGCTCAGACGCCGAAGAGGGTCTGGACTTCGTGCCAGGCCGCGAGGATCACGAACGCGGTCACGAACGCCAGGATCAGCATCGACACCCAGAAGCGCACATTCGAGCGCTTGACGGCGCTCCGGCGCTCGACCTTCGCGCGGCGGCGCGCCCGTTCGCGGCGGTAATTCCGCTCGATCGCACGGGGATCCAGGGAGGGCGTCTCCTCCTCGAGCGGGGCGAACTCTGCCATATCGAAAGTGTAGGCAATATCTCTTCTTAGGATGGTCGTCGAGGCCCAGCGGCTGCCCGTCGAGACGCTCGCACGGGCAGCGGCGGAGGTCGCCGCGAGCGGTGATCTGCGCTCTGCACTCGGAGCAATCGCCCGCGCTGCAGCGGAAGCAGCCCGCGCGGATCTGGCCGTGCTGCGGGTGCTCGATGCCGATGGACAGCTCGTCGCGCGCGCGATGGCGCCGGAGGGCTCGGCGCTCGGCGCCGAGGTCGCGGGGACCCGTGCGTCCTGCGAGGCGGTGCTCGCCGGGGAGGTTCCCGAGCCGACGCGGCGGGCCGCGGAACGCGCGCGCGCTTCGGGCGTGCTCGTCGTGATCGCGCGTGCAGCAGGCCGGGTCGTCGGGTCGGTCGAGCTCGTTCGGATCGGCGACGACTTCGACGACGACGATCGCGCGATCGCCGATCTCGTCGGCGCGCAGCTCGCACTCGCCGTGCGGACACTCGCACCGGAAACGGGCACGGCGACCACGCGGGCGAAGTGGCTTGAGCTCGCCGGCGACGCACTGGCAGCGGGCGGCGACGTGCTCCGCGCGGCGCAACAGACCGTCCGGGTAGCCGTCGAGACGACCGGCGCGCGTGGCGGCGCGCTGTGGCATGTGGGCGCAGACGGTTCACAGAAGCTGATCTCGTCGCTCGGGCCCGTCGAGGACGGGCTCGACCGGGCTGCGGAGCTCGTCCGTGAAGCAGTCGAGTCCTGGCGGCCGACCACCGTCGACCATGATCCCGCTTTGCCGGGGCGTGCGACCCACGTCGCGACGCTCGCGCTCGGCCAGCCGCCGTTCGCGGCGCTCCAGCTTTTCTACTCCGAGGATTCGGTCCCCGCGGAGGCCGAGCTGCCCTCGCTGGCGGCATTCGCGGCGCGCGCCGCGCACGCACTGCGCTCCGCCGAGCACGCCGCCGAGCTCGAGTCGGAGCTCGTGCGCACACGCGCGTTGCTCGAGGTGATCGGCGAGGCCATCGCCCGGCTCTCGCTCACACATACGCTCGAAACCGCGGTCGAACGGATCGCCGAGCTTCTGCAGGTCGGGCAGGTCGGGGTGTACCTCCGCGAGGACGGTCGGCTCTTCGCCGCGGCCGGCCGTGGGCTTGCCGCCGGGCACGACGAGATCGCGGGACGGCTGAGCGACGCCCTCTCGGGCCCGCTGCGCGCCCGCGCAGCGATCCACGCGCGCGTCGACGACAGCGATCCGGTTCTTGCGCCTGCGCGGGCCGCGTTGGCGTCTGCGGGCCAGGACGGGGCCGTCGCGGTTCCGCTGCACGTGCAGGACGAATCGATCGGCCTGCTGATCGTCTACCCGGGCGCGCGCACGATCGGCGAAAGCGACGCCGCACTCCTAACGGCACTCGCCGCACAGCTCGCCGTCGCCGTGCAGAACGCGCGCCTGCACGAGCGCACGAAGCAGCTGGGGGAGGCGCTCGGCGAGGTGCTCGAGACGGAGCGGCAGAGCTCACGTCAGGTGAACGCGCTCTACGAGATCTCGCGGTCATTCGCGCAGAGCCTCTCGCTCGAGAAGACGCTTGCGACGGTCACGTCGACGATCGTGGACGTTCTCGGGGTCGACGCAGCCGTGATCCGGGTCCCGGACGAGCGCGGCGATCAGTTCGTGCCGCGCGCGGTGCACGTCGCCGAGTCACGCCTGGACGACGCAGTGCGCACGATCCTCGAGCGCCCACAGCCGCGCCCGCCGCGCACGCACGAGCCCCTCATGCTCGACATCCCGACAGCGCGGCGGCTCGGCGGCGCGCACGCGCTGCTGATCCCGTTCCTCGACAAGGGCTCGACCGCGGCGCTGCTACCGATCGCGACCGCCACGGAGCTGCTGGCGCAGCTGACGATCCTCTGCCTCGATCCAGCGCGCCCGATCAGCGCGGAGACGCTGACGACCGCCGGCACGATCGCCCAGCAGGCCGCGCTCGCCATCGACAACGCGCGGCTCTACCAGCAGCAGAAGCAGTTCGCAGAGACGATGCAGCAGTCGCTGCTGCCACGCGAGCGTCCCGCAGTCGCAGGGCTCGACGTCGGCACCGTCTACGAGTCGGCGGCGCAGGTGGACGTCGGCGGTGACGTGTTCGACTTCATGGAGTTGCCCGACGGCCGGCTCGCCGTTGTCCTCGGGGACGTGACCGGTCACGGGATCGATGCGACCGCCGACATGGCGATGGCGAAGTTCGTGTTCCGCTCGCTTGCTCGCGAGCATTCCGAGCCGTCGGACTTTCTCGCGCACGCGAACGAGGTGGTCGTCGGCGAGATTGCCGTCGGCAAGTTCATCACGATGGCGTACCTCACAGTCGATCCCGGCGGGGAGGTGCTCTGTGCGAGCGCCGGTCATCCCGTGCCCCGGCTCGTCCACCCGGACGGCACCCTCACCGGGCTCGAGTGCGGCGGGCTCGCACTCGGGATCGACGCGGCGCAGACCTACGAGCACGTGCGCGCGGAGCTGCCGCCGGGCGGCGCGGTGGTGCTCTACACCGACGGCGTGCTCGAATCGCGTCGCGGCCGCGAGCTCTTTGGGCAGGACCGCATGGACGCAGTGCTCGCCGCGAACGCCTCACAGCCGGCGCAGGTGCTCGCCGACGAGCTGCTTGCGGCGTGCCGCGACTACGCGGGCGGCGACCTGCCGGACGACTGCGCGATCGTCGTCATCCGGCGCACGTGAACCTGCGCCGCGCCGCCGGGGGGCGCCCGCTCGTGATCGGCCACCGCGGCGCCGCAGCCGTCGCGCCGGAGAACACGCTCGCGGCGCTCGAGGCGGCGGTCGCGGCGCACGTCGACCTCGTCGAGTTCGACATCTCGCCCGGGCTGCGACTTGGGCACTCGCTCGACGAACTGCCGGCCAACGCAATTTCACTTGACGACGCGCTGGAGTTCCTGGCGTCGCAGGGAGTGGGCGTGCACCTCGACGTGAAGCTGCCGGGCTACGAGGTGGAGGTGCTCGAGGCGATTCGGCGGCACGGTGTCGCGGAGCGGGCGGTCATCTCGACGGCGTTCGCCGTCAGCTCGCGACGGTTCGCACGGCTGGCACCCGAGGTGCCGCGTGCGATCGGCTACCCGCGCGACCGGCTCGGCGTCTCCAACCTGCGCTGGCCGGGCCCGCTGCAGCGGGCGGGGGCGACGGCCCTCCGCCAGGCGATGCCCGTTCGGGTGCCCGTGCTCCTGCACTGGGCGCGGTCGAACACGCTCTCGCTGCATCACACGCTCTGCTCGCGGGCAGCGGTCGCGACCGCGCACCGGCTCGGTGCCCCGGTGCTCGCCTGGACGGTTAACGACGAGCGCGGCGTGCGGCGCGTGGCGGCCGCGGGCGTGGACGGGATCGTCTCTGACGACCCGGAAATGACCCTGGCTACACTGCTTGCGTTGTGAAGCGTCTGTACGTCGTTCTTCTCTTCGTGCTCGGTTTCATGGCTGCAGGAGCCTTCTCCGGCGCTGTGATCGCCGACGTCACCACCTCGTCGTCGACGACGACGGGGTCGACGACGACTATCGCCACGACGACCACGATGCCGACGACGCAGAGCGGGATCCCGGCGGGCGTCCGCGTCGCCGGCGTGCGCGTTGGCGGGCTGCGCGCTGGTGACGCGATCTCGGTGGTGCACAAAGCGTTCGCGCGGCCGCTCGCCGTCTACGTCGACCGGGCGCGCGTCGATCTCGACCCGGCGAAGTTCGCCTCGGTGTACGTCGAGACCGCCGTCGCGCGGGCGCGGGTGTCAACGGCAGGCACGAACGTCGAACTCGTCGTCGCGGTGCGCGGCGCTCCGCTCCGCGCCTGGGTCGCGAGCCTCGAGAAGCGCTTCGCACATGCTCCGGTCGACGCCACGCTTAAGCTCAAGAACGGCAAGCCGTTCCTGACCAAGGACAAAGCCGGCAGCCGTCTCGACGCGGCGCGTCTCACCGAGCGGATCGTCGCAGCCTTGCGCGGCAATACGCGTCTGCCGGTCCGGGTGCACACGAGGCCGGTCGCACCGAAGGTCTCCGTTGGCACCTACGCCGAAGTGATCGTGATCAACCGGTCGATCAACCGGCTGTACCTCTACAAGCAGAACAAGCTTTCCCGCACCTTCCCGGTCGCGACGGGCCAGGCGATCTACCCGACGCCGCGGGGCACGTGGCACATCGTCGTCAAGTACCGCAACCCGTGGTGGTACCCGCCGACCTCGAGCAGTTGGGCACGTGGCCTCAAACCGGTGCCGCCGGGCCCGAACAACCCGCTGGGCACGCGGTGGATGGGCCTCGACGCTCCCGGCGTCGGCATCCACGGCACCGATGCCCCCAGTTCGATCGGCTACAGCGCCTCGCACGGCTGCGTCCGGATGCAGGTGCCCGACGCCGAGTGGCTGTTCGACCACGTGGACATCGGAACGACGGTCTTCGTCCTCTGATGCGCGCGCTTCGAGCAGTCGCGGTCGTCTCGGTTCTCGCGCTGCTCGGGCTGCTCGTCTGGGACCTCGCGCACCAGAACGGGCCGGGCATCGCCGTCAAGGTCGACCAGGGCAAGGTCGTCCCGGCGCCGAAGCTCGACCTTCCGTTGTTGACCGGATCGGGACGGCTCAGCCTCGCCTCGCTGCGGGGCAAGGTCGTGGTGGTCAACTTCTGGCAGTCCTCCTGCTACCCCTGCAAGCTCGAAGCGCGCGACGTCGCCCGGGCCTCCCGCGCGTGGAGCGCGAAGCGCAGTGACGTCGTCTTCCTCGGCGTCAACGCGCAGGACCTCAAAGGCCCGGCGCGCGCATACCTGAAGCGCTACGACGTGACCTACACGAACGTCAGGGACGCCCTGGGGAGCACATGGCCGAAGTGGGGCGTGACGGGGGTGCCCGAGACGTTCTTCATCGATCGCCTCGGCCGTGTCGTGCCGCCGCACATCACGGGGCAGGCATCCCGCGCGCAGATCGACGACGGCGTTCGTCGCGCGCTTCGGTCGTGAGGCTCGCCCTCGCCGCGCTGGCGGCGCTCGTCCTCGCGGCTCCCGCGGCCGCATGCAAGCAGCAGGGGAGCCAGGCCTACCTCGAGACGCGACTCGTCTGCATCACCTGCCACACGACGCTCGACGAGTCGAGCTCGACGTTCGCGATCGAGATGAAGCAGGAGATCGCACGGCAGATCAAGGCGTGCCGCACGAATTCCCAGATCATCGACTCGATGGTCTCCCAGTTCGGGCCTGCGGTGCTCTCGACGCCCCAGACGCACGGGTTCGACCTGATCGCATGGGTGCTGCCGCTTGGCGGCATCCTGCTCGGAGCCGCGGCGCTCGCCTTCGGCGCGCGGCGGTGGCAGGCGGTCCGCACAACCGGTACCGACGCGCCACAACGTCCGCTCGACCCGGAGGACGAGCGGCGCGTCGACGAGGAGCTGAAGCGCTTCGATGCTTGAGAAGGTGCCGATCGCGTTCCTCGCGGGGCTGCTCTCGGTGATCACACCTTGCGTGTTGCCGCTCGTGCCGGGGTATCTCTCCGCGATCTCGGCGGTCGAGGTCGACCGGCTCGGTCAGCGCGGCGTGGGGCGGCGCATCGTCGTCGCGAGCCTCCCGTTCATTCTCGGCTTCACGGTGATCTTCGTGCTGCTCGGGGCGGGCGCAGCCGCCGTCGGCAGCACGGTCGACAAGCAGACGCAGCTGAAGATCGCCGGCTTCGTACTCGTCGTGCTTGGGCTCGCGTTCCTCGGGCTCCTGCCGTGGCCGGAGCGCACGTTCGCCCCCGGGCTCCTGCGGCACGCCCGGCGGCGAGGTTCAAACGCGCTGCTCGGTGGCGCGTTCGCTGTCTGTGCCGCACCGTGCATCGGGACGGTGCTCGCGTCGATTCTCGTACTCGCGTCGGGCTCCGGGACGATCGCGCGAGGCATCGTCCTCCTGACCGCTTACTCGCTTGGTCTCGGCGCCGCGTTCGTCGTCGCCGGGCTCGCCTTCGCGCACGCGATGCGGGCGTTCCGCTGGGTGCGCGATCACTACGCGGTCGTCCAACGCGTGTCAGGCGCCACGCTCGTCGGGCTCGGCCTGCTGCTCTTCTTCAACCGCGACTGGTGGCTGAGCACCGCGATCGACCAGATACTGACGCGGATCGGGCTCAGCACGATCTAGCGCGGCGCGGAGCGCGACCACGTCAAGACCGCGGTGCGTCGGTTCGAACGACTGGAGCCGTTTCAGTGCCTTGATCCGCTGGCGCTCGGCGGCGACCGGCCGGCCGCGACCTCCCTGGTAGGAGGAGACGACGACGTGGACGAGGCCCTGGAAGAAGTCGCGCTCCGAGGTCGCGCAGGCGCGCCACGCGGTCTCGAACGCCTCGTGCGCCTCGAAGAACTGACCGCGACGCGAGAGCTCGAGGCCGTGTTGGTAGGAGCCGATCACGGTGCTAACGTCGGGTTCAGGCATGGCAACGATCCTCCTGTGCGGGGTCGACCTCTTCATCCGGGGGAAGCTCGAGGCGCTCTTGCCGGAGCATCGCTTCCAGACGACGGATGGGGTCGAGCCACCCGATCTCGTGATCGCCGACATCGCTCGGATCGATGCGAACGACGTTGCCGACAACTATCCGGACGTGCCGATCCTCGGCTTCACGAACCACACCGACACGGAGGGATTGCGGCGCGCTCACGCTGCAGGGTTCGATCAGGTTGTCGCGAAATCCGCGCTCTTCGAACGGACACATGAACTGATCGACCCCCTTCTCTCGTCGCTAGAGTAGGCCGCCGTGACGTACATCATCGCCGAGCCCTGCATCGACATCAAAGATCGTTCCTGCGTCGACGTCTGCCCCGTGGACTGCATTCACGAGGCCGGCCGGATCCTCGTGATCGACCCGGAGGAGTGCATCGACTGCGGAGCCTGCGAGCCCGAGTGCCCGGTCGAGGCGATCTTCCCGGAGGACGCGCTGCCCGAAAAGTGGCAGCCATTCGTGAAGATCAACTACGCCTACAGCGAGGGCATGGACGTGGTGAACAAGCTCACCGACGAGTACGCCACCGAGCACAACGTCCAGAACGAACCGATCGAATAGACGGTTCGGCGCGCCCCGTGCGCGCGTTGTCGACGACTACTTCGGACGCGTTGCGGGCATGTGATGTCCATCGGCCATGCGCCGAGCCATGTACAACGTCCGATGCATGTAGTTCACTGCACGCGGACCGTACGTTGCGTTTACCTTTTCAGCAACGTGCGGCAGGAAGTTGTCCGTCCGCGTTGCACGTTAGAAACGAACATGGTAGGGAATCGTGCACGCGCAATCCAA